>NZ_JACVPG010000005.1:0-349651 GCF_018882045.1 Polynucleobacter sp. Fuers-14 | reverse complement strand
CCGATAAGGAGCTTAGAATGATCCAAGACCGTTTAAACAACCGACCTAGAAAACGATTAGGATTTAAAACCCCCAATGAAGTATTTATGCAGTCCTTAAACCGTGTTGCACTTCGTGTTTGAATCTACGTTACATTCATGGGGGCGCAACATGCGTTTTACTGATAAAACCATTCTTGCAGGCGACATCACTCCAAAAGCCGTATTTGAAAACCGCCGCAATATTATCAAGACTGCTGCTGCAGGGGGCTTTGGAATGGCGCTGGCGCCCTGGTTCTCTAGAGAAGCGCTTGCTGCCAGTCCAGAAAAGTTGACTGCTACGCTTAATTCCGCCTATGCGAATAAGGATGATTTAACTGCCCTGAAGTACGTCACCAGCTACAACAACTTTTATGAGTTTGGTACTGATAAAGCTGATCCGGCAGCGTATGCCGGCACCTTACAGACAAGACCCTGGACCATCTCAATTGAGGGCTTGGTCAAAAAGCCAATGACACTTGATATTGATGCGCTTCTCAAGCTAGCCCCAATGGAAGAGCGAATTTATCGGATGCGCTGTGTTGAGGGTTGGTCTATGGTCATCCCTTGGGATGGTTACTCGCTCTCTAAGCTCATTAATAAATTAGAGCCACTGGGGTCTGCAAAGTATGTGGAATTTATTTCCTTAGCTGATCGCAAGCAAATGCCGGGGGTGAAGAGCAATATTATTGATTGGCCCTATAGTGAAGGCTTGCGTATGGACGAGGCCATGAATCCATTGACGCTGCTGACTTTTGGTTTATATGGTGAAGTCTTGCCAAAGCAGAATGGCGCCCCAGTCCGGATAGTGGTGCCCTGGAAATACGGCTTCAAGAGTGCCAAGTCGATAGTCAAAATTCGCTTTACAGAAGAGGTGCCTAAGACCAGTTGGAATCAGTTCGATGCGCGTGAGTATGGCTTCTATTCCAATGTCAATCCTCAGGTAGATCACCCGCGCTGGAGCCAAGCGGTTGAGCGTCGCATTGGTGACCCCAAGGGAATGTTTGCACCAAAGATTAAAACCCAAATGTTTAATGGCTATGGTGAACAAGTAGCTAGTATGTATACGGGCATGGATCTGAAGAAGTACTATTAGTAATGAGCAAAATTTACTCATTACTTTTTAGTGCCTGCATTTTGTTGTTTCACTTTTCTGCTTATGGGCAGGGAAGTGATGCACCGGTAAAGACGATTCCCTCTCTAGATGTACCGCGTTATTTAGGTACTTGGTATGAGATTGCTAAATATCCTAATTGGTTTCAGAAGAAGTGCGCTAGCAATACCAAGGCAGTCTATTCGGCTAGGGCTGACGGCACTCTAAAAGTGCTTAATAGCTGCAAAACGGCTGAGGGTGATCTATCAGAGGCCGAGGGTACGGCAAGGCAGATTGGGGCAAAAGACTCCCCCAAGCTTGAAGTGCGATTCGCACCCGCGTGGTTGGCTTTTATCCCTTTGGTATGGGGCGATTACTGGGTGATTGATCTAGATGCTCAGTATCAAGTGGCTGTCGTGAGTGACCCTCGCCGTGAATATCTTTGGATTCTGTCCAGAACGCCACAGTTAGACAAAAAAGTCTATGAAGATACCTTGGCGCGCATACAGACGCAGCAGTTTGATGTGCGTAAGTTAGAGCTAACTACTCAAGCAACTACAAAGTAAGTACAAAGCAACTCAGTTATGACTACGCATTTGCTGCCTCCTGGGATTGAAGTCTTTGAAAGAGGCTGGCTCTCCGCCAATAATATTTTTCACTTTGGTGAAAGTGATGTTTCCTTGGTGGACTCGGGATATTGTGCTCATCAAAATTTGACTATTGGTTTAGTTCAGAATGCTTTGCAAAAGCATCGCCTACTGAAATTAAATAAGATGGTCAATACCCACCTGCATTCAGATCACTGTGGCGGCAATGCTGCTTTAGTTGAGGCTTTTCATTGCGAGGTATACATTCCAGCTGCTGAAGCGATAGCAGTTAAAAACTGGGACAGCACTTTATTAAGTTACGACAACTTGGGACAGGAGTGCCCACAGTTTCCGCATCACGGTGTATTAGTTCCGGGCGAGGAAATATTGCTAGGAAGATATCTTTGGAAGATATTGGCGGCACCAGGGCACGATCCACACTCTGTCATGCTGTATCAGGCGGATCATCGCATCTTGATTTCAGCAGACGCCCTATGGGAAGAGGGTTTTGGGGTGATTTTCCCGGAGCTCTGGGGAGAGGCGGGTTTTGAGGAGGTAGCGCAAACCTTGGATCTAATAGAGACCTTGTCAGTCAATCTGGTGATTCCTGGGCATGGCGGGCCTTTTGTAGATGTTTCTAAATCTCTTGCCACAGCAAGATCAAGATTGGATTTCTTGGCATCTGATCCAGATCGTAATGCCCGCCACGGCGCTAAAGTATTGCTGAAATATCGTCTTTTAGAGTGGCGTAGTCGTGATCTTGCGCAAGTGAATGAATGGATTGTGAAAACGCCGGCGTTAATGAGCGCAGCAAAACTGCTCAATATGAACATAGATGAATTTACGCAGTGGCTACCTAAGGCCTTGGTAAAATCTGGCGCAGCAAAAATAGAGGATGAGACCTTAATTGACCTTGGCTGATCTTGACTAATCTTTTTTATCACCTGCTTGAAAAGCTCAGTGAAATTTTTCCGTAGACGGTCCAGTTGTAGAGTTGATACGTCTGCACAACTTGTTTGGCCCCACCAATGGCAATGAGAAGATTTTTGTTAATGCGTTGAGTCACCATGGCGTCGATTGGTACAAACCAGCCCCCACCTGCTAAGTTATATACAGCGCCATTCTCATCCCAGAAGCGAAGCTGGGTGCTAGAGCTCAGGTTTAGACCTACCGTTGGATAAAGTTCAAGATGATTATCGGCTGGAGGCAAACTAGCACTGGTAGGCGCCTTACGATTGAAGCCCATCATGTATCTGGCTAAAGGCGAAATATCCGAAAGAGTATTTTGACCACCACCTGCGGGTTTAAAGGAGGCGCTTACCTGAGGCCCTGCTAGCCATTGACCCGTGTTGCTGAGCGAGGCTAATATCCTGCTCCACATTTGCAAACTAATCAGCTTGACCACCCCAAATGGTGAGCATTGCATTGTTGGGTGAGTAGGTGCCGGTAGATTGTGCGGCAAGTGTTGGTCCATAGACGGCGGTATAAGCAGTATCCAACCTCATCGTGCCATGCCAGCTACCAAGATTTAAGGGGTTGTAATAGCGTAATTTAAGCGTATCAGCATAATTTCCAGATCCCTGGGCAGCATGGTAGTCCCAGAACTCCAGTATGTGATCTTGAGATCTTTCTTGGGATGCATTAACAAGCCCTAAAATAGGCGTGGAAGAGGGTTGCTCCATGGCGCACACTATAGCGGCAGGAATGCATAGCAAGGAAAAGGTGAGTGCACGCAGAAATACCATATAGGCATTAATATTAAATTACAAAACACTATTTACTAAAGATTTGAAGGGGAAGCATGGAACATACCGTATTAGTTACTGGTGCAACCGCTGGATTTGGAGAGGCAACAGCCCGACGTTTTTTGGCTCATGGCCACAAGGTGGTTGCAGTTGGCAGAAGAGTGGATCGATTAGAGGCTCTAAAGAACTCTTTGCCTGCTGAGCAGCAGAAAAAACTTCTCACCATGGTAGTTGATGTATGCAATAGCGATCAGGTCGATTCTCTGGCGAGTGCGCTACCAGCAGAATTTTCAAAGGTAACTGTTCTGGTGAATAATGCCGGACTCGCTTTGGGATTGGAGCCAGCCCACAAAGCATTTTTGAGTGACTGGGATCAAATGATTGATACCAACATTAAAGGACTCGTTCATATGAGTCGCGCCTTCTTGCCGGGTATGGTGGAGCGTAAATGTGGTCATGTGATTAATTTGGGTTCTGTTGCCGCAAATTATCCTTACCCGGGCGGCAATGTATATGGGGGCACCAAAGCATTTGTTAAACAATTTAGTTTAAATTTGCGCGCTGATCTGATTGGTACGCCAGTGCGAGTGACTTGTATAGAGCCTGGTATGTGCGCTGGCACAGAGTTCTCTAATGTTCGCTTTAAGGGCGACGACGACAAGGCGGAGAAAGTTTATACCGGAGTTCATGCTTTAAGTGCCGACGATGTAGCTGAGGCAATTTATTGGTCAGCCACTCTACCAAGTCATATGAATATTAATGTCTTGGAAGTGATGCCAGTTCAGCAGGCATTTAATGCATTTAATGTGCACCGCGGAGAGTTTTAAGTTTTAGTTTTATTCCACTGATAAAACTTGGGATACACGCGCATCACTACAGGGCCATCAAAGTCCCAAGATTTGCAGGTGCCCAAGTACAGTGGCGGCTTATCGCCATTCGGATCAAAGAATGCCCCCGGAATGGATTGATAAGCTGCAGTAGCAAGGTTAAAGAGAAGCTCTCGCAAATGCGTGCAGCCTTTGATTCCACCGAGATGGGTATCAATCGTTTTGCGCCAACCCTTACCTAGTCGCTCTCCAATCAGTGAGTCCATCGGTGGAATAGCTGCTGTGCATTCTGCATGGGGCTGTCCATCCATTACCGCTTCAATTGCCTTAATGACAAACTCTTTATCAAGCGTGACTCGAACCCACATGTCATGAAAGGCTTCGCCTGGTTGCCAGGTCTTTGCACTTGTTTGGAAGGGGTTTGTCTTGAAATCCTTGAGATGACCCTCGATATCCCATAAACCATCTTCTCGTGCGTAACCCTGAAAAGTAATTTCTCGAGTATGTAATAAGGAGCGTGATTTTGGGGTGGATAGCATGGGGATAGGACTATTAATTAAGGTAATCCAATGATAATGAATTGCAGTGCAAGCAGGCCTAACTTCATGCGGGCCTCCTCTGTAGTATCCTCTGCAGCATATGGCAAAACCTATCCCTCTAGAAAAAATTCTTTTTAGCCAAGGCTTTGGTACCCGTCGCTATTGTAGTGATTTGGTATATGCCGAGCTGGTCAAAGTAAATGGCGTGTTAGCTGAAGACCCAGAAGAAAGAATTTCTACAGAAAATTTGATGCTAAACGTAGAGGGTAAAGACTGGGAGTATCACGAGAAAGCTTACCTTGCTTTTAATAAGCCAGCCAATTACGAGTGTTCACATAAAACGACACACCATCCCAGTGTCTATAGCCTACTACCTAGTCCCTTTGTTGAGCGAGGGCTGCAATGCGTAGGGCGCCTAGACTATGACACCACTGGGTTGCTCTTGATCTCAGATGACGGTCAGTTTATTCACAAGATGACAACCCCGAAGAAAAATATTGGTAAGGTCTATGAAATCACCACACCAGAGCCTATTACACAAAAACAAATCGATCATTTAATGAGTGGCGTTGTGCTCGATGATGATCCAAAGCCTTGCTATGCCACAGCATGCAAGCAAATTTCTGATCATGTGTTAGCGATGACAATTGTTGAGGGACGTTACCATCAGGTAAAGCGCATGATGGCGGCAGTTGGAAATCATGTTGCCAAATTACACCGCACTGAAATTGGCGCATACCAAATGCCTACAGACTTAGCTGAGGGAGAATGGCGCTGGCTCTATCCGGAAGATTTAAAGCAACTCTCCCAAAGTGTTTCCACCTAAGGGCAGGCTATCTTGATAGTTGATGGTTTTGATTTAGAAAAAGAAATTTCCTTATGGTCTTTAGAGCTTGAGGGTAAGGCAATAGCACGCGAGTTTGTTTTTGCGGACTTTCAGCAAGCTTTTGAATTTATGACGCTATGCGCACAGTACGCTGAAAAAATAGATCACCATCCTGATTGGTCCAACTCTTGGAATACAGTTTCAGTCAAGCTCACTACCCATTCAGCTGCTACCTTAACTACATTAGATATTCAGTTGGCAAAGGCAATGGATGCCTTTGCTTCCCAAGTGAAGCGCGACTAATTAGTGCTCTTCACCTTCGTGTTCTTCCTCATTCATGCTCATGAGGATGGTGGCTAGCAAGCCATAGACTACTTCGGTGGAGATCATCCCGTCTTCATCTAGATCATCAATTAAGTCATTTAGACGATCCTCGGTTGGCTCGTTAAGCAAGGTCATTGCGCACTCGCACCCATAGTCAAAATCTTCATCATTCTGGGTTTGGTTTTCTTCGGTCATATTTATCCTTAATTGAGCTTTCAGGATAGCAAATTACAGCCCAATTCGATAGGGTTTTGCCCTAGACCGAGACATTTATGTGCGAGCGCAAAAAGTCCAGAATGATTTATAGTCTTTTTAAAAGAAAACCATAGGAGACAACATGCAATTAGACATTAATGGTCAGGTTCAGAATATTGATGTGGAGCCAAATATGCCTTTGTTGTGGGCTATTCGGGAGGTGGTAGGACTCACTGGCACGAAGTATGGCTGCGGTATTGCGCAGTGCGGAGCTTGCACTGTCTACCTCAATGGCGAGCCAGTTCGCTCTTGTTCAATTCCAGTATCTGCGGTTGGTAAAGCCAAAATTACCACTATTGAAGCGCTCTCTAAAAACAATACACATCCAGTACAGCAAGCTTGGGTTGCACTCGATGTTCCTCAGTGCGGTTATTGCCAATCAGGTCAAATCATGGCAGCTGCCGCTCTCTTAAAGAGAAATCCAAAACCCACTGATGCCGATATCGATAATACCATGGGTAATCTATGCCGTTGTGGAACGTACCAAAAAATTCGGGATGGAATTCATGTTGCTTCTGGACAAAAGAAATTGGTGGATGTCTTGGCGCAGTACAACGCTACTCCTGCGACACGTGGTTAAGGAAAAGAACGTGACAACTAAAAATTTAACTCTCAATTTAGAAAACGCCTCCCGTCGTGATTTCATCATCAAGGGCTCCATCCTGGGTGGCGGACTGATGCTGGGCATAGGCGCCTTGCCTGATTTAACATTTGCTCAAGCGGGCGTGAAATACGATCCAAATACACCGCTGCAAGCAGGTGAAGCTGAAGTCAATGCTTGGGTCAGCATTAAGCCAGACGATACCGTCTATATCAGAATTGCTCGCTCGGAGATGGGTCAAGGAACACGTACAGGCCTGGCTCAATTAGTTACTGAAGAGCTAGAGTGCAATTGGAAAAAGGTAAAAACTCAGTCAGCTACTCCAGGACAAAGTTTGGCGCGTAAACGCGTGTGGGGTGAGCATGGTACTGGCGGTAGCCGCGGTATTCGAATCTCTGAGGACTATGTGCGCCGTGGCGCAGCAGCGGCTCGCATTATGTTGATGCAGGCAGCGGCCAATCAGTGGAATGTTCCTGTTGCAGAGTTGACAGTAGACAAGGGTGTGATCACTCATAAAGCAACGGGTCGCAAAACGACCTACGGCAAAGTAGCTGAGCTAGCATCTGCCTTAACTCCGCCTGATCCAAAGTCGATTGCCCTGCGGGATCCTAGAGAATGGAAGGTCGCCGGCCAGCCTTATGCGCGTTTAGATACTGCTAATAAAGTGAATGGATCTAAGGTTTACGGAGTCGATTTACAGCTCCCTGGAATGTTGTGTGCTTCTGTGAAGGCCTGCCCTGTATTTGGTGGCAAATTGGTAAGTTATGACGAAGCCAAAATTAAAGAGATGCGTGGTGTAAAGGGTGTGGTTAAGATTGATGACAGCACTATAGCGGTAGTTGCTGATACCTGGTGGCATGCAAATACAGCGCTTAATGCGTTGCCTATTGTTTGGGATGAGGGTAAAGCGGCCAGCGTCTCCCAAGATGGCATTAATAAAATGTTGCGTGATGGCTTGGATGAGGAAGGCGACTTTTGGCAACGCAAAGAAGGTGATGCACCTGCAGCTATTAATAGCGCTGCCAAAAAAGTCGAAGCCATCTATTACACGCCTTATCGTGCTCACGTCACGATGGAGCCTATGAATGCCACTGTCAAAATCACGGGTGATCGTGCTGAGGCATGGGTACCTACTCAAAATGGTGAGGGTTCTCACGCAGCTTTATCTGAAGCTACTGGCTTACCACTCGCAAATTGTGAAGTGTATAAATTGGATTCGGGTTGTGGGTTGGGTCGTCGTGGATCCATGCAAGACTTCACAACCTTAGCCGCCAAGGTGGCGAAAAAGTTTCCAGGGGTCCCGGTCAAAGTCATTTGGAGTCGTGAAGAAGACATGACACATGATTACTACCATCCGATAGCGATGGCAAAGATGACTGCTGGTATTGACGGCTCTGGCAATGTCACTGGTATGCACATCAAGGTCGCAGGTCAGTCGATTAATGCCACATTAGCACCTCAGGCCATTAAAAATGGTAAAGATGAACGTCAGCTCCAAGGCTTTTATGAGAAGGGTCCTGATGCGCAACTTGGCTATACCTTCCCGACGCTCTTAACCGAGTATGTGATGAAGAATACCCATGTGCCAGTTGGCCCATGGCGCGGCGTGAACACGAACCAAAATGGCATCTTCATGGAATGCTTTATGGATGAGTGTGCCAAGGCGGCAGGTAAGGATTCTGTAAAATTTAGGCAGGCCCTCATGCAAAGTCATCCAAAGCATTTGGGTGTACTGAATGCTGCTGCCAAAAAAGCGGATTGGGATAAACCATTGCCAGTAGGGACCTATCGAGGCGTTGCTCAGTTCATGGGCTATGCCAGTTACTCTGCATGCGTTGCTGAAGTGACAGTGCAGAATAATGTGGTGAAGGTTACACGCTTGGTATTTGCCTTAAATTCGGGGCATGTCGTCAATCCCTACTTAACCCGGGAGCAAATTGAAGGCTCTGTAGCGATGGCATTAGGCGCAATCTTCTTGCCGGAAATCTCTGTAGAAAATGGCCGCATCAAACAGCAGAATCTGGATACTTACCCGCTGTTGAAATTATCAGCTACGCCAAGGATCGAAACAGTCTTGGTCCCTAGTTTTGATTTTTGGGGTGGAGTAGGTGAGCCAACAATCTGTGTAGTTGGTCCCGCTGTTGCGAATGCCATTTCTGCTGCGATAGGTAGACCGGTTCGAAATTTCCCGCTGAGCAAGGAAGGGCTGAGTTTGGCTTAGTCCTAGCTTAAGTTCAGATTAAGCACGAAACGCACGGCAATTGATTAAACGACCCCATTGATTCTGAATCGCTGGGGTCGTTTAATATGGCTTATGAATTTGATTAAGACATCGGCCTTCTTGCTTTCTTTACTACCGCTAGCCCGTTTAGTTTGGCTTGGCGACCACGAGGGCCTAGGTGCTAACCCAATTGAATTTATTACCCGATCCACTGGTACTTGGGCATTGGTTTTTCTGTGTATTACGCTGGCGATGACCCCTTTACGCTTGATGACGGGATTGACTGTTTGGGTAAAGTTGCGTCGTATGCTGGGGCTTTTTTGTTTCTTCTACGCCTGCATCCACTTTTCGATTTGGTTTTGGTTGGATCAGAATTTAAATATTCAATCCATGTGGAGTGATGTTGTAAAGCGCCCCTTCATTACGATGGGCTTTCTAACCTTGGTATTACTTGTCCCATTGGCGGCGACATCAAATCGTTGGGCAGTTCGTCAGCTTGGCAGGCGTTGGACTTTATTGCACAAGCTTGTGTACTTAATCGCATGTACTGCAATAGTTCACTATTGGTGGCACAAGGCAGGTAAAAATGATTTGGGAACAGTCTCGATTTATGGGGCAGTTATTTTTCTATTGCTGATGTGCCGTATCCCAGCAGTCAGAAATGTTCTCCAGAGTTACCGAAGTAATTCGCTTGGATGAAGTAATGACTGCTGCCATACAATGGGCCTTATGAATACATTCTTCTCGAGGTTAAGTTCAGTTCTGTTATTGATGGGTGTTTTGGCTTGTTCTCAAACCCCTCCCCAGCCCCCTGGGTCTGATACTTTTTCCCCATATACCCCCCAGCAGATCCAGGGCTTTAATAAGCAAGCTCTGTCGCCGGTAGAGGGGCCATTTGGCCCGGTCGATCCAAGAGCAGAAGATGCTCGTATAGCTAAAGAGCGTGCATTGGATGCGAAATTTTACAATCAACCACAGGGTGAAGAAGAGGCTGAGACACCAGAAACGCAATCAGTCGACCCCAATCGAGCCACGAAATCAGTCATTACTTTCTAGGCTAGCGTTAGCTCAGGAATAGAGTCTATTTGCAATAGCGCTTGCGCTTCCTCTGGTGTGGCATTTAGCCATGCTTTAAAAAGTTCAGGTCGCAAGGGAACCACAGTACGTTTCTCATCTTCGGCCTTATGCATTCGTTGCATTACTGGGTGATTACTAGCATCGATAGTGAGCATGGAAAATGAAACGATCAGTTCACCAGTTTCGGGCTCAGTCCAGGTATCCCAGATAGAGGCAATTGCCATTGGTTCGTAATTGGCTTGCTTGATAGCAGTTCGAACTGCTTTTCCAGATTCATAACAAGGCTCATAAAAAGTATCCGCCAAGGCTAAGGCGTAATGTCGCCTGGTCCAGGCAAACTTGTAAGAGGGTTTTTCAGCTACCGTTTCAATTCTCGCGTTATAAGTTTTTCTGCCGAAGGTTTCTTCTTTAGCCCGGGATGGTAAAAGGCCAAAGCGTGCTAAACCGATTGCGGTACGGTCAGTATTATGACTTTTGAGGATGATGGGTCCCGGATAGCTTGGGAATACATCATGAGCCATTGATATGGGTAATTCGAGGTCAAAGTGGGTTTTTACCCAATCAACATTTACGGTAGTGAGATATTGAACACACATAAAGCTATTTTACTGCGCCTTATTGCTGTTGACCCCATGCCTGCTGGTAGTATTGAGGCTAAATTTTAGAAAGATATCTTCCTTATGAAACCTTTTGTCTCTGTTTTGAATCCAATGATCGTTCGTTTAATCGCTGCAGGCTTGTTGACCGGTGCACTTGTTGGCGGTGCTTATGCCCAGCAGAGTGGTTTACCCATTAATGCTGCAGCCTCTGTTAATGGAATCATTATTACTAATGATATGGTGGAGCAGGGAATTAAAGTGGCGCTTTCACAAGGGCAAAAAGATTCTCCAGAGTTACGCAAAGTGGTGATCGAGAAATACATTGAAGTACTACTGCTTTCACAACAAGCAGAAAAAGATGGTTTAGCAAACTCAGAAAAAGCCAATACACAACTGATGATGATTCGTCAAAATTATTTGGCAGATTTAGAGCTGTCAACTTATATGGCTAAAAATCCAATCACCGAAGCAGATGTTCAGGCTGAATACAACAAGGAGATTGCCTCCTTGGGCCCTCAGGGCATGATTGCCGAATATAAAGTGAGTGATCTTGCAGTAGCTAGCGAAGCCGATGCTCAAGCTGCCTTGGCACGTATTAAGAAAGGCGAGCCATTTGATAAGGTTGCCAAGAGTGTTTCATTGGCCCCAAACAAAGTACAGGGCGGTGCAGTGGGCTGGGTTCAGCCTGGTCAAGTGGCTCCACAATTAGCTTCTGTATTGGCAACCCTTTCTAAGGGCCAGGTTTCACCAGCGCCAATTCAGATGCAACAAGGTTGGTATTTAATTAAGCTGGAAGATAAGAAATCAAGCAAGCCACCAACATTCGAGCAAGCTAAGGCGGGTATTCTTGCCGGCATGACACAAAGAAAGCAGTACGAATTCTTGGGCCAGATTGCAAAAGATGCAAAGATTGTGGTTCAGTAAAAGCGGCAATGCTTTAATGTGAAGAAGGACTCCAAGGAGTCCTTTTTTATTTCCGTTCTAGTGTAATGAAGCTAAAGTTAACATCACCTTCGGATCCAGGGGTGCGCTCTACTTCTTTCCAATCCGATTCATTGGGAACTTCAAAAAAGGTATCGCCACCCTCAATATCCATATCGATCTCAGTAATATAGAGTCGATCTGCTTTCGGAAAGGCCTGCGTGAAGAGTTGCTCACCGCCAATGACAAAAACACGTGAGAACTCACTTAAGCTTTTTAAAGCTTCATCGAGTGATCCGACTAATTCGCCGCCAGTAGCTTGATAACTTGCATTGCGGCTTACTACGATGTTGCGACGTCCAGGAAGTGGGCGTCCAATGGATTCCCAGGTCTTACGACCCATGATCACAGGGTGCCCCATGGTCACGCGCTTAAAGAACTGCAAATCAGCCGAGATCTTCCAAGGCATTTGATTGTCGCGGCCAATGACGTGATTGCTTGAGCGCGCAACAATCATAGAAATAGCAGGTTGAGTCATAAGTAGGATTCTTAAATGGCTACAGGAGCTTTAATGTGAGGATGAGATTCATAGCCGACGATTTCGAAGTCTTCAAACTCATAATCAAAGATTGAATCAGGCTTGCGCAAAATATTAAGCTTAGGTAAGGGGAAGAAGTTCCTCGATAACTGAAGTTCCACTTGTTCTAGATGGTTACTATATAAATGACAGTCACCACCCGTCCAAACAAAGTCACCCACTTCCAGGTTGCATTGTTGCGCCATCATATGCGTTAGCAATGCATAGCTGGCAATATTAAAGGGCACGCCCAAGAAGATATCCGCACTACGTTGGTAGAGCTGGCATGACAACTTGCCATCGGCCACATAAAACTGAAAGAAGGCGTGACAAGGTGCTAAAGCCATGCGAGGAATATCCGCTACGTTCCATGCGGAAACAATAATGCGACGCGAGTCTGGATTCTTTTTAATGGTCTCCACTACTTCTGAGATTTGATCGATATGCTGACCATTCGGCGCAGGCCATGAACGCCACTGATAGCCATAGATGGGGCCTAAATCACCATCGGGTGCTGCCCATTCATTCCAAATCGATACGCCGCGCTCTTTCAACCAGTTATTGTTTGTGCTGCCCTTGAGGAACCAGAGTAATTCATAAATGATTGACTTCAGGTGAAGCTTTTTGGTGGTCACCATGGGGAAGCCATCGGCCAAGTTAAATCGCATCTGGTGCCCAAATACGGAGACTGTGCCAGTTCCAGTCCTGTCGGACTTTTGAACCCCTTTGGCGAGAACTTCTTTCATGAGATCGTGATATTGATGCATATAGATTGGCTAAAAGTGGTTATGTATTAACGAATTAAGGATAGCTTACTCGAATGTGGATGACTTCACCCCCAAGGCTTTGTGAAGCTTGGGGGAGGTGGTTGTGTACTGGAGTTGAATCTGTTTTTCGGGGTTTAGGTATGCTGCCGCAGCAAAGGCGGCAAGAGCTGCCTCATGAAATCCAGACAGGATCAATTTTTTCTTACCGGGGTAGACATTGATATCGCCAACAGCGTAAATCCCAGGAGTACTGGTTTGAAATTTCTCGGTATCAACGCAGATTTGTTTGCGATCGATATTTAGACCCCATTCGGCGATCGGGCCTAACTTAGGAGAGAGTCCATAAAATACCAAAAGATCATCTAGGGGAATATGTCTAGATTCGCCACCAATGTTGGTGAAGACTATTTCAGTGAGACGACCCTCTTTTGCTTCGAAGCCGGTCACTTGTCCGATGAGAAGGTGCAGCTGTTTGTTAGCGCAAAGTTCGCGCATTCTAGCAATCGATTTTGGCGTAGCCTTGAAGTCATCACGACGATGAATTAAGGTAACGCTAGCCGCAATTTCAGAAAAATGAATTGCCCAATCTAAAGCCGCATCTCCACCACCACAAATCACAATTCTTTTCCTCGCAAATTGCTCGGGATTTTTAACGTGATAGAAGAGTTGTTTGTCCACAAAGGCATCAATGCCCTCAAGGTTGATGGTACGTGGCTGAAAGGCCCCAACACCACCAGCAATGAATACAGATCTACTTAGAAAGTGATTGTCTTGCGAGGTGCTAATGAGAAAGCGGCCATCGGCTTGGGGTTCAACCTTGGTAACCTCTTGACCCAAATGAAATTGAGCGCCAAAGGGTGCAATTTGCTTTAGTAAATTGTTGGTGAGTTCGCGACCAGTACAGACTGGTATCGCAGGAATATCGTAGATGGGTTTATCTGGGTATAACTCAATGCATTGACCACCAACCTCTAGGAGTGAATCAATCACATGCGCTTTAATTTCTAAGAGGCCTAATTCAAAAACCTGAAAGAGACCCACAGGACCGGCTCCAATGATGACAGCATCGGTTTCTATAGGTTTATTCGACACCAATTTCTTTGGCTAGAAAATTACTTTACTAGCTGATCAAGTTTGTTTTTAACATCTTTCCATTCTTCGGCATCCGGAAGAGCTGCTTTGGACTTAGTAATCGAAGTCCAAGAAGGGGAAAGTTCAGCATTGAGTTTGATGAATGCCTGTTGGTCACCAGGGACATCATCTTCAGCGTAAATAGCGTTAACAGGACACTCTGGAACGCAAACTGCGCAATCGATGCATTCATCTGGATCAATCACTAAAAAATTAGGACCTTCGCGAAAGCAGTCAACTGGGCAAACATCAACGCAGTCGGTGTATTTGCAACGGATACAGGCTTCGGTAACAACGTAAGTCATGGTGGTTTTGTTTCAAGAGCCCCAAAAAGCCGGGTGCTTAGTTATAAAACCTCAATTTTAGCTGAAATAGCCTATTTTTCAGGCGAAAGGGTCTATTTAGTTGAGGTAAAGTTCCCACTATGAATACACAGCCCAATAGCCTAGTTAATCAGCAAAAACCCAAGATTTTGGTGGCAAGAGCCATTTTTCCAGAGGCATTAGCCAAATTAGAGGAATCTTTTGAGGTGAGATCCAATCAGGAGGATCGGATTTTTAGTCCTGAAGAGTTGCAAAAAGAACTCTCTGGGGTTGTAGGGGCTTTAGTTGCAGGTAGTGAAAGAATTGATGCAAACGCCTTAATGCATGCCAAAGATCTAAAAATTGTGGCCAATATTTCTGTGGGATATAACAATTTTGATGTTCCAGCAATGACTGCTGCTGGTGTGTTGGCAACGAATACGCCAGATGTTTTAACTGACACAACAGCTGACTTTGGCTTTGCCTTATTGATGGCGACCGCAAGGCGTATAACTGAATCTGAGCACTGGGTGCGGGCAGGGCAGTGGGACAAATGGTCGATTGTGAATAATCCCCTTGGCATGGATTTGCATCACAGTACAGTAGGCATTATTGGTATGGGCCGAATTGGTCAAGGCATTGCAAAGCGCGCATTGGGTTTTGGTATGAATGTGATTTATCACAATCGCAGTCATTTATCAGAAGCTGATGAAAAAGCCTGTGGCGCTACATATGTTTCTAAAGAAGAATTGCTTCGCACCGCTGATCACGTAGTTCTGGTGTTGCCTTATAGCGCCGAGAGTCATCATACGATTGGCGCCAAAGAAATTGCCCTTATGAAACCAACGGCAACCCTGATAAACATTGCCCGTGGTGGCATTGTGGATGATGCGGCTCTGGCTCAAGCTCTCAAGGAGAAAAGAATCTTTGCGGCTGGCTTAGATGTATTCGAAGGCGAGCCCAAAGTGCATCCCGAGTTATTGAAATTGAATAACGTAGTACTTGCTCCACACATTGCTAGCGCTACAGAAAAAACACGTAGAGCGATGGTGGATTTAGCGGTAGATAATTTACGTGCAGTGCTTGAAGGAAAAAAACCACCCAGTCTTATTAATGCAGAAGTCTACAAAGCTTAGTAAAAAAATAAAGCCGAGCATTACTCGGCTTTATTGCTTGGAAATAGCTCCGAATATTGAATTTTTACTCGGCGTCAATTTCTTCTGGCAATTCGCGTAACGCTAATTCAATACCGCCGAATTTTCCAGCAACCCAGTTATAGACTTTGCAGGCAATCCACAACAATCCAAACCCGAGCAGGGCATTGAGAATAAGCGCGGACAACACAGTAAATCCTGGGATAGCACCGTCACGAATGAAGGCTACAAATAGAGCCAACAATACAATCGGTACAGAGAAGCAGAGGTAAACCAAAACTAAGGTTTTGGCGGTATGCATTGGGTCTAGAAAGACGAGTTCTTTTTTGCTAAGTTTCATGATGACGCAATCTTAAAGCAGTCCATCAAAAAGCGCTATATCTAGCCAGTCTCCAGGGGCAACATTTCCCTGTTCGTGAGCTAGGATCACAAAGCAATTAGCTTCACTCATCGAGCGCAAAATCCCAGCGCCCTGGCTGCCAGTCAGAAGTACCGTTGGCTTGCCATCGGCTCCACGCCCCAGAATAGCGCGCTGAAATTCTGTTCGGCCTGGCTTTTTCCGAATGGGTGCTTCGGCAATAGCCTGGGTAAGAGGTGGTTCAGTTTGATTGGCACCATTGAGCTGTAAAAGTGCTGCTCGAACAAATTGATAGAAGGTCACCATGACCGCCACTGGATTTCCGGGTAAACCAAAGAAGAGTGTTTTGCGAGCAGGGAATTTTCCAGAGACTGGTTTGAGAACTCCAAACGCCATAGGGCGTCCTGGGCGCATAGCGATTTTCCAGAAACCGACATCACCCAACTCTTGCATGATCTGTTTCGTGAAATCTGCTTCACCAACCGAAACGCCCCCAGAAGAAATCAATACATCTGCTTTGCTAGCTGCCTCAATAAAGGCTTGCTTCAAAGAGACGGGATCATCGTGCACAATTCCGCAGTCAATGATCTCTAAATTCAGGCGATTGAGTAAACCAGTAAGACTGTAGCGGTTACTGTCATATATGCTGCCTGCATCCAATGCTTGGCCTAGCGCGCGCAATTCATCACCGGAAGACAAAATGGCTACTTTGAGTTTGCGCTTTACTGGTAAGGAGGCAATACCAAGTGATGCAGCTAGACCTAGATCAGAAGGGCGCAGTAAGCGACCCGCAGCAATTGCAGGTTTACCCTTTTTAAGATCCTCGCCACGTAGGCGTCTGTTCTCACCTGGTCTTAATTGATCTTGTTTGAATTCAATTACATTCTCATCTTCAGCGCTTGTGAATTCTTGTGGAATGACGGTATCACAGCCAGCAGGCATCACGGCACCCGTCATGATCTTTAGGCATTCCCCAGGACCAATGCTGCCTTCAAAGGGTTTGCCAGCAAGCGCTGTACCAATCACTCTTAAGGTGATGGCCGTGCTGTTGGTGTCGAGACATTTGCCATCAAATGCAAAACCATCCATAGCTGAATTGTCTGCAGCCGGAACATCAATAGGTGAAAGTAAATCGGCTGCCAATATCCGATTAATCGCTTGATCCAATGCAACAGTTTCAACATCTGCAGGATCATTAATCGTCTTAGATTCTTCAATGAGATCTTCTACCAACGCAGCAATTGCCTTACGTGCATCATCAACATGTAGTGACGAGGTCAAGAGAATTGCTTGGTTTGGGGAATGACTCATGCCGATACTTCTTCTAGTGACTTTAGCTCTTTAGGGGTATTTATATTGGCGAATACCTGCGGATCTTCAAAAACCACAGTGCTACTTCTCAACCCTTTAAACCAACGATCAATTTTGAGATCCCCTTTTTGGAGGAATTGATCCAATGAATCTTGCAAGTTACTACGCATAAGACAAAAAACAGGCTGCGCCCATACTTTGCCATCCGCTTCTTTGGTGGAGGCGTACACCAATTGAAAATCACCTCGCTCCATCTCAGCAATTAATAACTCTGCGAGATTATTGGGTAACAGGGGGGAGTCGCAAGGTGAAGTTAGGAGATAAGCCGTCTTGCAGGACTTCAAGCCTACAGAGAAGCCCGCTAATGGCCCTGAAAAATCTGGCGTTTCATCCATGATCACTGGATACCCATAGCTCGCATACTTTGTGATGTTGCGGTTGGCATTAATCACAATAGTTTGCACCTGGGGCTTGAGCTTTGTAATAGTTGACTCAATGAGTGGTTTGCCATGGAAAGGAATAAGACCTTTATCGATGCCACCCATGCGTTGCGCGCGTCCACCAGCAAGTATGAGTCCAGTAATGTCTTTAGTAGAAATCATTAACCACCAATGTAAGACATTTCAACCTTGCGGTTACCAGATAACAGATTCGCGGTATGCGAACCCCGAATTTCTGAATAGTGATCGTCGCGAGTTGACCAGGTATTCATTACCGCATTAGCGATTTCTAAATCACTCTTGCCAGAGCGCAATAGGGTTTTGAAATCAAAACCTTCATTGGCAAAAAGACAAAGATACATTTGCCCATCTGTCGAGATGCGCGCTCTAGAGCATTCGTGACAGAAAGTTTGAGTAACACTGGAGATCACGCCAATCTCGCCAGAGCCATCGACATAGCGCCAGCGCTGTGCAACTTCGCCGGTATAGTTGGCTTCAACAGGCTCCAGAGGAAAAGCTTCATGAATTCTGGCAATGACTTCTTTGGATGGAAGAACCTGCTCCATATTCCAGCCATTAGAGCTGCCCACATCCATAAATTCAATAAAACGCAGAATGACGCCGCTACCTTTAAAGTGCTTAGCCATTGCAATAATCTCATGATCGTTGGTACCTTTTTTCACCACCATATTTACTTTGATGTTCTGGAAGCCTGCTTCTTGTGCTGCGGCAATTCCGTCAAGTACATCGGCAACTGGGAAATCGACATCATTCATTTTCTTAAAGATCGCGTCATCCAAACCATCAAGACTCACTGTCAATCTTTGCAGGCCGGCTGTTTTTAAAGCAACGGCTTTCTTGCGCAAGATGCTACCGTTAGTAGTCAGAGTAAGGTCCAGCGCTTTATCTTCTGGTGTGCGCACTTTGGCCAACATCTCAATCAGCACTTCTAAGTTCTTGCGCAGCAAAGGCTCGCCACCGGTTAATCTAATTTTTTCAACGCCTAATGTGGCAAAGATAGAAGTGAGGCGAGTGATTTCTTCAAAGCCCAGTAATTCTTTATGAGCTAAGTAAGGATAGTTTTGGTCAAACACTTCCTTGGGCATGCAATAGGTACAGCGGAAGTTACAGCGATCAGTCACTGAGATACGGAGATCTCTTAGGGTACGTCCCCGAGTGTCTTTCGTATGACCGTGAGGAGTGACGAGTTCGACACCAATGGGTGGCGTTAGGCCTTTGCCTTCGTCTATTCGGATGGGGATTACTTTTTCAACCATATACGTAATTATGGCTGTGAAACGGGGTTTCTGCCAAACCGCCAAATATCCTTTTGGGATAAATGGCGGTCTGGAGAAAAAGCTTCAATAAGCGTTAAACCGTTTTTTCTTGGCCGCCGGTTTCTACTAAAACCATTGGACCATCGTGAAGACTAACGGCCGGTTTAGGTGCCCTACCCAAGTTATCAGCAACAGGCTCTGCCTGAATCTGACTTTGAGCATCAGCATGCTTTGAAGAGTCGGTAGCGACCCAAATCATGCCGGCTGATTGCACAACGCTGTGCAATGGAGTTTCTTCAAGCGCCTGGAAGGCAACCTTAGGAAGCTCTGGTGCAGGTTTGGCAATTACTTCTAACGTGGCAGCCGCAACAGCAACTGGTGCTGGAGTAGATGCGGGAGCAGAGTTTTGTGCAGGACGATTTGATTGACGTGGAGCACGTGGTGCGCGCTCTTGTCTTTCTTGTTTCTCTGCTACAGGTTTTGCGTTACCAAAGCTGTTCGCAATGTTCTGAATAGGCATGCTTGCAGATGCACCAGCCATACCTACTGGAGGGCCTGCAAATGGGCTTGCTGCCACAGCTGTTGCTGGTGTATTAGCAACATCATTGCCACCTTCAGTACGCTCGCCACGTTGACCACGACCACGACCACGACGGTTGCGACCACGACCGCGACGCTCTTCACCCTCAGCGCCTGGAGTAGTTTCGCTACCAGGAGCGGCTTCAGTTGCAGGCGTTACTGCTGCTGGATTAGCTTGATTGCGGTTCGCATCTTGACGTTCTGGCTTCGGACCATTTTGATTGCCCTGGTTACGATTGCCGTTACGGTTGTTGCGGTTGCGATTGTTGTTAGCACCTTCTGTTGGAGTACCTTCAGCTGCAGCCGCTGCTGGGCGCTCAGTACGCTCGCCACGACGGTTGCGACCACGATTGCGATCGTTACCATTGCGGCCTTGATTACGGCCACGCGGGTTGCTTGGTGCAGGCTTCTCTTCAACTGCTGGGGATGAGGAGAACAGCTTCTTGATAAATCCAAAGAGACCGCCAGAACTTTCAGTCACCACTTTTTCAGTACGTGCAGGACGTGGCTGACTGACTGGTGCAGGTTGTGTCGGAGTGATGCCTTTAACTGCTGCTTCTGGACGTACTTTTACATCCGCATCTTTTTTGCTAACTGTTGTGTCTGTCTCGAGTTCGCGAGCAGCTTCTTCCGCCATCACATAGCTAGCCTTCTGGTCGTCAAGACGTGGGTCGTCATGACGCAAGCGCTCTAGTTTGTAATGTGGAGTTTCTAAATGCTTGTTAGGAACCATCAAGACGTTCACTTTGAAGCGAGTCTCGATCTTGATGACTTCAGCACGTTTTTCATTCAGGAGGAAGGCAGCCACTTCGACTGGTACCTGTGTATGAATCGCTGCTGTGTTTTCCTTCATCGCTTCTTCTTGGATGATGCGCAGAACTTGCAAGGCAGAAGATTCAGTATCGCGAATGTGGCCAGTGCCGTTACAACGTGGGCAGGTGACATGGCTGCCTTCAGACAATGCAGGACGCAAGCGCTGACGAGACATTTCCATCAAGCCAAACTTGGAGATTTTACCCATCTGAACACGAGCACGGTCATGACGCAGAGCATCGCGTAAGCGATTCTCAACATCTTTCTGGGCCTTGCTCGATTCCATATCAATGAAGTCGATCACGATCAAGCCACCCAAGTCACGTAAACGTGCTTGACGGGCAATTTCATCAGCAGCCTCTAAGTTGGTACGAGTTGCAGTCTCTTCGATATCAGAGCCACGGGTTGCACGTGCTGAGTTGACGTCGACTGAAACCAAGGCTTCAGTATGGTCGATCACGATTGCGCCGCCAGATGGCAATGGCACAGTGCGTGAGTAAGCAGTTTCAATTTGATGCTCAATTTGGAAGCGAGAGAACAAAGGCACATCGTCTTGATAGCGCTTTACTCGTGGCAAATTGTCAGGCATCACTACAGACATAAATGCTGCAGCTTGTTCGTAGATGTCATCGGTATCGATGAGGATCTCACCAATATCAGGCTGGAAGTAATCCCGAATCGCACGAATCACTAAGCTAGATTCGAGGTAGATTAGCAATGGAGCAGAGTTGCCTTTAGCAGCTTCATCAATTGCTTTCCACAATTGCATGAGGTAACTTAAGTCCCACTGCAATTCAGTAGCATCACGACCAATACCAGCGGTACGAGCAATGATGCTCATGCCATCTGCTACTTCTAATTGAGCCATCGCTTCGCGGAGTTCTTGACGGTCTTCACCTTCAATACGGCGGGAAACGCCACCTCCACGTGGGTTATTCGGCATGAGAACCAAATAACGACCTGCCAAGGAGATAAAGGATGTGAGGGCTGCGCCTTTTTGGCCGCGCTCTTCTTTTTCTACTTGAACAATGATTTCTTGACCTTCGCGCAAAGCATCCTTAATGGAAGCATTGCGGACGTCGATACCTTCTTTAAAGTAACTGCGAGCTACTTCCTTAAACGGCAAGAAGCCATGACGCTCTTCGCCGTAATTAACAAAGCAGGCCTCAAGTGAAGGTTCAATACGGGTAATGACACCTTTGTAGATATTGCCTTTGCGTTGTTCACGGCCGGCAGCTTCGATATCGATATCAATGAGTTTTTGACCATCAACGATGGCAACTCGCAACTCTTCTTGTTGAGTTGCATTAAACAACATGCGTTTCATAACACTCTCCTATGGGGGAGGGCGTCGTTGCGCGCTGCGTTAGGGGACAAGTTAGATACCACTTGGGACTAAGCCCAAGGCGGTTTATGAGTGTGGATCATGCAAATCTAGACATTTTTTGCCTAGTTCACCAGCTTAACTGTTGGTTAATTTGGTGCCACACCTGACGATCGCCGCAGAGACCTCCTTTAGGTCATCAATGCAGGCGCGCGCCTGAAAACTGTCTTCTAATCGCGGGTCGCGGCATACGGCACACCAACCCTGCGCCTCATTAAACGGGGGAGGGGCAACCCCGGGAGTCTTTTAAAGGGCGACTCCAAGCTCCACGATTCAAACCTGACTTCAGGCTGGTCTCGGGCCAATAAATTGGCTAGAGCGTTGATTATACGGCACAAGTTGCGTGACAATGGGGTATTGTTGAGTCCCTTGTCATCCCCTGGTGGGGTCACAAGAGAGATAAATCATGAAATCCGAACCCATTTCCAAGCCCTTAAAGGCGAAAACACCCACTACTGCAGCGCCTGCTGCAGTGCATCTTCAGACCATTGGTCCCGAAGAGGCCGGTCAACGCCTAGACAACTATTTGTTGCGTTGGGCTAAAGGAGTTCCCAAAAGCCATGTTTACCGAATTATTCGATCTGGCGAGGTCCGAGTCAATAAAAAGCGGGCTGAGCCAACAACCCGTCTGATTGAGGGGGATGTGGTGCGGCTGCCCCCGGTTCGAATTGCTGAACCTGCCCAAATGGCTGCTGTCAATAGCGCTCAAACCAAATCTCGGGCACATGGCTACTCAGACAAAATGCCGATTCTTTTTGAAGACGAAGCACTCTTAATAGTAAATAAGCCAACGGGTCTAGCGGTGCATGGTGGCTCAGGCATCGCACTTGGTGTCATTGAGACCCTGCGCATTACCCGTCCAGAGCTCAAGTTTTTGGAATTAGTTCATCGCTTAGACCGTGACACATCAGGCGTTTTACTCTTGGCTAAAAAGCGGAGCGCTTTGGTGGAGCTGCATCGTCAAATTCGTGAGGGTCAAACGGATAAGCGCTATTACTTGCTTGCACATGGTGAAATTGTCCAGGGCGCTCAAACTATGCAACTCAAATATCCGCTGCATAAATATCTTCTGCCTAATGGCGAGCGTCGCGTTCGCGTGGATCCAGATGGATTACCAAGCCATACCTCTTTAAGAGTGACTAAAGTACTCAAGCGTGAGGGCGCATCAATTACTCTCGCTGAGGCGCAACTCAAGACGGGGCGCACTCATCAGATTCGGGTGCACTTGCAAAAATTGGGTCACGCAATTTTGGGTGATGATAAGTATGGCTTTGAAGATTTGGATAAAGTAGTTAAATCCAAGCGCTTGTATCTACACGCTCATCTGGCTGGTTTTACTCATCCGCGTACTGGCGAAAAGATGCGGATTGAGTCGCCATTGCCCGCAGAATTTACCGCCATGATGAAAACCTTTGAGCAGTAAATATCACAATGTCTCAAGCAAATAAATCGAATCGACCCTATGACCTGATTGTGTGGGATTGGGATGGAACCATCATGGATTCCACACCAACCATCGTGCATTGTATTCAGCAAGCCTGTCGCGATTTGGGCTTTAAAGCGCCTGACGACACATTAGCGAGTTCAGTCATTGGTTTGGGAATACAGGATTCATTGCGCAGAGCTGTGCCTTGGATAGAGCCGACCCATTTCCCAAAGCTGACTGAGCGTTTTCGTTATCACTACTTAGCCAAAGATCATGAGCTCGATTTGTTTGTAGGCATTCGAGAACTTTTAGAAGAGTTGTATGCTAAACAGTATTTACTAGCTGTTGCCACTGGAAAGTCACGCGTCGGATTGGATCGCTCGCTTGGGCATCATCAGATCGGCCATCTCTTTCATGAGACCCGTACAGCAGATGAATCTTTTTCTAAGCCTCATCCAGGAATGTTGCTTGAGCTGTCGGATGTGACTCAAGTGCCGACACGTCGCATGCTGATGATTGGCGACACAACCCACGACCTCGATATGGCGGCAAATGCTGGGGTTGATGCTGTAGCTGTGACTTATGGCGCTCACCCACCTGATACTTTAAAAGCTTCACCATCATTAACGCATGTGGATGATGTCGCGCAACTCTCGCAATGGCTTAAAAATAACCTGCAACACTAAGGAAGCAAAAAGATGGAAAACAACCCAAACCCGAATTGGGAGCGTCAAGCTCTCGAACATCTCTTGTTGGAGAATTTAAAAGAGACCCGTAAAGCGCGTCGTTGGAAAGCGGTACTGCGAGTACTTACCTTGTTAGTTATTGTTGGCGCACTGCTTTCGATATTTGACTTTCACCTTCCAGGCAAGGGCATGGGGGTAGAAAAGCACACTGCATTGGTAACGCTTGAAGGAGAAATTTCTTCCAGCTCGATGGCTAATGCAATGGATATCAATTCATCTTTACTATCTGCATTCGAGAATGAGCACAGTGCTGGGGTTGTGTTGCGCATTAATAGTCCTGGAGGTTCGCCAGTTCAAGCCGGCATGATCAATGATGAGATCCACCGCTTGCGCAAGCTCTATCCCAAAAAACCGTTTTATGTCGTTGTCGAAGACATCTGCGCATCTGGTGGTTACTACGTGGCAGTCGCTGCGGATCAAATCTTGGTTGATAAAGCCAGCTTAGTGGGATCTATTGGCGTGATCATGGAAGGTTTTGGTTTTACAGGCCTCATGGATAAGTTGGGCGTTACTCGTCGCATGATTACCTCAGGCTCTAATAAGGGCATGATGGATCCGTTTAGCAAAGAGAATCCAAAGCAAGTTGAAATGGTCAAGACTATGATTGATGAGATTCACCAGCAATTTATTGCCGTGGTGAAAGAGGGCCGCGGCGATCGCTTAAAAGACGTACCAGATTTATTTTCTGGCCGTATTTGGAATGGCGAGCAAGCAGTCAAGATTGGTTTGGCTGATGGGTATGGCACAGTAGATACCGTTGCCCGCGACATCTTTAAGGCGCCCGATATTCTGGACTACACCATGAAAGAGAATTTCGCTGAACGGGTTGCTAAACGCTTTGGTGCTGAAGCTGGAACTGCTGCTGGTAAAGCGTTGGTAAAGACACCTGACCTTAAATAGAAATAAGAAAAAAGCAAAACTAAAGCATTGAAGAGTTAGGCCAGCAGTAGAAATACTGTTGGCCTATTTTGCAATGAAGCACAATCGGCTTCATTCGGATAGCGTTTACGCCAATCTGCAATTGATAGGGTGGCAATCGTTTCTGATGGCAGACTAAGGTCCACACCGAGGCATAGCAGGCTTTGCGGTGCCAACGAATGGATACAAGCCATGAGCATGGCAGTATTGCGATAGGGTGTCTCAATCCAAATTTGAGTTTGTTGTAATTTACGAGATTCAACTTCGAGTTGCTTAAGTTTGGCAGTGCGCTCATTGGTGTCGTGAGGCAAGTACCCCTGAAAAGCAAAGCGTTGGCCATTGAGTCCGCTTGCCATCAGGCCTAACAAGATAGAGCTCGGTCCAACCAGTGGCTTCACTTGGGCGCCTAGCTTATGTGCCGCTAGCACTAACTCTGCACCAGGGTCTGCAACGCCAGGGACTCCTGCTTCAGACATCAAGCCCATATCGTTTCCAGCAAGCAAAGGCTTGAGTAAATCTGCCGGCTTAACCGCATCACCATACTTTGCATTGCGCGCAGCTCCACGCCATTCACTCATTTGCATGTCTTGAATAGTGCATGCTAACGGAGAGACAGAATCGATTGCTTTTAACAACGCTCGCGCCGTCTTGGCATCTTCAACAATCCAGTGCTTTAACTTGGCTGTTTGCGTAATCGTTTCAGATGGAAGTACCCATGGTAATTGCTCAGCCCGACCATCATCACCCAAGGTATTGGGAACTAAATACAGGGTGCCGAGTTTGCTCATGAATTATTTTTCTAATGAATCTAGTTATTAATTTTTACTTTATTTTTTTGATGGAATTGCATAGCCAGCATCGCGTAGCATGCTGGTTAATGCAATCAGCGGCAAGCCAATTAAAGCGGTTGGATCATCGCTCTTGATCGACTCTAGCAGGCTGATGCCTAGGCCTTCTGACTTGGCGCTGCCAGCGCAATCATAAGGCTCTTCAGCCAGTAGGTAAGCCTCTAGGGTGCTGTCTGGAAGTTTGCGAAAAGTCACTTCAGTAGGAACACATAAAGTTGTTTGGGTATCACCCTTCATCAAACATAGCGCCGTTTGAAAGGTCACCACTTGACCACGCATGAGTTGTAGCTGCGCTAAGGCTCTTTCAAAATTACCAGGCTTACCAATCGCTGCACCACAAAGATCGGCGACTTGATCAGAGCCAATGACCCAAGCATCAGGATGCTCTTTAGCAACTGCAGCTGCTTTTGCTTGAGCAAGTCGTAGTGCCAAATCAAGAGTGCTCTCTCCAGTAAATGGGGTTTCATCTACCTTTGGTGAGATGACTTCAAAGGGGATGCGTAGGCGCTCTAAAAGTTCACGACGGTATACCGAAGTGGATGCCAAGATGAGTCTTGGATTTTGAGGTGTATTTGTGGAGGTACTCATTTTTGCTGTGCTTTCTAAGGCGCCTTCATTTAGACTGATGCCATGAATCGTAATCAAGTTTTACCTCAAGTCGAACTATCTCCCGAGCCTAGCGCCTTAAAGAGGGTAGATTTTTGTGCCCCCCAATCTTATGCAGGCACCGGTTTTTTAAGCTTGTCAGACATGCCAAGGGTGGCCGAGGAGGCGTCAACCGTTAACCCAGCCGATGGCTTTAATTGGTCTGTGAGGACCCATTTTGAGGATTCCCCCGGGAGTGAACCCCATCAAATCCTCGAATTAGGGCTAAAAGGACGTCTGCACCTAGTTTGTCAGCGCTGTTTGCAAGATTGCGCGGTGGATTTGGACGAAAAACGTCGATTTATTCTGGTTTTGACAGATTCTGAAGCAGATGAATACCCTTTGGAGGATGAGGAGCAAGATCCTCTGGTCGTAAATCAGCACTTCAACCTCCTGGAAACGATGGAGGATGAGGTTTTGCTGTCTTTGCCCCTGATTCCAAAGCATCCAGATGGGTTTTGTGAACCTCATGCATCTACCTTTGGGGATGAGGCTGATGAGGAGCCGTCAAATGAGCGGGAAAACCCCTTTAACATATTGAAAAATATGAAGAAAAACTGAAATTAGGGGCCTGATTTCAGTTGTTGTTTTAAGTATCTTTTGTCAATAAATCAAGCATTTAGGCGCATTTCCATGCTAGAATATCGCCTTGCTTAGGAGTTCAATATGGCCGTTCAACAAAACAAAAAATCACCTTCCAAACGTGGCATGCACCGTGCGCACGACTTCTTGACCGCACCTGCTACGGCTGTTGAGGCCACAACTGGTGAGGCTCATTTGCGCCACCACATTTCACCTAACGGCTACTATCGTGGTCGTAAAGTTGTTAAAACTAAAAACGACTAATTTTTTAGTCTAAACAGATAGAAGCGGCTCCAGTAAAAGCCGCTTTTTTCTTGGATAAATCACTTGCAGCAATCAATGAGCTTATGAGCGTTACTCTTGCTATTGATGCCATGGGCGGAGATCATGGAGTCGTCGTGACGGTTCCGGCTGCCTGCGATTTTTTAGAAAAACACGCTGACGTGAAGATTACCCTCGTTGGTGATCCCGATTTAATCAAGCAAGTCTTGAGTAAATCCCCTAAAGCTCCTATGGAGCGAATTCAAATTATTTCCGCTAGCGAAGTTGTCTTAATGGATGATTCCATTGAGATTGCTCTGCGTCGCAAAAAAGATTCTTCTATGCGCGTTGCCATCATGCAAGTGAAGGAGGGCGCCGCCGATGCAGTGATCTCTTCTGGCAATACTGGCGCACTCATGGCGATCTCTCGCTACATTCTCAAAACGCTTGATGGTGTTGATCGTCCTGCGATTGCTACCGCGATCCCCAATGAATTAGGGCGCGGGACAACTATGCTGGACCTCGGCGCAAATGCCGACTGTGAACCAATGCACTTGGTGCAGTTTGCTCAGATGGCAAACGTGATGGTGCAAGTGGTGGATGGCAAACAAAACCCTTCAATTGGCCTTCTCAATATTGGTGAGGAAGTGATTAAAGGGAATGAAGTTGTTAAGCAAACCAGTGAGTTACTTCGCCAAACCTCTTTAAACTTTTACGGCAACGTAGAAGGCAACGATATTTTCAAGGGCACTACGGATATCGTGGTGTGCGATGGTTTTGTTGGCAATGTCGTTCTGAAAGCCAGTGAAGGCTTGGCAAAAATGATGAGTGGTTTGATTCGCCAAGAATTTAATCGCTCATGGCTTACCAAGTTAATGGCGATCTGTGCAATGGTGCCATTGCTAAGAGTACGTAAGCGTGTTGATCATCGTCGTTATAACGGCGCAGTATTGTTGGGTTTACGTGGTTGTGTAATTAAGAGCCATGGTTCTGCTGATCGCTTTGCTTTTGGCTTTGCCTTGGATCGCGCCTATGAGGCGGCTAAGAACCGCATGGTAGAGCGTATTGCTGCAGCCTTTGTAGTGGAGATAAAAGTATGAGTATTTTTGCAAGAGTAGCGGGTACCGGAAGTTATCTTCCTGAGTTGCGCTTAACTAATCAAGACTTGGTGGAGCGTCTTGCTAAAACTGGCTTAGAGACCAGTGATGAGTGGATTAAAACGCGTAGCGGTATTTCTGCACGTCACTTTGCCGCTGAAAATGAGTTAACTAGTGATCTGGCTGTCAAGGCGGCACAAGCTGCATTAACTAGTGCCGGCATTACCTCTGAAGATTTAGACCTCATCATTTTGGCCACTTCTACTCCAGATCATTTGGGTGGTTTTCCAAGTACCGCTTGCGTTGTACAAGACAAATTGGGCGCACACACTGCTTGTGCTGCTTTTGATGTGCAAGCAGTCTGTGCTGGTTTTACTTATGCGCTTGCCATTGCAGATGCATTTATTCGATGTGGCTCATACAAAAAAGTATTGGTCATTGGCGCAGAAACATTCTCCCGTATTCTAAATTTCCAAGACCGTGGCACTTGTGTCTTGTTTGGCGATGGTGCTGGAGCTGTTGTACTTGAGGCTTCTAAAGAAGCCGGCATTCTCTCTACTGCATTACATGCCGATGGTAGTCAACGCGATATTTTGTGTGTTCCTGGGCGTGCAGGTAATGGCGAAGTGTGTGGTTCCCCATTTATGACTATGGATGGTCCAGCGGTCTTTAAGCTTGCTGTGAAGGTCTTAGAGCAGGTAGCTCACGAGGCACTCGAAAAAGCAAACCTCAAGGCTGAGCAAATCGACTGGCTAGTACCCCATCAAGCCAACATTCGTATCATGGAAGGTACGGCTAAGAAGATGGGTATGTCCATGGATAAAGTCATTGTTACTGTGCATGAGCATGGCAATACTTCGGCTGCATCCATTCCGTTGGCATTAGATGCTGGCGTGCGCTCTGGGCAGATTCAGCGTGGACAACATCTCTTGCTAGAGGGTGTTGGCGGCGGGTTCGCTTGGGGTGCGGTTGCGATTAAATACTAAGAGCGGCACACTATTTTTATTCATTCATCTCTTTAATTTCTTTTCAGCGAATTAATCACATGACATTTGCATTTGTATTTCCTGGTCAAGGCTCTCAATCCGTTGGCATGCTCAATTCCATTTCTGAGCGTCCAGAAGTACGCGCAACATTGCAAGAGGCTTCTGAGGCATTAGGTGAGGACGTTGCAAAGCTGATTTCTGAAGGCCCTGCAGAGATGCTGTCATTAACCACGAATACTCAGCCTGTGATGTTGACTGCAGGCGTTGCTTTTTATCGAGCCTGGCTGGCAGCAGGTGGATCTGCGCCTAAGGTAATGGCAGGTCATAGTCTTGGTGAGTACACTGCCTTGGTTGCATCTGGCGTTATTTCTTTTAAAGATGCCGTTCCATTGGTGCGCTTTCGTGCTGAAGCAATGCAAACTGCTGTGCCGGTAGGTACAGGCGGCATGGCTGCGATTCTCGGCTTGGATGATGCAATCGTGATTCAGGTGTGTGCTGAAGCAAGTGCTGTTTCTGGTGGTGTTGTTGAAGCCGTCAATTTCAATGCCCCCGGCCAAGTAGTGATTGCTGGTGCAAGTGATGCCGTTACTAAGGCATGTGAATTATTAAAGGCTGCTGGCGCTAAGCGTGCTTTGCCATTGCCAGTTTCTGCACCGTTCCACTCTTCTTTGCTGCAACCAGCCTCTGAAAAATTGAAGGGCTACTTAGCCAGCATTGAATTTAAAGCACCAACCATTGCCGTGATTAATAACGTGGATGTTCAAATCTTGAATGACCCGATTGCAATTAAAGATGCCTTAGTGCGTCAAGCTGCTAAGCCTGTACGTTGGCAAGAAACCGTTCAGGCTATGGCCTCTCAAGGCATTACTCGGGTAGTAGAGTGCGGTCCTGGCAAAGTATTAGCAGGCCTTACCAAGCGCATTAATGATCAAGTCACTGGTGTGCCGGTATTTGATGAAGTCAGCTTGAATGAAGTTCTGGCAAGCTTTCAATAAAACAAACGTTATAGCGGAAGATAAAAATGAATCTCGACTTAAGCGGACAAATTGCTTTAGTAACTGGCGCCTCACGCGGTATTGGTCAGGCAATCGCGGATGAGCTAGTCAAGTGTGGCGCCAAGGTAATTGGAACGGCTACATCCGAGAGTGGAGCTAAAGCGATTGATGAGCGTTTAAAAGCTTCAGGCGGTGCTGGCAAAGTATTGAATGTGACTGCGCCAAATGCTTGTGAAGAAATTATTGATCTGATCGTCAAAGAGTATGGCGGCATCAATATCTTGGTGAATAACGCCGGCATCACTCGTGACAATTTAGCAATGCGCATGAAGTCTGAAGAGTGGACTGATGTGATTGATACCAACCTCAGTTCAGTCTTCCGTCTTTCTCAAGCAGTAATGCGTCCCATGATGAAGGCCCGTGGTGGCCGCATTATTAATATCACTTCAATTGTTGGTCATATGGGTAATCCTGGTCAGGCAAACTACGCAGCTGCAAAAGCAGGCGTTTCTGGAATGACCCGTGCCTTAGCCCGTGAAATTGGTAGCCGCAATATCACTGTGAATTGCGTAGCTCCTGGATTTATCGACACTGATATGACCCGCGCCTTGAGCGAAGAACAGCAAAATGCCCTAAAAGTGAACATTCCTTTGGCGCGTTTGGGTAGTCCTGAGGATGTTGCCCAAGCGGTGGCCTTTTTGGCCTCTCCAGCGGCTGGCTACATTACGGGTAATACCCTGCACGTCAATGGCGGACTCTATTTAGCCTAACGGCAAAGCCAGGATTTGGTCATTTTTAGGCGAATTTGCTAATTCGGTCCGCCAAACTGATAAAATCCTTTCATCGTTTTTACAACCCCTGGGGAAATTAATGGACAACATCGAACAACGCGTTAAGAAAATCGTCGCTGAGCAATTAGGCGTCGCAGAAGGAGACATCAAGAATGAATCTTCTTTCGTGAACGACTTGGGCGCTGACTCTCTTGACACTGTTGAGCTGGTTATGGCCTTGGAAGATGAATTCGGCATCGAAATTCCTGATGAGGAAGCTGAAAAGATCACCACAGTTCAGCTCGCGATCGACTTCGCTACATCAAAAGCTCAGGGTTAATTCCCTAGCCTAGGTATTACTGTGTCAGCATCAAATGGCCGACGCCGGGTAGTAGTCACCGGCCTTGGTCTTATCTCACCTGTTGGTAATTCAGTTGATGTAGCTTGGTCTAATTTGCTTGCGGGCAAATCAGGCATTGCTACCATCACTAAGTTTGACCATACTCCGCTTAGCGTTCATTTCGCTGGAGAGGTAAAAGATTTCAATGTCGAAGAATATGTTTCTGCCAAAGAGGCGCGCCACATGGATACCTTTATCCATTACGGCATTGCTGCTGGTACACAAGCTATTCGCGACAGCGGTTTAGAGATCACCGAACAAAACGCCGAGCGAGTTGGTGTCATGGTTGGCTCCGGTATCGGTGGCTTGCCAATGATTGAAGAAACGGGCGCTGAGTTATTGGCTCGTGGCCCTCGTCGTATCTCCCCTTTCTTTGTTCCAGGCTCCATCATCAATATGATTTCTGGCCACCTCAGCATCTTGTTTGGTCTCAAAGGCCCAAACGTGGCTGCGGTAACAGCCTGTACAACGGGTTTACACAGCATTGGATTGGCTGCACGCTTAATTCAGTACGGTGATGCTGATGTCATGGTTGCTGGCGGTGCTGAATCCACTATCTCTGCATTAGGGGTTGGTGGCTTTGCTTCTGCAAGAGCGCTTTCTACACGCAATGATGATCCTGCAACTGCATCACGCCCCTGGGATAGAGACCGCGATGGTTTTGTGCTGGGTGAGGGCGCAGGCGTAGTGGTGATTGAAGAGTATGAGCACGCTAAAGCCCGTGGCGCAAAAATCTATTGCGAATTACTGGGCTTCGGCATGAGTGGTGACGCTTATCACATGACTGCCCCAAATATGGATGGCCCCCGTCGTTGCATGCTTAATGCAATGCGCGATGCAGGCCTAAATGCTGATCAGATTCAATATATTAATGCTCACGGCACTTCCACGCCTTTGGGTGATAAGAATGAAACTGGCGCTATTAAGGCTGCTCTTGGCGACCACGCTAAGAAGACTTTAATTAACTCCACCAAGTCTATGACTGGTCACCTCTTGGGCGGTGCAGGTGGCTTGGAGTCTGTTTTCACGATTTTGGCTCTTCATAACCAAAAATCACCACCAACTATCAATATTTTCAATCAAGATCCTGAGTGCGACCTGGACTACTGCGCCAATACCGCTAGGGATGTGAGGATTGACCATGCAGTCAAAAACAATTTTGGCTTTGGGGGTACTAACGGTACCTTGATTTTTGGCAAACTGACCTAATATTCTTAATATCTTCATTGTTGGTTTTCACCAAGTAGGTCTATAGCATCATGAAAAAGTACTTCATTGCACTCTTGGCTATATTTAGTCTAGGACAAGTCGCCTTTATTCCATTTGCTTCTGCGCAAAATCCCCGGGTCACGATTCCTGACTTTGCGGATTTGGTTGAACGCGCAAGTCCTGCAGTTGTCAATATTCGTACCACTGAAAAAGTAGTAGTGCAGCAAGCGCAAGGTGGCATTCCCGGAATCCCAGAAGATCAGGCGGAATTTTTCCGCCGTTTCTTTGGTGTACCTATTCCAGGAACTCCAAATGGACCTAAACCAGCGCAACCTAATTTAGGCAAGCCGCAAGAAGCGGATCGTGGAGTAGGCTCTGGTTTCATTATCGAATCCAATGGTTTGATTTTGACTAACGCTCACGTTGTTGAGGGTGCCACCACTATTTATGTAACCCTGACTGATAAGCGCGAGTTCAAAGCAAAGTTACTGGGCATGGATAAACGTACCGACGTTGCAGTGGTCAAAATTGAAGCACGTGATTTGCCAAAGCTACCTTTAGGTGATTCATCGAGGGTGCGAGTAGGTGAATGGGTGCTAGCAATTGGCTCCCCGTTCGGCCTTGAGAACACGGTGACTGCAGGTATTGTGTCGGCGAAGAGTCGCGATACAGGCGACTACTTGCCTTTTATTCAGACTGACGTTGCTGTGAATCCAGGAAACTCTGGAGGGCCGCTTTTAAATACTGCTGGTCAAGTGATTGGTATCAACTCACAAATATTTAGTCGCTCTGGTGGCTATATGGGCATCTCTTTTGCAATTCCGATTGATGAGGCAATGCGTGTGGCAGATCAATTGCGTACTAATGGCAAGATGACTCGCGGCCGAATTGGTGTTGCTTTGGGCGAGATGACAAAAGAAGTTGCTGAGAGTCTCGGTTTAGGTAAGCCTCGCGGCGCATATGTACGCAATGTCGAGCCAGGTGGACCAGCGGCAGCTGGTGGTATTGAAGCAGGTGATGTGATTCTGAGTTTCAATGGTCGTGAGATTTCTAAATCAACCGACTTACCAAGAGTGGTTGGCGAAACGAAGCCAGGCACTTCGGTGTCAGTACAAGTTTGGCGTAAAGGTGGAACCCGTGATTTAACGGTTACCGTAACTGATACCGAATCTACTCAGGCAGCCAATAAAAAGACAGATGCCCCTGCGGCAAATGGCAATAGCGCTAATGCCTTGGGAGTTATTGTTAGTGAACTATCGGATGCCAAAAAGAAAGATTTGAATATCAAGGGCGGTGTTGAGGTGACCGGTTTAGGGGATGGCCCTTTGGCAAAAGCGGGGATTCGACCAGGTGACGTCATTATTCGGGTGGCAGATGCCGATATTACGAGCGTTAAGCAGTTTGAGGTTCTAGTTAAGAGTTTGGACGCCAATAAGGCTGTACCGGTCTTTATCCGTCGCGCTGACAGCACTTTAGTCGTTCCCGTAAGGCCTAAATAACCCCATTTTGGGCCTAAAAAGGGGTTTGGCGCCTTTTAGGCGCAACCCATTACAATCACTTTAAGACGACTTTTTGCAGCGCATCATCGTGGTGCGTTCTGACAAGGCGTTTTTTGAATGACCTATTAAGACGCTATGGATTTAATCCGCAATTTTTCTATCATCGCCCATATCGATCACGGCAAATCGACGCTTGCTGATCGCATTATTCAGCTCTGTGGCGGTCTCTCCGATCGTGAAATGGAAGCCCAAGTTCTAGACTCAATGGATATTGAGCGTGAGCGCGGCATCACTATTAAGGCGCAAACCGCAGCTTTAAATTACAAAGCCAAAGACGGCAAGATTTACCATATCAACCTGATTGACACCCCGGGACACGTCGACTTCTCTTATGAGGTCAGTCGCTCTTTGTCTGCCTGTGAAGGTGCGTTGTTGGTCGTAGATGCGAGTCAAGGTGTTGAGGCGCAAACGGTTGCCAACTGTTACATGGCGCTTGAGTTGGGCGTTGAGGTTGTACCAGTGCTCAATAAGATTGACTTACCCCAAGCCGATCCTGAGCGCGCTAAAAAAGAAATTGAAGATGTGATTGGTATTGATGCTTCTGAGGCCGTCACCTGCTCAGCCAAAACAGGTTTGGGTGTTGCGGATGTCATCGAGGAAATGATTGCTCGGGTACCGCCGCCAAAGGGTAATGCAGAAGATCCATTGCAAGCTTTGATTATTGACTCCTGGTTTGACAATTACGTAGGCGTAGTCATGTTGGTGCGTGTTGTGAATGGCACCCTAAAACCAAAAGAAAAGATTACCTTGATGGCCAATGGTTCAAGCCATTTAGTCGAGCATGTAGGCGTGTTTAGTCCGAAGTCAGTAGATCGTCCAGAGTTATCTGCTGGTCAAGTGGGTTTTGTGATTGCCGGCATTAAAGAATTAAAAGCTGCCAAGGTTGGCGACACCGTGACACATACGCCTGGGCAGCAAGGGCGAGTTCCTGCAGCCGAGCCACTGCCCGGTTTTAAAGAAGTGAAGCCCCAAGTTTTTGCTGGCTTATATCCAGTAGAGGCGAGTGAATACGATCAGCTGCGCGAGTCCCTTGAAAAGCTCAAGTTAAATGACGCCTCACTCTTATATGAGCCAGAGGTTTCACAGGCTCTTGGTTTTGGATTTCGCTGCGGCTTCTTGGGTTTGCTCCATATGGAGATTGTGCAAGAGCGTTTAGAGCGTCAGTACGGCATGAATCTCATCACGACCGCTCCAACGGTGGTGTATCAAGTGGAGCAGTCTGATGGCACGCTCATGATGGTGGATAACCCGTCGAAGATGCCCGAGGCTAGCAAGATCAATACCATTCTTGAGCCGATTGTGACGGTCAATTTATACATGCCGCAAGAGTATGTAGGGGCGATGATTACTTTGTGTGTAGGTAAGCGCGGCATTCAGATGGACATGAACTACTTAGGTCGTCAGGTCAAACTCACTTATGAGTTGCCGATGGCCGAGATTGTTTTGGACTTCTTTGACAAAATGAAATCCATCTCACGCGGATATGCCTCAATGGATTACGAGTTCAAAGAATATCGCCCGGCAGACGTAGTTAAGGTCGACATCCTCATTAATAGTGAGCGGGTTGATGCCCTCTCAGTGATTGTTCATAGAAGCAATAGCCAACATCGTGGGCGCGAAGTGGTAGCCAAAATGCGCGGCATTATTCCTCGTCAAATGTTTGATGTGGCTATTCAGGCGGCTATTGGAAGTAATATTGTTGCGCGTGAAAACGTCAAGGCATTGCGTAAAAACGTATTGGCTAAATGCTACGGTGGTGACATCTCCCGTAAACGTAAGTTATTAGAGAAGCAAAAAGAAGGTAAGAAACGTATGAAGCAAGTTGGTAACGTGGAAATTCCACAAGAAGCCTTCTTGGCTATTCTGCAGGTGGAGGATTAATGAACTTTGCTCTAGTCCTTTTTATCTTGGTGATTGTTTCTGGAATCGCTTGGGTTGCTGACAAATTGCTCTTTGCCCCGCAAAGACGTTTGGCTGGTATTGACCGTATGCCTTTGTGGCTTGAATACACAGCAGGTTTCTTCCCAGTAATTTGTGCCGTATTTGTATTACGCTCTTTTATCGCTGAGCCTTTTAAGATTCCTTCTGGCTCAATGATCCCTACATTGCAAATCGGCGACTTCATTTTGGTTAATAAATTTACCTATGGAATTCGTTTACCGGTGCTCAATCAAAAAGTCGTTGACTTGGGCTCACCCAAACGCGGTGATGTTGTTGTGTTTCGCTATCCACGTGATGAATCGGTGGATTACATCAAGCGCATAGTGGCCTTGCCAGGTGACGAAATCACTTATGAAAATAAGCGTCTGACTATTAATGGTCAGCCTCTGCAATATAGCGGTGGCGAGCCGTATCTCGATCCTGAGAATATGCGCTATGCCAAACGTTTCACAGAGACTTTCCCAGCAGACTTGGGCGGTAATCGTCATGACATCTTGAATGACCCTGATCGTCCGGCTACTGTATTTCCGACTGAGCGTTTTCCGGGTTCTGAGTTCTGCCAGTACCAGCAGTCTGGCGTGACTTGCAAAGTACCTCCAGGGCATTACTTCGCGATGGGCGATAACCGTGACAACAGTGCAGACTCACGTTATTGGGGCTTTGTACCGGATAAAAACATTGTCGGTAAGGCCTTCTTTGTGTGGTTGAACCTGGGTAATCTTGGCCGCATTGGCGGATTCGAGTAAATATTATGAATGCGCGCGCCGTTATCGAAACTGGACCGCTGCAAGAGCGCCTCGGCTATACCTTCAAGAAGCCAGAGCTACTAAATCAAGCCTTGACTCATCGCAGTCATAGTAAGAAAAATAACGAGCGCTTGGAATTTTTGGGGGACTCTATTCTGAATTGCGTTGTTGCTGAAATGCTCTATGAGCGTTATTCGGACTTAGATGAGGGCGACCTCTCTCGCGTACGTGCAAACTTAGTAAAGCAACAAGCTTTATACGAAATTGCCCAAACTTTATCCTTGTCGGATTACTTAAGACTGGGTGAAGGTGAGTTGAAGAGCGGTGGCTTTCGTCGCCCTTCTATTCTTGCTGATACCTTAGAGGCAGTGACTGGCGCAATCTTTATGGATGGTGGTTTTGAAGTGGCTAAGGCCAGTTTACGTAAGCTGTATTCCATTATCTTGGCAAACGTAGATCCTAAAACCTTAGGTAAGGACGACAAAACTTTATTGCAAGAATGCTTGCAAGGCTATCAATTGCCATTGCCGACCTATAACGTTACCGGCACTACTGGTGCTGCACACAACCAGCAGTTTGAGGTGGAGTGCTTGATCCCTAGCCATAAAGTGGCGGTCAAAGGTGAGGGTGCTTCGCGTCGTGCTGCTGAGCAAGCCGCGGCAAAGTTAGCCTTGATTGCTATGCTCAAGGCTTTGCCGCAAGAATCTCGTAAACCCAAGAAGACTCGATCGGCCAAAAAGAAGGCAGCCAAAAAAGAAGTGACCGAAGAGCAGTTCAATCTTAAGCTGAAGGGCTAATCGTGTTTAGATGCGGCACCATCGCCATTGTTGGGCGTCCTAATATGGGTAAATCAACTCTTCTGAATGCGTTGGTTGGTCAGAAGATCAGCATTACCTCTCGTAAAGCGCAAACTACACGCCATCGTATTTTGGGAATTCAGAATCGCGAAGAAGTGCAGTTTATCTTTATCGATACCCCAGGCTTTCAGACGCGTTTAATGAATACATTAAACAAGGCGTTAAATCGTACTGTCACCACTGCCTTACAGGACGTGAATGTCGCTTGCTTCGTGGTTGAGGCTGGCTACTTTGGTGAAGATGATAAAAAGGTATTAAAGCTACTGCCAGATGACTTGCCGGTTGTACTGGTTTTAAATAAATTAGATTTGTTTAATAGTCGCTTTCAGACTCCATCAGAACGTGACCAAGCACTCCTTAGCTTCATTAAAGAAATGGCTCGCCCTTGGTGTGAACTAGGTGGCCATGAAGATCAGAAGTGTGAGTTTGTTGAGATCGTGCCGATGAGCGCCAAGAGTCCTGGTGATATTGAAAGATTGTTAGATGTCCTTGAGGGCTACCTGCCTGAGGCTGAGGCTATCTATGATGGCGACACTATTACCGATCGCAGCGAGCGCTTCTTAGCTGCTGAGATTCTCCGTGAAAAAGTATTCCGCTTTACCGGTGAAGAACTGCCTTACACCAGCACGGTAGTCATCGATCAGTTCAAGATGGATGGCAAGATGCGTCGCATTGCCGCAACCATTTTGGTTGATCGGGATAGCCACAAGGCAATGATCATTGGTCAAAAGGGTGAGCGTCTCAAGAAGATTTCAACTGATGCTCGTATCGATATGGAAAAGCTCTTTGACGGCAAGGTCTTTTTAGAGACTTGGGTTAAGGTCAAACGTGGCTGGGCAGATGATCGAGCTGAATTGCGAGCTCAAGGTCTGGAATAAGTTTCATGGCCTCGATTCGTATTGCTGACGAGCCTGCTTTTGTATTGCATAGCATTCCCTATAAAGAGACCAGCTTAATTCTGGATGTCTTTACTCGGCAATATGGCCGTATGGCTTTAATTGCTAAGGGCGCTAAGCGTCCACACTCCACTCTAAGACCAGTATTGCAGCGCTTTCAACCGCTCCTCGTTTCTTGGAGTGGTAAATCAGAGCTCCGCACTTTAACGAAGTCAGAGTGGGTGGGGGGTACACCTTCTTTGGTTGGCGATGCTTTGCTCTGTGGCTTTTATCTCAATGAATTGCTCGTCAAGTTTTTAGCGCGTGAAGATGATTACGAAAAACTCTACGATCGCTATTTCGAGACTATTAATGCTTTATCGAATCTGGAGTTCGAGTCTAAGGGCTTAGAAGAGATTTTGCGTCCATTTGAGTTATCACTCTTGCAAGAGACGGGTTATGCGGCTGCCTTGGATCGCTGTGTTGAAACCAATGAGGCGCCCATGGCTCAAGAGCAATACATCTATCAACCAGAGCGGGGTGTTCGCCCAGTTCAAGCGGATGATCCAGGGCATTGGCCCGTTCTTACCGGTAAATCCCTTTTAGCGATTGCAGCGGGAGATTTCTCAGGCCCTGAGACTCTTTCTGAGAGTAAGCAATTAATGCGCTTTCTTCTTGGCCTACATTTACAGGATCAGGTCTTGACTACTCGTCAGATTTTGATTGATCTGAAGAAAATCTAGTAATCTACAGAGATGAGCAGCCATCCAAGCCTTGAACTGGGTATCAATATCGATCACGTCGCCACTTTGCGTAATGCAAGGGGCACGGTCTATCCTGATCCACTGAGAGCAGCAGCCCTTGCTGAGGAGGCTGGCGCTGATTTAATTACCCTGCATTTACGAGAAGATCGTCGCCACATTAAAGATGCAGACTTGCTGGCACTTCGCCCGCTCATCAAAACCCGTATGAATCTAGAGTGCGCAGTGACGCCAGAAATGATTGATATTGCGTGCCAAGTAAAGCCGCATGACGTCTGTTTAGTCCCAGAGAAACGTGAAGAGGTTACTACTGAAGGTGGATTGGATGTATTGGGTCACTTCGAGGCCGTTAAGGCTGCCACAAAAAAATTAGTAGATGCTGGTATTCGGGTATCCCTGTTCATTGATCCAGAAGAAAAACAAATTCAAGCGGCTAAAGAAGTTGGGGCAACCGTAGTGGAATTACATACCGGTCGTTACGCCGATTTATCTGGTACTGCGCAGTTGACAGAGCTTGAGCGCATTCGTAAGGCTGCAATCTTTGGGAAAAGTATCGGCCTGAGAGTCAATGCCGGTCATGGTTTGCATGAAGGTAATGTGAAACCGATTGCGGCAATTGCAGAATTATCCGAGCTCAATATTGGCCACGCCATTGTTGCTGAGGCTTTGTTCAAAGGGTGGCAAAAAGCAATCATCGATATGAAAGCCTTGATGGCCCAAGGCAGAGCCAGCGCTTAAGAGCTAACAACAAAACGATTTACATCACATGATCATTGGTATCGGCACAGACATTCTGCAGATTGAGCGCTTACAGGCAGCTTACGATCGCACTAATGGCCGCTTAGCTGAAAAAATTCTGGGGCCAGACGAGATGCTGGTATTTCAGCATCGCCTTGCCAGAAACCATAAGCGGGGCATTGCGTTCTTGGCCACACGCTTTGCAGCCAAGGAGGCCTTCTCAAAAGCGATTGGCTTGGGAATGAGAATGCCTATGACTTGGCGTTCACTCCAAACCCTAAATGAGCCTAGTGGCAAACCAATTACTTCTTACTTAGGAGCTTTGGCGCTATTTATGATAGAAAAAAATTGGGAAGCTCACGTTACTGTGAGTGATGAACAGGATATGGCAATTGCGCATGTCATCGTTACTCAAAAGTAAATAAAAAATACAGTTGAAATAGAGGAAGAAATGAGTAAGTCAACCATGGCCCCCGGCCCAGTCACTCTGGATGTAGTTGGTCTGGAATTAAATGCCGAGGATCGTCGACGCATCTTGCATCCCCTGACTGGCGGCGTTATTTTATTCGGTAGAAACTTTGCTAATCGTCAGCAGCTCATTAAATTAACTGCTGCCATTAAGAAGCTGCGCCCTGATGTGCTTATTTCCATTGATCATGAGGGTGGTCGAGTGCAGCGTGCAAGAACAGACGGCTTTACCCACTTACCAGCTATGCGTAAATTGGGTGAATTATGGAGCGCTAAAAATAAATCAACCCATGCTGCAGAATCCGCTGCTATCGCAATGGCTGCTGCAACAGCTTGTGGATATGTACTTGCTGCTGAACTGCGTGCTTGTGGAGTTGACTTCAGTTTTACACCGGTGCTGGATTTAGATTTTGGTCGCAGTGGAGTGATTGGCGATCGCTCATTTAGCCGCGATCCACAAATAGTCTTTGCGTTGTCAAAGAGCCTGAATGAAGGTTTGCGTCTTGCTGGCATGGCCAACTGCGGCAAGCATTTCCCTGGGCATGGCTGGGCTGAGGCTGATTCACACGTGGCCATCCCAGTGGATGAGCGTCCTTTAAAAGAAATCTTGAATGATGATGCCAAGCCTTACGAGTGGTTAGATCTAAGTCTGGCATCAGTAATGCCTGCACATGTAATTTATCCAAAGGTAGATAAGAACCCAGCAGGATTTTCTAAGATTTGGCTTCACTCCATTCTGCGTCAAGAGTTGGGTTTTGAAGGCGTGATCTTCAGCGACGACCTATCCATGGAAGGTGCAAGCGTTGCAGGATCGGTAGTGAAGGGTGCAGAAATGGCGCTAGAGGCTGGTTGCGATGCGGTATTAATCTGCAATCGCCCAGACCTTGCAGATCAGCTATTAAGTAAGCTAAAGGTATCAAAAGCTAAGCAGGAAGAGTCAAAAGCGCGTTTAAATAAGTTAATGCCGACAGCGCTTGCATTGGGTTGGGATGAATTGCAGAACGAGGCTCAGTACCAGCACGCTAAAGGCCTGCTTGTGCAGTTAGGTTTGATTGCTGAGTAAGTTAAATTCATTTGTAGAAATAAAAAAGCCCGGCATGCCGGGCTTTTTAACATCTGTAGCCAGCTAATTAGTTAGCGCGGCTACGATATTCGCCGGTGCGAGTATCGATCTCGATCTTATCGCCAGTATTGCAAAACAAAGGAACTTGCAATTCATAGCCAGTTGCTAATTTTGCGTTCTTCAATACCTTACCTGAGCTGGTATCACCTTTAACTGCTGGCTCTGTGTAAATGATTTCACGAACCAATGAGTTAGGCATTGCTACTGAGAGTGCTTTACCTTCGTAGAACACCACTTCGCATGGCATGCTTTCTTCAAGGTAGTTCAATGCATCACCCATGAACTCGGCTTCAACCTCGTACTGGTTGTATTCAGTATCCATAAACACATACATTGGATCTGCGAAATAAGAGTAAGTACATTCTTTCTTATCGAGAATCACAACATCAAACTTGTCATCCGCTTTGTAAACGCCTTCGTTCGGTGCACCAGTTAACAAATTCTTAAATTTCATTTTCACAACAGAGGAGTTGCGGCCAGAGCGGCTATATTCGGCCTTTAAAACGACCTGGGCATCGGTGCCGATCATCACTACGTTACCAACGCGGAGTTCTTGTGCTGTTTTCATCTTGCTATTCCTGGGGGCAGAGCTAATTTTCTGCGGTTTTTATCAAAAACAAGATTGTAACCGCCCGCAAGCCTTTATTGCTTGGGATTAGGCGACAAAGCGGATTAAACGCGCTGGCAAGCCGCCATCTGCTTGTTTTTCAAGTAAATGGGTGCGCCAGTGCTTGGCATGCGCATTCCAGCGGTTTAAGTCCCTAAACCATTCGCTGGGCATAGCCCAAGTCATGGCGGCAATCGTAGCTAGCCTCAATTCTTGGTTGGCCTCTTCCAGATAGAGATCCAGAAAAGCTGCTAATTTCACTTCATGGGCGCGGTCTTCTTGAGGGTAGATATGCCAAATAAATGGTTTGCCAGCAAGTTGAGCGCGCACAAAAGAATCTTCTCCACGCACAATATTAAAGTCGCATTGCGATAGCGCCCAGTCATATTCATCCTGAGATACAAATGGCATTGAGAGCAGTTGGAGATTGTTGGGTAGAGAGATGGGGTTCTCTCCATAAAGACTGAGTTGCTCAGCATGACCATGGGCAAGCAAGACATCAACATCTTCACCAAGACGGCCTAAGTCAGCTAGCCATTTTTTAAGTGGCGCACCTGGGTAGCAAAAGATGCTGATCCGTTTTGCACCAGGACGTAACTTGGACCATGTAGCCTTCAGATCGTCAGTAATATTTTTTGCCACAAGATGGCCTTCTGCTGGAATGGGGTCCAGCAATAGCCCACCCACCTCATCCTGAAAGCCGGGAAAGAAAAAATATTTCGGAATGCCGTGTGACTGAGGTGACGCTTTGCCATGAAAATCAATTACCCAGGGCTCTGCGCTCAAGTATTCCAAGTTAATGATGATAGGTTTGACCGGGGCGATAAATAGGCCTGCCAAGTAACGTTCTGGTAATTCACAGCCAAAGGCCTCAATCACAACATCGGGTATTTGTACTGGGTGACGAGCATTAGCATGGCTAGCCTCCCATGGCCGCATATCAATTTTTTGCTTAATGGATGGGTCTACTCCAGATGCGAGTAAATTAAGGGTTGGCAGATCATCGCAAAAAATACGAACCTCTTGCCCATGAATGCTTGATAAGCTTCGGGCTAGACGCCAGCAAACACCGGCATCACCATAGTTATCGACGATTTGGCAGAAAATATCCCAACGCATGAGTAATTCGCTTTTTGAAACCCTTCAGCAGGATGTTAAACGGCTACCCGGATTACCGGGGGTATATCGCTTTTTTGATGAAGCGGGACATATTCTGTATGTAGGCAAAGCGCGCAACCTCAAAAAGCGTGTCTCTAGTTATTTCCAGCGCACCCAGTTATCACCGCGTATCGAGCTGATGGTGGGCAAAATTGCCCGCTATGAGACAACGGTAACACGGACTGAAACGGAAGCCCTCATTCTAGAGAATAATCTTATTAAAGAGTTGGCTCCCCCATTCAATATTCTCTTTCGTGATGACAAGTCTTACCCCTATGTGATGTTAACTGGACATCAGTTCCCAAGGCTAGCCTCGTACCGAGGAAAAGTGGATAAGCGCAATCATTACTTTGGACCATTTCCGAATAGCTGGGCAGTGCGCAATAGCGTGCAGATTCTTCAAAAAGTATTCCGCTTAAGAACTTGCGAGGATTCTGTTTTCAAGAATCGCAGCCGTCCTTGCCTCTTGCATCAGATTCATCGCTGCAGTGCCCCATGCGTCGGTCGCCTTAGTGTTGAGCAGTATGGGCAAGATGTTGCTCAAGCTACCCGCTTTTTAGAGGGCGATCACAGCCGAGTGTTATCCGAGCTTGAAAAAGAAATGCACAAGCATAGCCAAGCAATGGAGTTTGAGATGGCTGCGGTGTTGCGAGATCGCATTGCTGACTTATCTAGTGTCTTGCAGCAACAGTCGATGGATACCGTTGCCGAAGGTGAGGGTGATGTGGATGTGATCGCTGTAGCACAAATGGAGGGTATGGTTTGTGTGAACTTAGCTATGATTCGTGGCGGCCGTCACTTGGGTGATAGAGCCTATTTCCCTAAAGGTTTGCGCTCCACTTCCGGCGAGTTGCCATCCCCAGCAGAAATACTAGAAGCCTTTATTACTCAGCATTATTTAGAAGAACATGCCGATGAGACTGCTGCGAATTTAATTCCACCGGTTCTCGTTCTAAATCATGCCCTGCAATCAGCAAGTGATGATTTGACTCAACTCAATGAATCTCCCCCAGAAGATTTACACGAGTTATTAAATGCACAAGCCGGCAGAAAAATTACTTTCTTGCACCAACCTCAAGGTCAAAGACGTCACTGGCTTGGAATGGCAGAGGGAAATGCGAAGATTGCACTTACTAAACGCTTAGTTGAGACGGGTGGGCAGTTGGCTAGGGCACGTGCATTAGCTGATATCTTGAGCCTCGAATTGGAAAGTCTTGAGCAGCTGCGCATCGAATGTTTTGATATTAGCCACACCTCTGGTGAGGCAACCCAAGCATCTTGTGTGGTGTATGCCAAAAACGCAATGCAGTCGAGTGAGTATCGACGGTTCAATATTAATGACATCACACCAGGTGATGATTACGCAGCTATGCGACAGGTCTTGCAAAGACGCTACGCCAATTTTCAAGAACTGCCTGTTGAAAAGATTCCTCAAGTGATTTTGATTGACGGCGGCAAAGGCCAGGTAGAAATGGCAAGACAAGTTCTTTCTGAATTTGGCATGGATGTTGGTTTGATTGTGGGCGTTGCTAAGGGTGAAGGCCGTAAGGTTGGACTGGAAACACTCATTTTTGCAGATGGACGTAAGGCGTTGGAGTTGGGTATAGATAGTGCGGCATTGCTATTAGTAGCTCAGATACGGGATGAGGCGCACCGCTTTGCGATTACTGGCATGCGAGCTAAACGCGCTAAGGCTAGGACAATCTCCCGTCTAGAGGAGATTGAGGGCATTGGTGCCAAGCGACGTCAAAAGTTGTTGGCTCGTTTTGGCGGCTTAAAGGGCGTCTCTAATGCCAGTATCGAAGAGATTGCCAGTGTTGAGGGTGTCTCCTTAACGCTCGCTGAACAGATATATCGTCAGCTTCACTAGGAGCATTGACCGTTCTTGGTTTATGCTTATCCAATGCCTTTTAATCTTCCGATCGCTCTAACCTGGTTGCGTGTTGCAGCGATTCCGCTGTTGGTAGCTATTTTTTATCTTCCCAATTCTTGGCTTACTCCGTTTGATAAGAATCTGATTGCAGCAATCATCTTTATCTCTGCTGCCATTACTGATTGGTTGGATGGTTTCTTGGCCCGCCGTTTAAAACAAGAGTCTGCATTTGGCCAATTTTTAGATCCGGTTGCAGACAAGCTGATTGTTGCAGCTGCACTATTGGTTTTATTGAATATGGATCGCGTTCAAGTTTGGGTTGCACTCATCATCATTGGTCGTGAAATCACGATCTCCGCCCTGAGAGAGTGGATGGCTTTATTGGGAGCCGGAAAAAGTGTGGCAGTTCATATGGTTGGTAAGCTCAAAACGACTGCTCAACTCGTAGCCATTCCCTTTTTATTGCTCAATGACACCTTATTTGGTTGGTTAAATTGTGCGCAAGTAGGTACCTGGTTAATTTGGATTGCCTCCTTTTTAACGCTTTGGTCGATGTTCTATTACATGAAAAAGGCCTTGCCTCAGCTCGCTGGAAAAATAGACTAAGCGTTCCAAATCCCAGCCAGTTAAGCTTTTCAGGGAGATTGGGTTCCCTTGGTTTTTTGGTTTTTCTGGGAATAATGCTTTCTTGCAGATTGTTTGTTAAACTACTGCCCTGTTATGCGGGAATAGCTCAGCTGGTAGAGCGATACCTTGCCAAGGTATAGGTCGGGAGTTCGAACCTCCTTTCCCGCTCCAAGTTCGATGGGAAGCCCTCAAAAGCTTCCCATTTTTGATTCAAGAGTATGGCGCGTTGGCCGAGTGGTTAGGCAGGAGCCTGCAAAGCTTCGTACGGGGGTTCGATTCCCTCACGCGCCTCCAGTAATTTGTCTTGACGAATTAGGTGCATCACCTAAAATACTTTTAACTATCGTAAGTAAAAAGTGTCAACCACCTTAATCAAGCACAACCCACATGATCACAATTCAAACTTTGAAAATCAGTGCCCTCGCATTATTTTTATCAGCACTCTTGGGTGCATGCGCTAGTTCGGGAGATTCTCCTACCGGTACAGCAGAAGAGATTCAAGAGGTGCAGTCCCAACTTTTGGGTGACATGCCTTTACCGCAAGGCGCACGACTGTCTGGTGGTGATTCCATCATTATTGGCCGTGGCAACGAATGGGTTGGTAGAGCGGTAGTCAATGCACTTCAAGGTGCAACTGATGTCTACGCATTTTTCCAATCAGAATATCCAAAGGGTGGCTGGACAATAGTGACTGCTGTGAAAGCAAAAACGAGTATTTTGGTTTTCACTAAAGGCGATAGAACTGCTACTGTTGAAATCGTCGATGGATCTCTCGGCGGTCCTAAGTCAGTCATCATCGTGACCTCTTCACCAAAGAATGCAAACGTAGTTGCTCCAACTCGTAAATGATTTGACTGAGTAAGGCGGTAAATAAAAAAGGCCTCTAACAAGAGGCCTTTTGCTTTAGGGGCTTGAGCTTAAAGCCCTTCAGCCCTTATCAAGCCAACTGCCTGGCCTTCAATGGCAAAGTTGGGCTGACGATCGTCAACCAAAATGTTTTTGAAGTCTGGGTTCTCTGCTTGTAATTCGATGACCATGCCGTTCGCAGTTTTCTTTTGTTGCCAACGCTTCACAGTCACTTCATCATCAAGGCGAGCAACAACAATGTCACCGTTGCGAACTTCGGTTGTCTTTCTTACGGCTAAATAATCGCCATCCAGAATGCCGGCATCGCGCATACTCATGCCTTTTACTTTTAATAAGTAATCAGCACCTTTGCTAAATAAATTTGGATCAACCGGAACATGCTTTTCAATATGTTCCACAGCCATGATTGGGGATCCAGCGGCAACACGACCAATTAATGGCAACGTGAGTTGTTGTAATGCGCCTGACGGTAAAGAAAGCTGGCGGTATTTATTGCTATTGTGCGATTGATTAAATCGTTGCGGAATCCGAATGCCGCGTGAAGTGCCGGGCGTTAATTCGATATAACCTTTTTTGGCAAGTGCGCGCAGATGTTCTTCGGCAGCATTGGCAGAGGCAAATCCGAGTTGGGTGGCTATCTCTGCACGGGTTGGCGGCAGGCCGCTTTCATCGATGGCCTTAGTAATCAACTCCAAAATCTCATTCTGACGTGGAGTGAGCTTGGGGAGGGCAGTCAGCTCCTCCGGAAAATCGACTGTGTTTATGTCCATACTGGGATTGTATACAGCAGTATTTGATAGATCAAGCTATTTAAGGGGGATAATGGGGCATGAGCTCCCAACAAAATACTCCCGAAACTTCACCCCACATCTTGGTGTTGGGTATGGGCGGCACGATCGCCGGTTTGGCGCCGAGCCCGGCAGATAAACCTATGCAATATGAAGCTGGCCAGGTCGAAGTCGCCTCCCTGCTTACCCATATTCAGTCTGCCGTTCCTGAGGGCATTAGCTTAGTTTCAAGGCAGGTTGCCAACATCAATAGTCGCAATCTGACAGAGCCCTTATTAACAATTTTGGGTGAAACTGTGAGAGAGGCCCTTGCTAATACCTTGGTTAAAGGCATAGTGGTCACTCACGGAACTGACACGATTGAGGAGGCAGGTGCCTTTTTGCAGCTGACTTGCGGTAAATATGCTCAAAATTTAGGCAAAAGAGTTATCTTAACGGGCGCCATGTTGCCGTCCAATGCCCCTAAAGCGGACGGCCCATCTAACTTGCTGGATGCTATTCGTTGGGCATCTAGCCCATTAGATGATTGCCCGGGCGGCATATATGCCGTAATGGATGGCAGAGGTTGTTTGGCCATGGACCTAGCAAAACGCCACGGTAGCGCCCTCAATGCGCCCATCCAAGCTTCTCCTAGCAGCTCAGTTGGGTTGATTAATCCATCCTGGTTGTCGGGCGTGAAGGCAGTTCAGGCCCTTTGGAGTGAGGATTTGCCTATTCCTAAGGAGGGTGAATGGCCTTGGGTAGAGATATTGACGAGCCATGCAGGCGCTCGCTCAGAAACGATTACCCATTGGCTAAACTCCAAAGTAAAGGGCTTGGTCCTTGCGGGTTCGGGTATGGGGGGGCTTCATGATGCGTGGAGAGATCCCCTGGGGGTAGCAGTAAAGCATGGAATTGCCTTGGTGAGAACTACTAGAACGGGCGCGGGTGAAACCCTGTCCGATTTGCCTGAAAAGGACATTGGCGGGTGTTTGGCATCAGGCAGTCTTACTGCTCCTAGGGCCAGAATTGCACTCCAGCTAGCGTTGAATGCCGAAAAACAGGCTCAAATAGCTGGTAAATCCTTGACTTGGCAGGATTTTTTTGCTAGAATAGCGGTCTTGCCTGTAATACGGTAAGTGCTGAAAAGCAGTTGTAAAAGTGTTGTTAGCAGTACCTACAATTTGTTACTACCTTGTCACACTGGCGCTGAGTTCACAACCATCAGAACTTAGCAAGACGCCCAGGTGACTCTATCCTTAAGGAGTGTTAGATGCGTCATTATGAAATCGTCTTTATCGTCCATCCGGACCAAAGCGAGCAAGTGCCAGCGATGATCGATCGTTACAAAGCTACATTAGCAGCTGCGGGCGGCAAAATTCATCGTATGGAAGACTGGGGTCGTCGTCAGATGGCTTACATGATCGACAAGCTTGCTAAAGCCCACTACGTTTGCATGAACATTGAGTGCGACCAGAAAACTCTGGAAGAGCTCGAGCATGCGTTCAAATTTAACGATGCTGTTTTGCGTCACCTCATCATCAAGACTAAGAAAGCTGAAACAGAGCCTTCCATCATGATGAAAGAAGTGCAACGTGAAGAAGCGCGTAAATCTGCTCAAGCCGACGCTCCTGTAGCGACAGCCTAAGTTAGAAATTTGAAGAGGAATACACAGACTAGAAAACGTATCAGAGAAGCGGAGCGGCGTTGAATCATTTCACCCTCACTGCAATCTTGGTATCTAAAGACGCGATTCGATTTACACCAGCAGGAATACCGGTGATGCATTGCCAGCTAGAACATAGTGGCCAAGCAAACGAGGTAGGAGTGGCAAGGAAAATTCAGATGAACGTTGAAGCCATCACAATCGGTCCGATACAAAAGGACTTAGAGCGAATGGATTTAGGAGCTGAGGCAGTGTTTGAGGGATTCTTAGCACCCAAGACTCTACGTAATCAAAGACTTGTTTTCCATATTACCCATATTCAATTGAAAAATTAAAGAGGAAATCATCATGGCGTTTGGAAAGAAACCCGATTTCAAAAAGAAACCAGCTCAGAACCCATTGTTCAAGCGTAAGCGTTATTGCCGTTTCACTGTTGCTGGCGTAGAACAGATTGACTACAAAGATGTAGATACATTGAAGGACTTCATTGGCGAAAACGCCAAGATCACTCCTGCTCGTTTGACAGGCACAAAAGCAAAGTATCAGCGTCAGTTAGACACTGCTATCAAGCGTGCTCGTTACTTGGCTTTATTGCCATTCTCCGATCAACATAAGAAATAATTGGGAGCCCTCAATGCAAATCATTCTTTTAGAAAAAGTAACTAACCTGGGCAACCTTGGCGACGTAGTTCGCGTTAAAGACGGTTTCGCTCGTAACTTTTTAATCCCACAACGCAAAGCCCGTCGTGCAACTGAAGCAGCAATTGCTGATTTTGCAGTTCGTCGTGCTGAGTTGGAAAAATTAGCTGCTGAGAAATTGGCTGCTGCTGAAGTAGTTGGCGCAAAGCTTAAGGACTTGGTTCTCGAAATTGGTCAAAAAGCGGGTGTTGACGGTCGTTTGTTTGGTTCTGTAACCAATCATGACATCGCTGATGCTTTGAAAGCTAAAGGCTTCACAATTGAGAAGTCTTCAGTACGCATGCCTACTGGCCCATTGAAAATGGTTGGTGATCACCCTGTAGCGGTTGCTGTTCATACCGACGTAGTTGCAGACATCACTATTCGTGTAGTTGGCGAGCAAGCTTAAGTTTTAGATCTGTAAACTAGCCACATGGCTGAATCCCGTTCACGTTCCGTTACGCTGAATCCCGGCATGATGGGTTCTGGGGATGCAGTCGTGCAGGCTTTAAAAGTTCCGCCGCATTCTGTAGAAGCCGAGCAATCACTGCTCGGCGGTCTACTGATCGATAACTCTTCTTGGGATAACCTGGGTGGAGTATTAAACGATAAAGATTTCTATCGCCCCGAACATGCTTTGATCTACAAGGCAATTGCTCGTTTGGTTGGCGACAATCATCCCGCTGACGTCATTACTGTTCATGATGCAATTAAATCTGAACAGGGTGGTGATTTGGTTGGTATTGATTACCTAAATTCATTGGCGCAAAACACTCCCAGTGCAGCGAACATTAAAGGCTATGCCGATATTGTTCGTGACCGCAGTATTTTGCGTCGCTTGATCGAAGTTTCGGACAGCATTGTTAATTCTGCATTCGTTCCTGAAGGACGTACGGTAAGAACTTTGTTGGATGAAGCTGAATCACGCATTCTTCAGATTGGCGAAGAAGGTAGTCGCAAGGCCGACTATCTAGAGATTGAACCTTTGCTGAAGGCTGTTGTTGCCCGCATTGATGAGCTCTATAACCGCCAAGGTGGAAGCGACATCACCGGTATTGCAACTGGCTTCATAGATTTAGATAAGCAAACTAGCGGCCTGCAAAAAGGTGACTTGGTGATTGTTGCGGGTCGTCCTTCTATGGGTAAAGCTCAGCCTCTAGATGCAAAAGTGAAAACGGTTGATGGCTGGAAGTTGATGGGTGATTTGCGTTTTGGCGATCGCCTGGCTTCCGTTGATGGCCAGCATTCGATGGTGACTGGCATCTATCCGCAGGGTATCAAGCAAATATATAAAGTAACTTTTTCTGATGGTCGTCAAGCTGAGTGTTGTGATGAGCATCTCTGGCGGGTGATGTATCGCGATTGGTCCGAGCCACGCGTTGTCAATACCACCCGATTAATGGAAATGCTGCAATGTGTTCGATATAAAAATAGATTGTGGATTGATCCTGTTTCGGGTGACTTTGGCCACTCGAATGCATTGCCAATTCATCCATGGGTTTTAGGTGCGTTGCTAGGTGATGGCACTCTAGCCCTTTCTCATGGATCAGTTATGTTTTCAACTAAGTCACCTGAGCTTGTAGAACGCATGAATTTGCTTGCGAACTATGAGATGGAGTTGGTGCATGCTAATGCATACGACTGGAGATTGGTTTCGAAAGAAAGAATTGCCGCTAATGGTCAAAGAGCAGCTGTAAAGACAAATTATTTTAGAGCTGCTTTAGGTGAATTAGGCGTACTAGGTTGTAGAAGTTTTGATAAAAATATTCCTGCTACTTATCTAGAGGCGAACAAGACTTCTCGTCTCGCATTATTCCAGGGATTGATGGATACCGATGGGTGGATTGAGAAGTGGGGTTCTATTCGTTTCTGTACGGCGAGTAAGCAATTGTCTGAAGATGTTGCAACTTTAGCTAGGTCATTAGGAGGCTTTTGCTCAATAGCACAAAAGCAAGCCAGCTACACCTACAAGGGTGAAAAGAAGCAAGGCCGCTTATCTTATGTTTTAAATATGAGTTTTGGTCCCGGTTTTCAAGCTTTTACTCTGCCCGAAAAGACTGAAAGATTAAGAGCAAGCTGGGATCGCCAACGTAGACTTTCATTTCAAAGTATTGAGCCTTCCAGGATGTCTGAGGCGCAATGTATTTCAGTTAGTCACCCACAACGAACTTACGTAACGAATGATTATGTCGTTACGCACAACACTGCATTTGCATTAAATATCGCCGAGAACGTTGCGCTTGCTGAAGGCTTGCCTGTTGTGGTGTTCTCTATGGAGATGTCAGGCGAACAATTGGCTGCCCGTTTGCTTGGATCAGTAGGGCGCGTAGACCAAGGTCGTATGCGTACTGGTAAGTTGCAAGACGATGAGTGGCCACGCGTCACAGATGCAATTGCTCGCTTAAGTAATACCCAAATTCTGATTGATGAGACTGGTTCTTTATCAAGCTTAGAGTTGCGTGCACGCGCACGTCGCATTGCCAGAAACTTTGGTGGCACCCTTGGTCTAGTAGTAATTGACTACTTGCAGTTGATGAGTGGCTCCGGTTCTGAAAACCGCGCAACCGAGATTTCAGAAATCTCCCGCTCACTCAAGTCACTCGCAAAAGAATTGCAGTGCCCTGTAGTTGCACTGTCACAGTTAAATCGTGGTCTTGAGCAACGTCCTAATAAGCGTCCGATCATGTCAGACTTGCGTGAGTCAGGCGCGATTGAGCAAGATGCCGACTTAATTATGTTCATCTATCGTGATGAGGTTTATCACCCAGACACTACCACCGATAAAGGTATGGCTGAGATCATCATTGGTAAGCAACGTAATGGTCCAATTGGAACTGTACGCTTAAGCTGGCAAGGTCCGTATACCAAGTTTGATAACTTGGCGATGGGCTCTGTTGGATATTCATCTGGTGGATACGAGCCGTTCTAAAAAAATTAAAGAATATTAATAAGAAGTAAGCAATAAAAAGCCTCGCATTGCGAGGCTTTTTTACTACAGAAAATGAATCGGATCAAAAAGGTTAAATAACCAATCTTATTTACCGCCTTCGCATTTCTTGATTGAAGCAGTTTTGGCTGCGCCATACAAAGGTTTGCCATCTTTGCTCACTGCTTTAGCTTCGCAGTCATTTGCTTGAGCTCCACCCATACATTTTTTAATGGAGGCATCCTTGGCTGCGCCATAGAGGGGTTTACCTTCTTTGCTAACTGCTTTGGCTTCACAGGCTGCTTGATCAGCAAAAGCGGAAGTAGAGAGTGCAAAACTAAATGCAATACTTAAAGCGATGATGATTTTTTTCATGACATCTCCAATTGTGAGTACTTCAGTTCGTGGACTACTTAATAAAATACTGTAATCTAAATTAAGATATTAGGAAACATGGGGAAAGTGCTATTAACCCTAAAGAATGTCAATATCAGGGCACCATACGACGTGCTTCAGTAAATTTAGCTGCCCAATAGGGTGATGTGATGTAGTCTAGGCGCACGGTTCCTCCGGCACTAGGGGCATGAACAAACCTGCCTTGCCCAACATAGATTCCGGCATGGGAATATTTTTCACCAGTGGTATTGAAGAATACTAAATCACCTGGTGCGGGAGGCTGCCCTTCAATGCTTCTACCTTTGGTGCTCATCAATTGAATAGTGCGCGGTAGTTTTACCCCAGCCGCTTTGTTATAGACATACACAATCAGACCGCTGCAATCAAAACCGCCTTTTGGGGTATTGCCACCATATCGATAGGGCACGTCCACTAAGCCTACGGCTGCAATGGAGATATCTTCAGTGCCGACACTAGTATCTTGCTTAAATTGAACAACTTTGGAAGGGGCTCCTGATTTACCGCTGAATGTGCTGCATCCGCTTAGGATGAGTAAGCTGCAAATAAAAATGCCGCACCCTAAAAGAGTGCGGCATGAGAGGGATTGCTTAGAGTGCGTCAGCAGCATGATCCGCAAGACGTGAGCGCTCACCGCGAGCCAATGTCACATGACCACCGTGACGCCAGCCTTTGAAGCGGTCCACCACATAAGTTAAACCGGAAGAACCTTCTGTTAAGTAAGGCGTATCAATCTGGGCGATATTACCTAAGCAAATGATTTTGGTTCCAGGGCCTGCACGGGTTACCAAAGTCTTCATTTGTTTTGGGGTTAAGTTTTGCGCTTCATCGATGATCACAAATTTGCTCACAAAAGTTCTACCGCGCATAAAGTTCATGCTCTTTACTTTGATGCGGGAGCGAATTAACTCTTGAGTTGCAGCACGACCCCATTCACCAGCGCCGCCATCTTCGTTGCGCTGTAATACCTCGAGGTTATCGTCAAATGCACCCATCCAAGGTTGCATCTTTTCTTCTTCGGTACCTGGGAGGAAGCCGATATCTTCACCTACAGGGACAGTGGCACGTGTAATGATGATCTCGTTATAGCGTTTGCTGTCGAGGACCTGCTCGAGGCCGGCAGCCAGTGCTAGCAAGGTTTTACCAGTTCCCGCTTGACCCAATAAAGTCACAAAATCCACATCTGGGTTCATCAGTAGATTCATGGCAAAGTTTTGTTCGCGGTTACGCGCAGTCACACTCCAAACATTATTTTTCTGATGAGAGAAGTCTCTGAGTGTTTGCAAGAGAGCAGTCTTGCCATTAATTTCTCTAACCTGAGCATAGAAAGGCGTGGAACCATCAGGATTTTCTTGATAGACAAACTGATTGACTAGCATGCTTTGTACGGAAGGTCCAGTCACTCGATAGAACATCGTGCCGGATTTAGAGTCAGCCCAGCTTTCCATATCCTTGCCATGTTTGGGCCAAAAGTCGGCATTTAGTTGCATGACTCCGGCATACATCAAGTCGCGATCTTCTAAAACTTGGTCATTGAAATAATCTTCAGCCGGTAAGCCAAGTGCGCGGGCTTTGATGCGCATATTGATATCTTTGGATACCAATACTACTTCTTGACCTTTGCGAGTTTTTTGCAGCTCACTCACTACCGCCAAAATCATATTGTCACCCTTACCTTCAGGTAAGCCTTCAGGTAATGCTTGTGTAGAGAATTTGGTTTGGAAGAAGAGGCGCCCAGTCACATCTTGGTTGCCTAGCTTATTTAGGGGGATGCCTTCATCCAGAGTGCCACTAGTACCAGCAATCAGTTGATCCAGGGATCTGCTAACAGTACGAGCATTGCGGGCTACCTCAGTCATGCCTTTCTTGTGATTGTCCAACTCTTCTAGAGTGGTCATCGGCAGATAGAGATCGTGCTCGGAGAAACGGAATAGCGAGCTTGGATCATGCATCAATACGTTGGTATCGAGAACAAATAAGCTCGGCGGTCCAGTACGAATCACGCGTTTTGGTTTTGCGGGTGTAGGTGCTTTGCTTTCGTTTCGTGCATTGGAAGTGGGGCGATGATCCGCTTTGATCTTCTCAAGAGCTACTTCTGCAGCGGATAAATCTTCCTCTGCGTCATTAGTCCAATCAACGGCTTCCACTACCACCGGTTTTGCTTGAGCAGGGCGTTTCTTTAAGTCGGGAGTATCTTTGCGACTGAGTTTGACTTGATCAGCAATTTGAGTGGGGATTGGGGGCAGTGGCATGGACTCTCCTAAAAGAAAAAACCGCCAAGCGGATTGCATTGACGGTTTATTACGAAACTGGTTGTATTAAGGTCTGAAAAACGGAGGGGGTTACTCCCCGTACCTGATCTGAGATATTCAGGTTTCTGATTCAAACGGATTGTCAGACTTTCCCGTCGTTTACGGTGCATATGAACCACTTTACCCCAAATTTTGGGGTTTGCAAGCACCTCAGATCAAATTATTGTAAAAATTATTTAGTAGCTTGAGCAGCTTGTAATACCTCTGTCACATGACCCGGAACCTTAAGGCCACGCCACTCTTTTGCTAGTTTGCCGGATGAGTCAAATAGGAAGGTGCTGCGCTCGACGCCACGAACTTGCTTGCCGTACATATTCTTCATTTTCATGACGCCAAAGATCTGACAAAGCGTTTCTTCGGTATCAGCAACCAACTCAAATGGGAGTTCTAGTTTGCTGCGGAAATTGTCATGTGACTTGAGGCTATCTCGTGAAACGCCTACCACCAGGGTATTGGCTTTGGTGAATGCTTCAATATTGTCTCTAAATTCTCCGGACTCAGCTGTGCAGCCCGGAGTCATATCTTTAGGGTAAAAATAAAGAACCAATTTTTTACCTTTTGCAGACGCAGGTGAAAACATCAATCCAGAGGTTGCTGGAATTGTGCACTGTGGCATAGGTTGACCGATGGCTACTGTCATGATGATCCTTCGTTGGTTGTTATCTCTGAGTTCTAGTTATTTTGAATGATTAAATCACCGCTACGATTGGGTATCTCTCCCCAGGTCAGCGGTAATACAGCTATTTTATCGAGTTGCTTGGTGGCTTCCCAGGATTTATGAAGCTCGCCCATAGTGACGAGCTCATGACCTTGATTTAGCCATCCAGCTAGCAGCTGCTCGAACGCAGGCAATAGCTTTTGCCCCTCTAGTTCAGCGTGCAGTGTGAAGACTTGGTCATTTGGATTGCTTTGGGTGATTTCTAATAACTTTTTGACTGCGCCAAATTCATCTGCGCCATCGATGCCAATAAGTTCATCAAAGGTCGGGAGTGTTGTTGGGTACTGAACATGCTTCGCTTTTCCTAAAGGCAGTGCAAGGCGATAAGGCATGAGATTGGGTTCAGCCCTACCATCAGAGGAGTAAGCAATACCCCATTGATCGAGTTGCTCAAAGGCGGCATCGTTCATTTGCCAACCAGCTGCACCATAGGTTACCGGTGCATGCCCAAAGATTTCTACAAAGCGATCCCAGCTTTTTTGCATCATCGCTTTTGTCCAAGACGCATCTTGGTCACGCACTGCATCTTGCCAAGCAACATGATCCCAAGTATGAATACCTGTCTCATGACCTGCTTTATCAATGGCACGCATTTCTGCAGCAGCTTTCTTGCCGATATCGGGGCCAGGAAGAAGTACGCCGTATAAGAGCGTCTTAATGCCGTAGTGCTCTACAACAGAAGTGCGGCTAACTTTTTTTAGAAAGCCAGGGCGGAAGACGCGCTTTAAGGCCCACCCTGTATGGTCAGGGCCAAGGCTAAATAGAAAGGTGGCTTTAAGGCCAAAACGCTCTAGAGTGCGAGCTAGATTGGGAACACCTTCTTTGGTTCCGCGTAAGGTATCAACATCAACCTTGAGAGCAATCTTAGCCATGTACCTTTGAATTTACTTTCGCTTATTCTTTATCAACTAAAGTGCGGGCTTTTTCTACGTCTTCACGATAGGCTTCAAAGATGTTCTTGAGCGCATCAGACATCGTAGTAGTAGGTTTCCAGCCTAGTTCACTCATCGTGTTATCTATTGCTGGAACACGATTTTGAACGTCTTGATAGCCTTCGCCGTAGTAAGCGCCAGAGGTAGTTTCTACAATCTTTACTTCATTCGCATTCTTTGCGTACTCAGGAATGCTGCGAGCGATTTCCAGCATCTGATTAGCGAGTTCGCGAATGGAGTGATTGTTCTTTGGATTGCCGATGTTGTAGATCTTGCCGTTAGCAACACCATCTTTGTTATCGATAATGCGCATCAAAGCATCGATACCATCATCAATATAAGTAAAGGCACGTTTCTGGGCGCCACCGTCAACAACATTGATGGATTCGCCGCGAACGATGTGACCCAAGAACTGAGTCACAACACGGGATGAGCCTTCTTTGGGTGTATAGATACTATCTAAGCCAGGGCCAATCCAGTTAAATGGGCGGAAGAGAGTAAAGCGCAACCCTTCCATGCCATAACCCCAGATCACACGGTCCATTAATTGCTTAGAGCAAGCATAGATCCAGCGTGGCTTGTTAATTGGGCCATAAACCATATTGGATTTAGTAGGATCAAATTCACCATCCTCACACATTCCATAGACTTCCGAAGTTGATGGGAATACCAAATGCTTTTTGTACTTAACAGCAGAGCGCACGATTGGGAGATTGGCTTCGAAGTCGAGCTCAAATACCTTGAGTGGTTGCTGAACATACGTAGCTGGCGTTGCAATCGCCACTAAAGGCAAGATGACATCGCATTTGCGAATGTGATATTCAACCCATTCTTTATTAATTGTGATGTCGCCTTCAAAGAAGTGCATGCGAGGATGATTAACTAAATCACCAAGACGATCGTTTTGCATATCCATGCCGTAGACATCCCAATCGGTTGTCTCAAGAATGCGCTTCGAAAGGTGGTGACCAATAAAACCATTAACACCAAGAATGAGTACTTTTTTCATCTCTACAGCCTCGTTTTAATCTAATTTGCTATTGCTGAATTTTCTGCTTATTTGCTTGCTGGAAACCATTCCAAAACTTCAACTGCTTGATGGTCGCCACAAATACCGAATACCCGATTATCAACCACTTGGATGCCGCAAACCCCAAGATCGAGCTTGTCTGGAAATGGCCCATTTAGGCTGGTGCGGGCCACAATCATGGTTTTGCCATCATGGTCGCAAAAGGCGCCTGGATAAGGGGGTGCGACAGCCCTAACCAAGTCGTGGACCTGTTTAGCAGTCTGATTCCAGTGAATTTGCCCGTCTGCAGGCTTTCTACCGCCAAAATAACTGCCTTTTTGGAGCTCGTTCGCCTTGCGGGGAACAATTCCTTTTAGAAGGCTGGGCAAGACTTGATCGATCACGCTGACGGCAGCCTGACTGACTTTAGCAAATACATCGGTAGCGGTCTCATCTGGGTCGATACTGACGGTTGCTTGCCCAACAATATCTCCTGCATCCGGTTTCGCTTCCATGACATGTAAAGTTGCGCCGGTCTCTGTTTCTCCATGCAGAATGGCCCAATTCACTGGCGCACGTCCACGATATTTTGGGAGTAACGAGCCATGCATATTGAGTGCGGCAATTTTGGCGCAAGCCAAAATCTGCTCCGGAACCATGAATCGATAGTAGAAAGAAAAAATGTAATCTGGTGCTAGCGCTTGAAACTTCGGAATTAAAGTTGCTAATTCATTAGCGCTTGGAGTGATGTAAGAAATATTTTTTTCTTGACAGAGCTTTTCAACGCTTCCAAACCAAACATTCTCATTGGGGTCATCTTGATGGGTAACGACTAGATCAACTTGTATGCCCGCATTGAGAAGTGCCTTGAGGCAGTTGACGCCAACATCGTGATAAGCAAAGACGACTGCGTGCAATTATTTTTTCTCTAAAACGGTTTGCACCACATAGCGTGGACGTTTACGGATTTGCTGGTAGATGCGACCAATGTACTCACCTAACAGTCCGAGCCCAAAGAGCATCACACCAATCAGGAAGAAGGTCAGGGCGAAGAGGGTGAATACCCCCTCAACCTCAGCACCTAGAAGGAAGCGGCGAACCAGTAGGTACGCGAACAAGCTACCAGCAGCAAGGGATAGCAGCATGCCGAGTATTGAGAAAATCTGCAACGGCATGACAGAGAAGCCAGTGACTAAGTCAAAGTTCAGGCGAATTAGCTGATACAAGCTGTATTTGGATTCACCCGCAAAACGCTCTTCGTGTTTGACAGTAATTTCTACTGGGTTTGCAGAGAAGGTATACGCCAGTGCTGGAATAAAAGTATTGCTTTCATCGCATTGACGGACTAAGTCAACAATGCGGCGACTGTACCCACGCAACATACAACCTTGATCAGTCATCGTGATGCGGGTAATGTTTTCGCGCAAGCGATTCATTGCGCGTGAAGCGAATTTTCTGAAGAAGCTATCGCGCCGATCGGCGCGAATAGTGCCTACGTAATCATGACCCTTTAAGAACTGCTCAGTTAAAGCATCAATTTCTTCGGGAGGATTTTGTAGGTCTGCATCCAAAGTAATGATGTGTTCGCCTTTGGCGTATTCAAAGCCAGCCATGATGGCCATATGTTGACCAAAGTTGCTGTGAAATAAAACTGCACGGGTTACATCAGGCCGTAACTCCACTTGCTTTGAAAGAATGCCGGCGGAACGATCTTTACTACCGTCGTTAACAAATACGATCTCATAGGTGATCTTGCGTTTGGCAGCCAGGGTATCCAATGCTGGATAAAGGCGATCAAATAGAGCCTTTAATCCGTCCTCCTCGTTGTAAACGGGAATAACAATGCTGAGTGTTGGGTTGGCAACTAAATTTGCGGTCATGCTGCAATTTTGCCTGATTCTTTGGGTTTAACCCAGGAACGCTAGTTTTTGCGGTATTTCTGCAAAATTCCGACCAATCCACTGGCTATACGGTCAATATCTTCATCTGCCATTGCCGGAAATAAGGGGAGGGTAAGAATGGATCGACCGATGCGTTCGGCAATCGGAGTATCTGAAGTTTTGTAGCCCTGGTTTTTATAGAGGGTGAACCCAGTAATTGCGGGGTAATGAACGCCAGTGCCAATGCCCAAATCTTTTAATTCCGTCATCACTTGAGCGCGATCCGTATTGAGCTGCTCGAGTGGCAAAACAACTTGAAACATGTGCCAGTTACTATCCGTGAAATTTTCTACTGGAAGCTCTAATTTCAAGCCCTCCAATCCAGCCGATTTTAATTTGGCGCGAAGCACATCAAAGTATTGGTGCGCGAGTTCAGCACGACGTGTTTGATAAGAGGGAAGTTGCTTGAGCTGTTCAAGACCGATAGCTGCATTTACATCGGTCAAGTTATCTTTGCCGCCCAATACATCCACATCCATACCATCCATGCCTTGACGGGTTAATCCTTGTAGACGGAATTTCTCAGCCAGTTTTGCTTCGTCTTGGTTATTGAGAACAAGGCAGCCACCCTCAACAGTGGTGAGGTTCTTGTTGGCCTGGAAGCTAAAGCTCACCAGGTCACCAAAGCTACCAATCTTCTTACCTTGCCACTGAGAGCCAAAGGCCTGCGCTGCATCCTCAATCACGCGAAGCTTGTGTTGTTTGGCTAGAGCATAGAGTTGATCCATATCAACAGGTAATCCAGCTAAATAGACTGGCATGATCGCGCGTGTCTTTGGTGTGATTGCAGCAGCCACTTTATTTAGATCAATATTGCGTGTAATGGGATCGATATCCACAAATACTGGTTTCGCGCCAACACCCAAAATCACATTAGAAGTTGCTACCCAAGAAATTGGAGTGGTGATCACTTCGTCGCCATCGCCAATACCAGCAACTTGTAGAGCGATTTTCATGGTTGCGGTGCCATTGGCAAAACAGCGTACCGGACGACCGCCAAAGTATTGGCTTAAAGCAGCTTCAAACTCGGCCAATTTCGGTCCAGATGTCACCCATCCTGAACGCAATACCTCTGAAACAGCGTCAATGGTTTCTTGATTGAAGCTAGGGCGCGTGAAGGGGATGAAGTTTGACATGGTGTCCTATATTACTGCGAGATATCTGGATGCTTGACAATGACCCTGCGTGAATCACGATCGACTTCCTGCATTGGGAAGCCCTGAGTATTAAGCGCATCAAATTGCTCTGGAACCATCATGGCATAAGCTGTTTGATCTTCTTCCCAGCGGGTAATAAAGGCGTCTAATGTCGGCATCCAAAGTTCTGGCTCTTGATTAACCCCAAACTCAAGCTCATCGGGTGATTCAACCATGATCATCGTTCTGCCTAAATAGAAAGGCACGGTGTGATCCAAAAGACGCACTGAATAGAAGTTCACTTTTTCTGGAATAGAGGCTTTGACTCGCTCGACTAGGTCGATACCAGAAACTGCGCGGCCCAATGTCTCGTGACCTGTTCCTGTGATGATCGCGCAGAGAAAGAACCCACAAGCAAAGCTGACGATGCTTTGAATGCCATTGCGCTTGCTTTGCCATGCAGCGTAAGCGCTAAAACTGACAAGCGCTACTAATGCAGCAATCACCCAATAGGTATATTGCGCATAAGCTTTAATCTCATCAGGTCTTGCTTGTTTACCAATGGCATCTAAAAAGAAAAATCCAACACACCCCAAAATTGCAAAGCAAAGTGTCTGTAATTTCCATGGTAATGCCATGGTGTTAGTGTGACCCAGTAAGCGATCTAAACGATTGCCAATAATTAAAGCGAGCGCTGGGAAAACGGGGATGATGTAACCCGGTAGCTTAGAGTGCGATACGCTAAAGAATGCAAAGATCACAGCAAACCAGCAAACTAATAACCAGCCCGCTGAGAATTCGCGACGGCGCTCGCTCCATGCTTGTGCAAACGCCCCAGGGACCTGCAGAATCCAGGGGAGTAGGCCAATGAGGAGGAGTGGTACAAAGTAGTAAATCGGGCCAGTTCTACTGTGATCATCTTGTGTGAAGCGTTGTAGATGTTCATGAATAAAGAAGAACTCTAGAAACTCGGGATTGCGTTGCGCTACCAATACAAACCAAGGGGCAGTGATAGCTAAGAACAAAATAGTTCCACTAAATAAACGCAAGCGAGCCCAGATTTTCCAGTCCCATGTACTAATGGAGTAAGCAATAAACACCATTGCAGGAATCGCTACGCCAATAACACCTTTGGATAGTGTTGCTAGCGCCATAAAAATCCAGCAAGCCCACATCCAGTTGCGACAGTTATTTTTGTTATGCGAAGTTTGTGCAAGCAAGAGGCTACAAAGAGCCGCCACTAAAAATGAGGACAAGCCCATGTCGAGCGAATTGAAGTGACCACTGATAATCCACATCGGACTCGATGCCAATACAACAGCAGCCAACCATCCTGCTCTCGCGTTGAAGATGCGCGCACCAGTAAAGCCGACCAAAAGAATAGTTAGGAAACCCGTTAGCGCTGTCCAAAGGCGCGCTTGCCAATCGCCAATACCAAATGCCTGAAATGCGGCGGCAGTTGCCCAAGCTTGAAGAGGGGGTTTTTCAAAATACTTATAACCGTTGTAACGCGGAGTAATCCAATCACCGGTAACCAGCATTTCTCGTGCTATTTCTGCATAGCGGCCTTCGTCGGATGGGATGAGGTGGCGGTAATTGAGGGTGCCAAACCAAAGCAGGCCGTAAATAATGACCAGCAGCAAAATCTTGCCTGGGTGCAGGGCTGATGACTGCCGAATCTGGCCAAATTGCATTAAGTGGGTTCCACAATCAGGGCAAGCACGACCTGACGACCCTCACCGACTAGGATGTTGTAAGTGCGGCAGGCGGCTTGAGAATCCATGATTTCAAAGCCAATTTTGGCTTCAATCAAGGATTTAAGGAGTTCTGGCTTAGGAAAGCGCTGGCGGCTACCGGTCCCGATGAGGATTAATTCTGGTTTTAAATCAACCATTTGCGCGAAATGACTAGCTTCTAAGCTATCAAATGTTTGCGCAGACCAGTTAGAGATGGCGCCGTCCGAGCTGAGTAGGACCGCATGGTCGTAAGGGATCTTATTGATCTCTACGTAGCCATCGCCATAGCCAGTGATCGTATTCGCTCCGGAATGGGGGTCAGATTGAAGCTTCAAGTGGACTCTCTGTCATAATTATGTGGATTATAGCTAGCTGTTTTTTCTCATATTTCAAGAACTTACCCTTAAATTTATTGTGAAACCGATCCTAAAGTCCCAAAAGCTCGATAACGTCTGTTATGACATACGTGGGCCGGTGCTTGAGCTTGCTCAGCGCATGGAGGAAGAGGGCCACAAAATCATCAAATTAAACATCGGAAACGTAGGGGTTTTCGGTTTTGATCCGCCTGAAGAGATTCAGCTGGACATGATTCGCAATTTAAGCAATGCCTCAGCTTATTCTGATTCCAAGGGAATCTTTGCTGCTCGCAAAGCCATCATGCAGTATTGCCAAGAAAAGGGTATTCAAGGCGTGACCCTGGATGATGTCTATACCGGCAATGGTGTTTCTGAGCTCATCGTTCTGTCGATGAACGCCCTCTTAAATGATGGCGATGAGGTATTGGTCCCAACACCAGATTACCCGCTTTGGACTGCTGCAGTCAGTTTGTCGAGTGGCACACCAGTGCACTATCTTTGTGATGAATCCAAAGAGTGGGCGCCAGACTTAAACGATCTCCGTAAAAAAATTACACCGCGTACCAAAGCGATTGTGGTGATTAATCCAAACAATCCTACTGGTGCAATTTACTCCAAAGAAGTGCTGCTGGAGTTAACTCAAATTGCTCGTGAACATGGTTTGATTTTGTTTGCGGACGAGATTTACGACAAGATGTTGTACGACGGTGAGAGGCATCTCTCGTTAGCTTCTTTATCTACTGATGTAGTCATCATTACTTTCAATGGTCTTTCTAAGAATTACCGTTCCTGCGGCTACCGTGCCGGCTGGATGGTGGTTTCAGGCGATAAAGAAATGGTCCGCGACTATATCGAAGGGCTCAATATGTTGGCCTCAATGCGCTTGTGTGCGAACGTGCCAGGTCAGTATGCGATTCAAACAGCATTGGGTGGTTACCAAAGTATTAATGATTTAGTGGGTGAGGGCGGCCGCCTTGCAAAGCAACGTGATCTTGCATGGAAGCTCATTACAGATATTCCAGGTGTCACTTGCGTGAAACCAAAATCTGCTTTGTATTTATTTCCAAAGCTAGATCCTGAGGTTTATCCAATTGCAGATGATCAGCAATTTGTAGCCGATCTTTTAAAAGAAGAAAAAGTATTGTTAGTGCAGGGCTCTGGTTTCAACTGGGGCAAGCCTGATCACTTCCGTGTAGTGTTCTTGCCTCACGAAGATGTGCTCAAGGAGGCTATTAGCCGCCTTGCTCGTTTTCTGGAGCGTTATCGTAATAAGCACAGCCGTAAGGCTTCTTCAACTGCAGCAAAGGCATCATGAAACCGATTCAAGTAGGTCTGTTAGGTATTGGCACTGTTGGTGGTGGCGTATTCACTGTTCTCGAGCGTAACCAAGACGAAATTACTCGTCGTGCTGGGCGCGGCATTCGTATTAATACAGTTGCTGATTTAAATGTAGAGCGTGCCAAAGAGTTGGTTAAAGACCGCGCGCAGGTGGTGAGTGATGCTCGTGCCGTGATCAATAACCCAGAGATCGACATCGTTGTTGAGCTTATTGGTGGTTATGGCATAGCTAAAGACTTGGTTCTTGAGGCAATTGCGGCAGGTAAGCACGTAGTTACAGCTAATAAAGCATTGATTGCTGTTCATGGTAACGAAATCTTTAAGGCGGCGCATGCTAAAGGCGTGATGGTTGCCTTTGAAGCTGCTGTTGCTGGTGGCATCCCCATTATTAAAGCGTTGCGTGAAGGCTTAACAGCAAACCGTATCGAATGGATTGCCGGCATCATTAACGGCACAACCAATTTCATCTTGTCAGAGATGCGCGACAAAGGTTTGGATTTTGCAACAGTACTTAAAGAAGCGCAACGCCTAGGCTATGCAGAAGCGGATCCGACTTTTGATATCGAAGGTGTTGATGCTGCGCATAAAGCGACCATCATGAGTGCGATTGCATTTGGTATTCCAATGCAGTTTGAAAAAGCACACATCGAAGGCATCACTAAATTAGATGCAATTGATATTAAGTATGCAGAGCAATTAGGCTATCGCATTAAGTTGCTTGGTATTGCCAAGAAAACGTCAACTGGTGTCGAGTTGCGTGTCCATCCAACTCTCATTCCTTCCAAGCGTTTGATTGCAAACGTTGAGGGCGCCATGAATGCCGTGCAAGTATTTGGCGATGCCGTTGGAACAACTTTGTATTACGGCAAAGGTGCAGGCTCTGAGCCAACTGCTTCCGCAGTGATTGCTGACTTAGTAGATATCACTCGTTTGCTAAGCGCTGACGCTGAGCATCGCGTGCCTTACTTGGCCTTCCAGCCAGATGCTGTCCATGACACACCAGTGCTCCCTATTGGCGAAATCACTACTAGTTACTATCTGCGCTTGCGTGTAGCTGATCAAGCTGGCGTATTAGCTGACATCACTAAAATTTTGGCATCGCATGGTGTTTCTATTGACGCACTTTTGCAAAAAGAAGCTGATGAGGGTGAAAGTCAAACTGATTTGGTGGCTTTAACTCACGAGACTAAAGAAAAGAACATGCTTGCAGCAATTAAAGAGATTCAAGACCTCAAAACTGTCGCCGGTGAAGTAGTGAAGATCCGTTTAGAAAATCTGTCTTAAGTAAAACTCAGTAAAACTCAGCAAAACACATGCGTTACCAATCTACTCGTGGCAATAGTCCACAACAATCCTTCTTAGAAATTTTGTTGGGTGGATTGGCGCCTGATGGCGGCTTGTATTTACCTACCCAATACCCGAAGGTCACCGCAGCACAATTAGATTCTTGGCGTGGCTTGTCGTATGCCGATCTCGCCTATGAAGTATTGAGTTTGTACTGCGACGATATTCCTGAGGCGGATTTGCGTGCAATCTTGCGTAAAACCTACACCGAGCAGGTTTACTGCAATGGCCGTGCACAAGATAACGCCAAAGACATCACGCCTTTGCATTGGCTTGGCGAAGAGCAGGGAACACGCATTGGGCTCTTGAGTCTTTCTAATGGCCCAACATTGGCTTTTAAAGATATGGCCATGCAATTGCTGGGCAATCTTTTTGAGTACGCTCTCAAGAAAAAAGGTCAGCAGCTCAATATTTTGGGCGCTACATCTGGTGATACGGGTAGCGCAGCTGAATATGCGATGCGCGGTAAAGAGGGCGTGAAGGTATTTATGCTTTCTCCCCGCGGCAAGATGAGTGCCTTTCAGTCTGCACAGATGTATTCCTTGCAGGATCCCAATATTTTTAACTTAGCAGTAGCTGGTGTCTTCGATGATTGCCAGGATATTGTTAAGGCAGTTAGCAATGATCACGCTTTTAAAGCGAAGAACCAAATTGGCACCGTGAACTCCATTAATTGGGGTCGTGTAGTGGCTCAGGTGGTGTACTACTTTCAAGGCTATCTACTGGCCACTAAGTCCAGCTCTGAAAAAGTCTCATTCACTGTGCCTTCCGGCAATTTTGGTAATGTCTGCGCTGGCCATATCGCCCGCATGATGGGTTTGCCTATCGAGCATCTCATCGTTGCTACCAATGAAAACAATGTATTGGATGAATTCTTTTCCACAGGCATCTATCGTGCACGTAAGTCTGCTGAGACCTTGCATACTTCCAGCCCTTCGATGGACATCTCTAAGGCTAGTAACTTTGAGCGCTTCGTATTTGATTTTATGGGTCAAGATGGTAAAGCGACTGCAGCTATGTTCAAGCAAGTAGATGAAGCAGGTGGTTTTGATATCTCAAAAGAGGCAGTCTTTAAAGAACTGGGTAAATACGGCTTCCAATCTGGCCGTAGCACTCACGAGAATCGCTTAGAAACAATTCGTGATATTGATCAACGCTATGGCGTCATGATTGATACCCATACCGCTGATGGCGTGAAAGTAGCTCGTGAGCATTTGCAAGCCGGAATCCCGATGATCGTGCTCGAGACGGCGCTCCCCATTAAGTTTGAAGAAACAATTGAAATTGCTTTAGGACGTCCAGCTGAGTGTCCACCAGCATTTAAAGACATTAAATCTAAGCCGCAGCGCGTAGAAAATATCGATGCCGACGTGAATCAAGTTAAAGCGTTTATTACTTCACATCTAAGTTAATTCTTAACTTAGAAAATTTAAGCAATAAATAATTACTCTATGACAAAGCCACCAATGTTGACTGCGCAGCAGGCTTTAGATCACTTACTTTCGCATGCTCAAACTGTTGGTGAGATTGAGAAGGTTGCCATGCAGGCCGCTTTAGGCCGTGTGCTCGCTGAAAACGTCAATAGCCTTGTTGATGTGCCTCCACTTGATAACACTGCGATGGATGGGTATGCGGTTCGCTCTGCTGATATTGCTACTCCAGGAAAATCACTCAAGATTGCTCAGCGCATTCCGGCTGGATCGATGGGAACCCCCTTGGAGTCAGGCACTGCCGCTAGAATTTTCACAGGAGCCCCCGTACCTCCTGGTGCGGATGCAGTCGTGATGCAAGAGGATTGCGCGCTAGAGGGTGAAAGCGGTCAAGTAACTATCAATACCGCTCCAATAGCAGGTCAGTGGATTCGTCGCAGAGGAGAAGATCTCACTGCTGGTAAAACTGCTCTTACTGCAGGCACTTTCTTGCGCCCACAAGAGTTAGGTGTAGCTGCTTCAGCAGGTTTGACTCACTTAAGCGTTAAACGTCGCGTCAAGGTGGCCGCCTTTTTCACTGGCGATGAATTAGCCCTTCCTGGTGAGCCATTAAAACCAGGCGGCATTTATAACTCTAATCGTGACACTTTATTGGCCTGCCTTAAATCTCTGGGTTGTGATGCCACTGATTTGGGTATCGTCCCAGATCGCTTAGAAGCAACCCGTGCAGCATTGCTTAAAGCCAGCAAGGACCACGATTTAATTATTACCTCTGGTGGCGTCTCAGTTGGCGAAGAAGATCACATCAAGCCAGCAGTTACCGCTGAAGGAAGATTGGATCTATGGCAGATCGCGATTAAGCCAGGTAAGCCATTGGCATTTGGTGCAGTCCGAAAATCAGACGAACCTAAGGATGGTGAGGCTTGGTTTATTGGTCTGCCAGGCAATCCGGTATCCAGTTTTGTAACTTTCCTATTGTTTGTACGTCCTTTTATTCTGAAGTTGCAGGGTCGTGAAGTGAGTCTTCCTCAGTCGTATTTAATGCGCGCAGATTTTGATTGGTTGAAAGCCGATCGACGTAATGAGTTTCTGCGTGTCAAATTGAATAGCAACTGCGGCTTAGATTTATTTCCTAATCAAAGTTCTGGCGTGCTCACTAGCGCCTCTTGGGGTGATGGTCTGGTTGATTGTCCGCCAAACCAGCCAATCAAAGCTGGCGATTTGGTGAAGTACATCCCATTTGATGCACTTCTCAAATAATCGGTTTACGATTAGCTCATGAAACTCGAATTACGATTCTTTGCCTCATTGCGTGAAGCCCTTGGTGTCTCGCAAGAGAGCATCACCATTCCTGCATCAGTCAAAACCATTGCTGATCTTAGGTCGTATCTTATCGAGCGCGGTAGCCCTTGGGCTGAGGTCTTAGCGGATGGCAAAGTCTTGCGTTGCGCCTTGAACCAGCACATGGTTGATGCAAATACAGCATTGCAAGATGGTGTAGAAGTTGCTTTCTTTCCTCCGGTGACTGGGGGCTGATATGCCAATCAAAATTCAAGAGAGCGATTTTGATGTTAGCGCAGAAATATTGGCATTACGTAAAGATGATCCGCGAGTAGGCGCGGTAGTTTCTTTCTTGGGCACCGTACGAGATATGAATGACGGTAGCCAAGTAAAAGGTATGACGCTTGAGCATTACCCCGGCATGACTGAAAAAGCACTCCAAGAAATTCTGGATCAAGCTAAATCACGCTGGGACATATATCAGACATTAGTGATTCATCGTGTTGGACCTTTACTGACCGAAGATCAAATCGTATTAGTGGCTGTTACCAGCGCACATCGCGGTGAGGCCTTCTCTGCCTGTGAGTTCATCATGGACTACCTCAAGACGGCAGCACCATTTTGGAAAAAAGAAGATACTCCTGAAGGGGCTCGCTGGGTTGATGCCCGTGTTACCGATGAAGTGGCATTATCTAAATGGAAAAAATAATTAAAAAACATATAACTAGAAACCTCTATATTTGCCTATCGATCATGCTTACAGGCGGACTATCCGGTTGCGGTGCTGGCGATAGTGTGCAAGCACAATCAACCCCATCTACTTTGGCAACAAAAGATCTTTCTGCTTTTGTGGATACGTATTGGTATGTGCCTACGGATTATTTGCTGGCCTATACCTATAGCTCTTCCGGAAATCCAAAGACTAGTGCGGTAAACGATCAGACTATTTGGCATATCACTTCTGTAAATCAGGGATTTTTATTGGGCTGCTCTTTTGCTAGCACCAATAATGGCGCTACTTGGTCTGCATCAACTATTGTGGGGTCTGTAACAGCCAATAATTCGGTATCTATTGGTTTTTATGGATCATCTCTAACCGTAGGTTCTGGGCAGTTAACTACATCTAGCGGTCAACCTGCATTTTTGATGCAGATGTCAACCGGAAATGGAACAGCCGGTCTCACGCACTGGGCTTATATGCTGCCCGTAACCTCATCTAATCCTGCCTGGTCTAGTTTGCCTGGCACTAATAGTGTGAGCGTCCCTACGGCAACTGCTTCGGGGTGCTAGATCAAATTCGTTTTATAGAAGCAGATGCCTGTTTGAAAAGATGAGCCATCCTTAGGGGTGGTTTTATTTTTATTGGTGCATCAAGCTGCATCAAAATAAGCGCTTCTGCACCATATCAGGGAATTCCTTAGTAATTACCCGAAAATTTAGATCAAAATGCACTAACAAAAGCATTTTAGAAATTTTGATTAAACAAAGCTCAGGAGATTTACATGACAACAGCAGCATTGAGTACGGAAAGTACTAGTAGCAACCCCCTAAAGTCGAAATGGGTGCAATTGGCATTAGGCGTCATTTGTATGATGTCCATATCCAGCCCTCAATATGTTTGGGCTTTATTTACTAAGCCAATCATGGGTGAGCTCGGTGTTACTTTGACTGAGTTGCAAATTACATTTTCGATTTTGATTGTGTTGCAGACTTTCTTCTCACCGTTTCAGGGTTACTTGGTTGATAAGTTTGGCCCTCGTCTTTTGTTATCCATCGGCACTATTCTGACGGGTGCAAGCTGGGTTCTTTCGGCTAACCTGACTACCGTATCTCATCTCTACCTCACCTATGGTGTGTTAGGTGGCTTGGGTACCGGTATTGTTTACATCGGCGTTGTTGGCTTGATGGTTCGTTGGTTCCCAAATAATCGTGGATTTGCAGTAGGCATGGTTGCTGCTGGTTATGGTATCGGTGCATTGCTGACGACCTTCCCAATCTCCACTAGCTTGACTGAGGCAGGGATTCAAGGCACGTTGACGTTCTTTGGCTACATCATTGGTGCTGTTGGATTATTGGCCGCTCAAGGCATTCGCGTTCCGCACGCCGATCGTGCGCAAACGGCTGATCAAATCGAAGCTGCTGCATCGGGAGTTGCACCAAAGGTAATGTTAAGGACACCAGTTTTTTGGCTCATGTTTTTGATGATGTCCATGATGTCTACATCGGGATTGATGGTGATCTCCCAGATGGGCGCATTTGCAAAAGACTTTGGTATTACATCGACTATGGTTTTTGGTATGGCCGCCTTACCTTTGGCCTTAACAATTGACCGCGTTACCAATGGTTTAACTCGACCAATATTTGGCTGGGTATCTGATCGTATCGGTCGTGAATACACCATGACGATTGCTTTTGGTTTAGAAGCAGTTGCTATGTTTGCATGGGTAATGACACGCTCGGATCCTGTCATGTTCGTATTGCTCTCAGGTATTGTGTTCTTTGGTTGGGGTGAGATTTTCTCCTTATTCCCATCTACTTTGACTGATACTTTTGGTCAAAAGCATGCCACTACAAACTATGGTTTCCTATACATGGCTCAAGGCATTGGCTCTATTGTTGGCGCACCAGTTGCAGCCTACATTCATGGTGGTACAGAAAGCTGGATACCAGTATTTGGCATCATGATCGTACTGGATGCTACTGCGGCTATTCTGGCATTCTTCGTACTACGCCCAATGCGTGCTAAGTATTTGAAGACGCGTGCTGCATAAGCGCTAACTCAGTGGTAATTTGAAATTTGAAGTTAGAAAAAAGGCTACCAACTTGGTAGCCTTTTTTAATGCCGTCTAATTGTTGCTGCATTGAGAGGTATTAGAAAGCGCTCACAGCCCCATCACTTCTAGGATCCCATCCGCCTTGTAGCGTGCCTGATGGATCACGAATGATGCAACCCGCATGACCAACGGTTTCGTCAAATGCATCGAGCATTTCAATCTCATGGCCTAAAGCGTGAAGCTCTTTAGCTACCCATGGACTAAAGCGCGACTCTAATTTAAGACTATCGCTGGTTTGCCCCCAAGTTCGTCCAAGTAACCAACGTGGACGACTGATGGCATCCTGTGGATCAAGGCCATAAGTTGCTGTTCGAGTAAATACTGCGCACTGGGTTTGTGGTTGACCATCTCCACCCATCGTTCCATAAACCATTGAGCGACCATCTTTAAATAAGGCCATCGCTGGGTTAAGAGTATGAAAAGGCTTGCGATACGGCTCTAGGTGATTGAGTGTATTTGGGTCGAGAGAAAAGCTGCAACCGCGGTTTTGCCAGTTGACACCTGAGGTAGGAAGCACAATGCCTGCGCCAAACTCATGATAGATGCTTTGAATGAAAGAAACACAATTGCCGTCGCCATCAATCACACCCATCCAAATAGTATCTGCAGGACCTTTACCCTGACCCCAAGGGAGTGCTTTTTCTGGATCAATATTCTTGGCTAACTTTTTCAGGAATGCGGGTGATAAGAAAGATTGCGCATTCTTTGTCATATATGCAGGATCTGTTACAAACTGATCGCGTATCTTAAATGCTTGCTTGGTGGCTTCAACGCAGTGATGTACGTATTCCGGACTATCTATTTTGAAGCGTTTTAAGTTCAATTGATCCAAGATGCCAATAATCATCAATGAGACCACGCCTTGTGTGGGCGGTGTCATGTTGTAGACATTACCCATGCTATGTTTGAGCTCTAGAGGGTCTATGAGTTTTGCCTTATGACGGTGTAGGTCGTCTAATCTCAGTGGACTTCCTAACTCAGCGAGTTCTTTTGCTAGTGATTGAGCTAGTTCGCCGCGGTAATAGTCATCCGTACCTTTTTTGGCAATCTGACGTAAGGTTTTAGCAAGACGTTCTTGCTTAAAGATGCTGCCAACAGCGGGCGCTTTGCCATTTACTAAAAAAGTCTCTGCAAAGCCTGGTATTGGATTCAGTTCTTGACGCTTCTTTTCTGTGAGGCTTGATTGGCTGAAAGTAACTGGTGTGCCAGATTCTGCATAGTGAATCGCATCAGCCAATAGGCGTGAAAGTGGTAGCTTGCCGCCTAACCCTTGTTTGGAGAGTTGGTGCGCTGCGCCCCAGCCAGAGATAGTTCCAGCAACGGTATTAGCTGCTACTGCACCACGAAATGGAATGGCCTTAGTGATGCCACGTTCTGCGTACCACTGCTTTGTCGCCAAACCAGCAGCCGCTCCACAAGCATCAATTCCACCCATGGCCTTTCCAGGAGAATGAACTACCCAGAAAGAGTCACCGCCTATGGAGTTCATATGAGGGTAGACCACTGCAATAGTTGCAGCAGCAGCTACCATTGCTTCTAAGGCGTTGCCACCTTCTCGTAAAACAGCTAAAGCAGATTCTGATGCTAGAGAATGTGGCGCTACCGCCATTCCTCTGGTTCCCCATTTTGGTTGCATGATTGTTGTCCGGTTAAATAATTGGTTTTGTTATAGCTATATTGTATTGCTGGCTCATAGATTGCTCTGACTAACTGTGCCCAGTTTTGGTGGTGATCTCAGTCTCAAAAAAGGCTAGCTTTTCAGACCTTGGTAAACGCTTTAAGCGGAGCTCTGCTTTAGAGGCTTCAGAACGGTCAGGGTGCTTTTGTGTTGCTAAGAGGACAACTGGTCCGCGCGATCTTGTATAGCGAGCGCCTTGCCCTGAGTTATGGGCCTCTAAGCGATGTTCTAAGCGGTTAGTAATGCCGGCATAGTAGGTGCCATCTGAGCATTCAAGGAGGTAAACAAGCCAGGTCAAAATAGGGAAAATTAGGGTTAAAAGTGCGGTAGATGCTTGAAATTATTAATATTGCCCTTATATTCTATAGATAGATAGACGGAGCTCAAAAATGAGAATAGATAAATTAACAACCAAATTTCAAGAGGCCTTAAGTGAGGCCCAAAGTATCGCTTTAGCCAAAGATAACCAATATATTGAGCCTGCCCACTTGTTGCTGGCCATGTTGCGTGATTCCGATGGTGGCGCCAAGAGTTTATTGACTCGAGCAGGAGTCAATGTCCCTAGCCTTGAAAAAGGCGTAGAGAAAATCATCAGCAATCTCCCCGAAGTGCAAGGAACTAGTGGAGAAGTGCAGGTGGGCCGTGATTTAAGTAATTGGCTCAACCTATGTGAAAAAGAAGCCAATAAACGCAATGATCAATTTATTGCAGGCGAATTGTTTTTGCTTGTGGTGGCTGATGACAAGGGCGAGCTCGGTAAAGTGGCTCGTGAAAATGGATTAAATCGCAAATCGTTAGAAGCGGCTATTGATTTAGTGCGCGGAGGAGAATCAGTGAATAGTGCAGATGCTGAAGGCCAACGTGAAGCCTTAAAGAAATACACAGTGGATTTAACTGAGCGCGCTCGTATGGGCAAGCTTGATCCAGTCATTGGGCGTGACGATGAGATTCGTCGCACCATTCAGATCTTGCAACGTCGCGGTAAGAATAACCCTGTACTCATCGGTGAACCTGGTGTGGGCAAGACTGCCATCGTTGAGGGCTTAGCGCAGCGCATCGTTAATGGTGAAGTGCCTGAGACTCTGAAAAATAAGCGTGTCCTAGTCTTGGATATGGCCTTACTTCTAGCTGGCGCTAAGTACCGCGGTGAGTTCGAAGAGCGCTTGAAAGCAGTTCTCAGTGATGTCGCTAAAGATGAAGGTCAAACAATCATCTTTATTGATGAAATTCATACGATGGTAGGCGCTGGTAAGGGTGATGGTGCAATGGATGCTGGAAATATGCTCAAGCCTGCTTTAGCTCGTGGTGAATTGCATTGCATCGGTGCAACTACCTTAGATGAATACCGTAAGTACATTGAAAAAGATCCTGCCCTCGAGCGTCGTTTCCAAAAAGTGATGGTGGAGGAGCCTACCGTCGAGGCAACTATTGCCATCTTGCGAGGCCTTAAAGAGCGCTATGAACTACATCATGGCATCGAAATTACTGATCCAGCGATTGTTGCGGCTGCTGAGTTATCGCATCGCTACATTACGGATCGTTTTTTGCCAGATAAGGCGATCGACCTGATTGACGAAGCGGGTTCGCGTATTCGGATGGAGATTGATTCTAAGCCTGAAGTGATGGATAGGCTGGAGCGTCGTCTCATTCAATTAAAGATAGAGCGCGAAGCGGTTAAGAAGGAGAAGGACGATGCTTCGCAAAAACGCCTAGGTCTCATTGAGGATGAAATTAAACGTCTGGGTGCTGAATATGCTGATTTAGAAGAGGTTTGGAAAGCAGAGAAGGGCGCTGTGTTAGGCGCAGCTCAGCTGAAAGAGGAAATTGAAAAAGTAAGGGTAGATATTGCAAAGTTACAACGCGATGGCAAGCTAGAAAAGGTTGCGGAGTTGCAATATGGGAAGTTGCCTGAGCTAGAAGCTAAGTTGAAGTCTGCTGCTGCAGCGGAAGCCAAGGGCGACAAAGATGGCGTGTTGAAAAACAAGTTACTTCGCACTCAAGTTGGCGCAGAAGAAATTGCGGAAGTAGTTTCTCGTGCAACAGGTATTCCAGTGTCGAAGATGATGCAAGGCGAACGCGATAAGTTGCTCAAGATGGAAGAGCTATTGCATAAGCGCGTGGTTGGTCAAGAAGAGGCTATTCGCGCAGTATCAGATGCTATTCGTCGTTCCCGCGCTGGTTTGGCTGAAGAGAATCGTCCTTATGGATCCTTCTTATTCCTTGGGCCTACCGGTGTTGGTAAGACTGAGCTCTGTAAAGCCCTGGCGGGCTTCTTGTTTGATAGCGAAGATCACCTCATTCGTATTGATATGAGTGAGTTTATGGAGAAGCATAGCGTGGCTCGTTTAATTGGCGCGCCTCCGGGCTACGTTGGTTACGAAGAGGGTGGTTATTTAACCGAGCAAGTTCGCCGTCATCCATATAGCGTGATCTTGTTTGATGAAATTGAAAAAGCACACCCAGATGTATTTAACGTACTCTTGCAAGTTTTAGATGATGGTCGCCTCACCGATGGTCAAGGCCGTACTGTGGACTTTAAAAACACTGTCATCGTAATGACTAGTAATATTGGATCACATTTGATTCAGTCGATGGCTGATAAGAAGCAGGCGGAAATTAAAGAAGCGGTATTTGAAGAGCTGAAGAATCATTTCCGTCCTGAGTTCTTAAACCGTATTGACGAAATCGTAGTGTTCCATGGTTTGGATAAAGGCAATATCGCCAATATTGCGAAGATCTTGCTGAAGAACTTGTCAGATCGTTTGGCAAAAGTGGATATGCAGCTTGAGGTCAGTGATGCCGCCTTGAATAAGATTGCTGAGGTGGGTTTTGATCCAGTCTTTGGAGCAAGGCCTCTGAAGCGGGCGATTCAGCAGTATATTGAGAACCCAGTCTCCAAGATGATTTTGGAAGGTAAATTCGGGCCCATGGATGTGGTACCTGTGGATGTAGATAAATCAGGTGAGTTTAGCTTTAGCCGTCAGGTTCATTGAGTAGTCCTAAGTAGCAAATACGTAGTTCAGCAGGAATATTCCTGCCCTAGTAAACTCGGCACATGACTGTTGCGCTTAGTAGGCGTGCCAGTGATGTCCGGGTTATTAGTCTCATTAGCCTAGCTCACGGCAGCTCTCATTTCTTTCATTTAGTGCTTCCTCCCATGTTTCCATGGCTGAGGGACGCTTTTGCATTGAGTTATGCCGAACTCGGCTTACTCATGTCAGTCTTCTTTGTCGTGTCTTGTATTGCTCAGGCCACATCTGGTTTTTTAGTGGACCGTATTGGAGCTAGGCCAGTTTTATTTGGCGGTATTGGCCTGCTTATACTTGCAGCACTAGTGTATTCGCAAAGCAAAGGTTATGCCATGCTCTTATTGGGCGCGGTCATTGCCGGTTGTGGAAATGGTATTTTTCACCCCGTTGATTACACACTCATCAATCACAAGGTATCGCCACCCAATCTGCCATACGCCTATTCGATGCATGGTGTCACCGGATATCTAGGTTGGGCTGCTGCGCCAGCCTTCATGGTGGCGATTGCTCAATTTTCTGATTGGCGTATTGCATTCTTGTCGGCAGCCCTGCTAGAGGCTTGTGTCTTGGCGATTCTTTGGGTAAATAAAAATTATCTCTTGGACAATGTCAAAGAGCGTCACGAGAACACGCATGCAAGTACCCGGGCGGCTAATCCTGGTGCTACTCAGGAGAGTCCATTTGCATTCTTGCGATTGCCAGCCGTTTGGCTATGTTGGGTTTTCTTTTTCTTTAGCATGGCCTCCACATCGAGCTTGCAATCTTTTGCGCCAAGTGCGCTCTTTAGTATTTACGAGGTTCCTATAAATGTGGGTAGTTACTACATTACGCTTTTGGCGTTAGGCAGCGCTGCAGGTGTTTTATTTGGAGGCTATTTAGCAGCTAAGTTGCAGGCGCCAGAAAGAATCGTCTCCACATGTCTATCTATTACGGTAGTAATGTGTTTGCTGCTATCTACGGGATTCATTTCAATTGATCTCATTCCCATCATTTTCTTTGCTCTGGGATTCGGATATGGAGTGGTAGCACCTTCGCGAGACCTTTTGGTGAAAAAGGCAACCCCACAAGTTGTAGCTGGACGTGTTTATGGAATCGTTTATTCAGGGATTGATTTAGGGGCGGCAGTTGGCCCATTTATTTTTGGTTTCTTTATGGATGCTGGTTTGCCCAAAGCCTTGTTCCTTGGAATCGTTGTATTCCAGCTCATGATTATTCCAACCGTTTTTCAGGTGAAATCTAAAAGCCGGCAAGCCGTCTAAATTAATGCGGCCTTAATCTTTTTCGCAAATTCAACTGCATGCTGATTGTCGCCATGAATACACAGGGTATCGGCCTGGATTTTGATTTCACTGCCATCAATTGCAGTTACTTTCCCATTCCTTGACATATCGATCGCTTGATTGAGCGCTTCGGATTCATTCTCAATGACAGCACCTTCCTGACTTCGCGGAACCAGAAAACCTTCTTTAGTATATTTGCGATCTGCGAATACCTCTTGCCATACCGGTACATTCAATTCTTTTGCAGCATCGATCATGCAGCTTCCTGCTAAACCATACAAAATGACTTCCGGGCCTAAATCTTTTACTGCCCGCGCTATTCCTCTAGCAAGTTTCATGTCTTTGGCTGCTTGGTTGTATAGGGCGCCATGGGGTTTGACATGATGCAATGTATTTCCGGCGGCCTTAACAAAAGCTCTTAAGGCACCAGCCTGGTAGAGAACGTAGTTATAAGCATCTTGCTCAGATATAGCCATCTCTCGTCTTCCAAATCCCTCAAGATCTGGAAGGCCGGGGTGCGCCCCAATAAGCACGCTTTTCTGAGTTGCCATTTCAACCAATTTCGTCATGCGGGCTGGATCGCCAGCATGCCATCCACAGGCAATATTGGTGGATGTAATGTAGTTAAGTAATAAGGCATCGTTACCCATTTCCCAGGCGCCAAAGCCCTCGCCCATATCGCTATTAATGTCCATTATGTATTTCCACTGGTTTGAATCATTGTTTGAATCGAGTTAATGGTTGATTGTTGTAACTTTAACGCTTTCGTATTCAAAAGATCTGCCTCCTGAATATCAACGGGAATAAATTGTATTTTTTCGCCCGGCCTAACTTGCGCTAGCTTCACCATATCGGAGCGAATAATTTCAGCTAAGCGCGGATATCCGCCGGTAGTTTGGTGCTCTGCAAGCATCACAATAGGTTCATGTGATGGGGGGAGTTGTAAGGTTCCAAACGTAATTGCTTGCGATGGGATGTTGGGCAAGTCCTTTTTTACCTTGAACTCACCTTGAAGACGCAGACCCATACGATTGCTTTGATTGCTCACCGTCCAAATGGTGGACCAAAATAATTCCCGCTCTTTGATTGAGAGGAAGGATAAATGTGGGCCTGCTAAACAGTAGACTGGGGTAACTGCTGTTAGAGGCGCAAAAGGTGATCTCACATGCCATTTTGTATGGCATGGCAAATGATCCTCTTTAAATAGGGACTTCAAGAAGGTGGATTTGAGTGGCGCATGAGGATTTGTGAGTGATAAGACTTGGCCCTTTTCAATACGCTTTGGTCCAATATCTGCGCTAATGTGTGATCCTGAGCGACCTAAAATCTCTGGTAGCTGCAGTCCACCACCGATCGCTAATAGCGCTCGGAATCCGGAATTGAACGGCAAGAATTTAAGCGCACTTCCCTTTGCTAACCAAACGGGTCGATTTCCGGGGATGCGTTGCCCATTCACAATGCCATCGCAATCTGCCCCAACCCAGGCGATACAAGTTGCTTGATGAAATAGAAGAGTTGGACCGCTAGACGTCATTTCTATAGCAGTCGTTCCTATTGGATTGCCCACTAAAGCATTGGCAAGATGCAGTGAGGATAAATCGCATGCACCTCCAGGGCCCACTGCCCAGTGTGAAAATCCTAATCTGGGCTCATCCTGAATACTCGTAAAAGTTCCCGACTGCAAAACTTCAATAGACCCTTGAGCATTGTTTTTATCTGGCGTGCGGATAATTTCTTGATGTGTATTTTTATGATCTAATTTTTGAAACTCATCTAATGTAATTTCTTCAATTTGCATTTGGTCGCCCGCCATGAATAATCCTGGCGGATGATTTTGAATATCAAACATTTGATTAGGAGATCTACCAATCAGATTCCATCCTCCAGGTGTAGTTCGTGGATAAATTGCAGTTTGTAACTCTGCAATTGCCACGCTACCTTTAGGCACTATTGACCGGGGAGAAGGTAGGCGAGGTAGGAGCAACTTAGGGTTAAGGCCGCTGAAGTAGGCAAACCCAGGCATAAAGCCCAGAATATCTGCCGTATAAAGATTATTCTTATGAAGACGGATGGTCTCTTCAATGGATAGTTTGCAGGCCTTAGCGATGTCATGTAGATCTAATGCAACATCTGGGTGATAGCAAACTTGAATGCGGTGAATCTTAGCCGGATAAGTTGAACGCTTCTTTTGTTTCACTTGTTGCTTACCGATTTTTTCGAGATCTGCGAAAGCTTGCTGGCGCGTGAAGCTTGCTTCCTCAATGCCACTCTGCAACTGGATAACCAATGAATCCAGTCCAGGCACGATTTCAGCAGCCCATATGGGTTTTTTGGCTAAGAGCAATTTGCTAAGCTCGTGAACATCTCTTAAGGCTTGCTTTGATTTTGAGAAATCAATCGATATGCTGTGGTCGCCAATTAGTGTGCAATGCATCATGATGGAGTATTAAGGGTTTTCTCTAGTTTGCTCTACAGGATGAATAATTGAGTTATAAAGATGGTACTCATTCATTAATTTAAAGCCTAAAAAATAAAGGAGACAAAATGAGTCAGCAACCGGATACCAGTCTGACTGGTTTTTACAAAGTCATGAATCCCAAGGAGAAGAAAACCTTTTGGGGTTGCTTCTTAGGCTGGGCATTAGACGGCATGGACTTCATGATTTACCCCTTAGTAATTGGAACCATTATTGCAGTATGGCAGGTTGATCGTGGTATGGCCGGTCTTGCAGTAACGGGAACTCTTTTAGCCTCTGCTTTTGGTGGATGGTTTGCGGGTTATTTGGCTGATCGAATCGGTCGCGTTCGCACTCTTCAGTTCACGATTCTTTGGTTTTCTACCTTCAGTTTGATTTGTGCATTTACTCAAGACTTTAATCAACTCATGATTGCTCGCGCACTCTTGGGTTTTGGTTTTGGGGGTGAGTGGGCTGCTGGAGCAGTATTGATGGGTGAAACAATTCGTGCTGAATATCGTGGTCGCGCAGTGGGTACCGTCCAATCTGCCTGGGCGATTGGTTGGGGCGCTGCAGTCCTCTTGCAAGCCATTATGTTTAGCTTGTTGCCGCCTGATATGGCTTGGCGTGCAATGTTCGTAGTTGGCTTCTTCCCTGCTGTTCTTTTGTTATACATTCGTCGCCATGTCGAAGAACCAACAATTGCTAAGCTTGCTCGTGAAAAAGTAGTAGCAGCAGGTCAATCACCCTCCATTCTAGAAATCTTTAAACCTGGTTTATTGAAGACTACGATTTGGGCTTCATTACTCACGATGGGTGCACAAGGTGGTTACTATGCAATTACCACTTGGGTTCCTACATTCCTCAAGACGGAGCGTAAATTGACGGTAGTTGGCTCTACTGGTTATTTAGCATTTCTTATTGCGGGTAGTTTTATAGGCTACTTGGTTGGCGCGTGGATGGCTGACCGATTTGGCCGTCGGAAATTATTCATCACCTTTTCAATTGGTGCGATTGTTTTGGTTTTGGCTTATACCCAGCTAGAAATTACCAATGAAATGATGATGTGGCTCGGCTTCCCATTGGGATTCTTTGCTAGTGGATATTTTTCCGGTATGGGCGCTTTCTTGACAGAGCTATTTCCAACTCGCTTACGTGGATCCGGACAAGGCTTTTGCTATAACTTTGGTCGCGGAATTGGCGCTTTATTTCCAGCCTTAGTAGGATATTTTTCAGCGCAATATGGATTGGCAATGGCAATTGCTATTTTTGCTGTCATTGCTTACGGAGTTTTCTTGATCGCTGCTATTGTGCTTCCGGAAACACGTGGTCGCGAGTTACAAGCAAACTAAATAAAGATCCTAACGTTGGAAAAAGATATTTCGTTTTGCCCAGGGCCGCCCGAACATCAAGGCGGTCCTTTTCCTTTTGTGATGCCTAAAGGTGCGGTCGATACACACGCCCATGTGATAAGCGCTGCCAGTCTCGTTCCTGGCCGCTCTTACACTGCGCCAGAAGCAACGGGTGAGCAATATATAGAAATGCTCGATGAGGTGGGTATGACCTATGGTGTTTTGATTCAGGTCAGCGTCAATGGGCAAGACAATGAGCCCATGCTAAGGGTGTTAGACCAACACCCCAAGCGGTTGCGGGGAGTAGCGGTCCCATTGCTTGGGCAGCCCGATGCTTACTATCAAAATATGAAAGATAGGGGTGTAGTAGGAATTCGAGTCAATGTCATGTTTGCTGGAGGTGGTTTAGATTTATCAAATCTCGAGGAATGCGATGCGCTTGCTCAAGATTGGGGGTGGCATATTCAGTTCTTATTGGATGCAAATGATTTGCCCGCTCTGATGCCGCGCATGCAAAAGATGAAATCTACTTTAGTCATTGATCACATGGGTTTCCTGAAAACTTCAGTCGGCGTTCATTCTCCTGGGTTTATGGCATTGGTGGAATTGGTGCGCGAGCGCGCCTGGGTAAAAGTCTCTGGCGCATATCGCTTGAGTGAAAAACACCCAAGCTACGATGATGTAGTTCCGTTTGCAGAGGCATTGATTGAGGCTGCGCCTAATCGTTGCGTTTGGGGATCGGATTGGCCTCATGTAGCTACTTATGGGCCAATGCCTAGCATTGCACACCTGCTAGATTGTTTTGCGCTCTATGCCCCAACAGAGCCCATTCGCAAGAAAATCCTGTGTGATAACCCTCAGCGTCTATACGGTTTTTAAAATCCGACTGATGAACTTTGTTGTATTTCATCATATGAAATCTCATTACGCTGCGTAAAATACAGCACAACATCCTTGGATGGTTTTGATTTCGATAGGTGGATGATTATTCCACATTGTAAAAATAAATATATAAGTTATTGAATTTAAATAACTAAATATTTTTATTAAATTCTTAAATTTCGCTTGCTTGCTTTTTTGAACTGTCTAAACTCTTATATAAGACATAAGACTAAACTCAGTCTTAAGAGTCCTCAAATTTTGAAGTACTTGTTTAACTTAGGGAGAAAAACATGGCAGATCGCAAAGCAGAAATCGCAGCATTACAAAAAGACTGGGATACCAATCCACGCTGGAAAGGTATCACTCGTGGTTACACGGCTGAGGACGTAGTGCGTCTTCGTGGTTCATTGAAGATTGAGCACACCTTAGCCAAGCATGGTGCTGAGCGTCTCTGGGAATTGGTAAATAACGAAGCTTACGTTAACTGTTTAGGTGCTTTGACTGGTGGTCAAGCAATGCAACAAGTTAAAGCTGGTGTACAAGCTATTTACTTGTCAGGCTGGCAAGTTGCTGCCGACGGTAACTCTTACGCAGCAATGTACCCTGACCAATCTTTATATCCAGTAGATTCAGTTCCTAAGATGGTTGAGCGTATTAATAACTCATTCCAACGTGCTGATGAAATTCAAACGGCTAAAGGCATCAACAAAGGCGATGCAGGTTACATCGAGTATTTCGCTCCAATCGTTGCTGATGCTGAAGCTGGTTTCGGCGGTGTGTTGAATGCATTTGAATTAAGCAAGGCTTTGATCAAGCAGGGCGCTGCTGGTGTTCACTTTGAAGATCAATTGTCTTCTGTTAAGAAGTGCGGTCACTTGGGTGGCAAAGTATTGCTGCCTACTGCCGAGTCGGTCCAGAAGTTGATTTCTGCACGTTTAGCTGCTGACGTGATGGGTGTTTCTACTATTATCTTGGCCCGTACTGATGCTGAAGCTGCCGACTTGTTGACATCTGACTACGATGCAAATGACAAGCCATTCTTGACAGGCGAGCGCACTCCAGAAGGCTTCTACAAAACACGTAAGGGCTTGGATCAAGCGATCTCACGTGGTTTGGCTTACGCTGCATACGCTGATATGGTTTGGTGTGAAACTGGTACACCTGACCTGGAATTTGCTCGTCAGTTTGCTGAAGCCATTCGTGCGAAGTTCCCAGGCAAGATGTTGGCTTATAACTGCTCACCATCTTTCAACTGGAAGAAAAACTTGGACGACGCAACCATTGCTAAATTCCAACGTGAATTAGGCGCAATGGGTTACAAGTACCAGTTCATCACATTGGCTGGTATCCACTCTATGTGGTACAACATGTTCGACTTGGCTCAAGACTACATGCAGCGCGGTATGACTGCATACATCGAGAAAGTACAAGAGCCAGAATTTGCTGCTCGTGACCGTGGATACACATTCGTTTCACATCAGCAAGAAGTTGGTACTGGTTACTTCGACGACGTAACTACCGTTATTCAAGGTGGCAAGTCTTCTGTAACAGCATTGACTGGTTCTACTGAAGAAGAGCAGTTCCATTAAGAATCCCTAAGTAGTGCGTTGTAAGCAGTAGTACCATACTGCAGCGGCGCCTAAATGACCCCACAAGGGTGACTTAGGCGCCGTTTTCGTTTACATTCTTCAAATGACTAATTGCGTACTTTGTAAAGACAAACTCAAGCCTGAAGATGGTCAACTCATTTGGCGCGGCGATGACTGTTGGGTTATGCTCGTAAACGATCCCGATCTACCTGGATTCTGCAGGGTGATCTGGAATCGCCATGTAGCCGAGATGACTGATCTGAGCTACGGAGAGCGTGAGCACATTATGACCTTGGTATTTGCTGTTGAAGAGGCGATACGCCACGTCATGCATCCAGATAAGATCAATATCGCCGCCTTAGGCAATATGGTTCCCCATCTTCATTGGCATGTCATTCCTAGATTTAAGGATGACGCATTCTTTCCTGGGTCAATATGGTCAGTAAAAACGCAGCAAACATCAAATGCAATGTTGGCTGCGAGAAGGCAAAGAGTGCTTGAATTGCCGGCGGCAATTCGGGTGGCAATTTCAGGATTATATTAAAGTAGTAGGTTGGCTCAAAAGCCAAATAGCAGTACTTATAATAAAAATAGACGGAGACTTTTGTGATTCAAAAAATAATGCCTAGCGTAGCTGAGGCTTTACGAGATATCGCTGATGGCTCGACTATCCTCGTTTCTGGATTTGGCGGTGCCGGCCTTCCCATTTTTTTATTGGATGCGCTCCATGAACAGGGCGCTAAAGACTTGACCATAGTTAGTAATAACGCGGGTAACTCAGGAGTGGGAATTTCTAAATTGATAGGAGCTGGGCGCGTCAGAAAAATGGTGTGTTCTTTCCCTCGTCAGCCAGAGTCTGGTGCATTTGATGATCTCTATCGTGCTGGCAAGATTGAATTAGAGCTTGTTCCACAAGGAACTTTAGCCGAACGGATTCGTGCTGGTGGTGCTGGTATTGGTGGTTTTTATACGCCTACTGGTTTTGGTACTGAGCTGGCCAAGGATAAAGATATTCGTGAAATAGATGGCGTTAATCATATTTTTGAGAAGGCTATTAAGGCAGATTACGCATTAATTAAGGCTGATAAGGGGGATCGCTGGGGTAATCTCACTTACCATGCCACCGGTAGAAATTTCGGTCCAATTATGGCTACAGCGGCACTCTGCACGATTGCTCAGGTGAATCAAGTGATTGAGCTTGGAAATCTTGATCCAGAAAATATTGTGACGCCTGGAATTTTTGTGAAGCGTGTTGTGAAAGTAGAGGTGTCATCATGATTGATCTTTCTAAAATCAAAAAACGTTCAACAGCAGATATTGCTAAGCGGATTGTTCAGAATATTCCCGATGGCGCTAGCGTGAATTTAGGCATTGGCCAGCCAATGACCATCTCTAATTACTTGCCAGAGGATCGAGAGATCTTGTTGCATAGCGAGAATGGTTTGCTTGGGATGGGGCCCTTGGCTACTGGCGATGACATTGATGAGGAATTGGTGAATGCAGGTAAGCAGCCGGTAACCATGCTCCCTGGTGCGTCGATTTGTCACCACGCCGACTCATTCGTAATGATTCGTGGTGGGCATATTGATATTTGTGTCTTGGGGGCTTTTCAGGTTTCTGTAAAGGGTGATGTTGCTAACTGGCGAACTGGCGACCCAATGGCTATACCAGCAGTGGGCGGTGCTATGGATTTGGCTTTAGGTGCCAAGAAGTTGTTTGTGATGATGGAGCACCTGACTAAATCAGGCCATTCCAAGTTGGTTCAGGAATGCACATATCCGCTAACCGCCCTTGCTGCAGTTGATTGCATCTATACCGATTTAGCAACCATCGAAGTGACGCCAAGCGGATTGCGTGTAGTAGATTGGGTGGATGAATTGAGTTTTGAAGAGTTGCAAGAAATCAGCGGGGTCCCACTGATGAATGCAAGGCAATGAGCCGAATATTTATTTCTCTGATTTTGCAGTCACTACTATTGGGTGGGAGTATTTCTACTCTCCATGCGGCGAATCAAGAGGGGGCATATCCCAGTAAGCCGATTCACCTGGTTGTTGGTTTTTCTCCCGGTGGTTCTGCTGATACTGTTGGTCGCGCTTTAGCGGATGGGCTTTCCACTCGACTTGGACAACCTGTGATTGTTGAGAATAAAGCTGGGGCAAATGGAAATATTGCCGCAGAAATAGTTGCACGCGCTGCCCCCGATGGATACACAATTTATTTTCCATCTATTGGGCATGCGGTCAATGCATCTCTATACAAAAAATTGCCATATGATCCAGTTAAAGATTTCACGGCAATTGGCGGAGTATTTTCTGCCCCCAATATGCTAGTTGTGCCGATGAATTCGCCTTATAAATCTGTAGCTGACGTGATTAGTGCTGCTAAGGCTAATCCTGGCAAGCTAACCTTTGCTTCTAGCGGTAGTGGCACCTCTGTGCATCTTTCGGCTGAGCTATTTGAAAAGATGGCAAAGATTGAAATGATTCACGTACCTTATAAGGGGACTGGTAGTGCAATGCCTGATGTTATTTCGGGGCAGGTTGATATGAGCTTTCCAAATTTGCCGAGTGCTGTACCGCAGGTAAAGGCCGGAAATCTACGCGCTTTAGGTATCACCACTGCGAAGCGATCTGCTGCAGCCCCAGGCGTCCCAACGATTGCTGAATCCGGTTTGCCTGGTTATGAAATGGCCACATGGTATGGATTGCTAGCCCCGGCAAATTTACCAATCGATATCCGCAATCGATTGAACAAAGAATTGCAAAGTATTTTGGCGGATCCAAAATTTAAAGATAAATTAATTGCACAGGGCGCTGACCCAATGCCGGGAACGCCAGAACAATTTTCTGGATTGATTAAAAGCGAAATTGAACGTTGGCAAAAATTAATTCTGCAATCCAAAATTACCATTGAGTAGTCTATTTATCCCCTAGGAAGATCTATGTCTTTTTCTAAAAATGCCTGTATCGCTGGAATCTATGAGCACCCCCTTCGGGTTGCACCTAACCATACGGTTGCTCAATTGCATGCTGAAGTTGCCCATGGCGCCTTGCAAGACGCTGGTTTGACAATAAATGATGTTGATGGCTATTTTTGTGCGGGTGATGCTCCAGGAATGGGGCCTGTTTCAATGGCTGATTACTTAGGTTTAAAGAACTTAAGTTACTTAGACTCAACTGATACTGGCGGATCGTCTTATTTAACCCATGTAAATCATGCGGCTCGCGCTATCAGCACTGGGCAATGTCGTGTAGCCTTAATTACTTTAGCCGGCCGCCCAAAGTCAGAGGGTTCTAGTGGCACCCAAGTGCGCAGTCAATATGCCAGCGCTCCAGATTTTGCTTTTGAAAAACCGTATTCCCCTGCACCATTAAATACTTATGCCATGTGTGCCATGCGCCATATGTATGAATTCGGAACTACTAGTGAGCAGCTGGCCTGGATTAAAGTGGCTGCCTCGCATCATGCACAGCACAATCCCAATGCGTTATTAAAAGATGTTTTAACTGTCGAAGATGTTTTGAATTCTCCAATGATTGCAGACCCATTACACCGTGCAGATTGTTGTGTGGTCACCGATAGTGGCGGCGCTCTAGTAGTGGTACATCCAGATATTGCTAAGACATTGACGAAGCCCGTGATTACGATGATGGGTGCTGGCGAGTCCACCAAAGGCCAGATGGGCGGTAAGGTTGATTTAACCTATTCCGGTTTAGCATGGGCTGCCCCGCGCGCGTTTGAAGAGGCGAAGTTAACGCCCGAGCAGATTCGATATGCATCTATTTACGATAGCTTCACTATTACCGTTCTGATTCAACTTGAGGATCTGGGGTTTTGTAAAAAAGGCGAGGGCGGTCGGTTTGTTGAGGATGGGCAGTTGATTTCCGGGAGGGGGAAGCTGGCTTTTAATACCGATGGCGGCGGCCTTTGCAATAACCACCCCGCAAATCGTGGCGGTATGACCAAGGTTATCGAGGCAGTGAGACAGCTCCGAGGCGAGGCTCATCCCGCGGTGCAGGTGCCCAATCTTGAATTTGCTTTGGCATCCGGTATTGGCGGCGCCCTAGGGACACGCCATGGTGCCGCAACTCTTATTATGGGGAGGTTGTAATGTTAGAAGGAAATCAAGCGGTTCATCGTCTGCCTAGTCCAATTATTAATCCAGAAAATCAGGTTTTTTGGCAGGCAGCCCAAGATGGTAGGCTGGTGTTAAAAGTGTGCAACTCCTGCAAGGAAGTGCACTACTACCCCCGAACAATTTGCCCTCACTGTGGTGGTAATGACACTACATGGCTTGATTCTGAGGGTGTTGGTGAAATCTATTCATACACGGTCATGAGGCGTGGAGTAGAGGTTCCTTTTGTAATGGCTTATGTTCTTCTAAAAGAAGGCATCTCTTTGCTGACGCACTTAAGCAATTGTGATTTTGATGCTATTCGGATTGGACAAAAGATTCGGGTGGTATTCCAAGAAACTCAGGACGGTCAGAAGACACATCTATTTGAGCCCTTGATTTAACTTCAAGAAAGTCTTGGCTACAAGTGTGGCCACTTTATTGGTTAACCTGAGTCGACTTAGTAGGCTAGGGAAGCTAACTACATCCTCTCAAAAACCAATAGGGGGAGCACTATGAGTCCCCCTATTGGTTTTACTGCGGCTAAGTACAGTTAAAGTTATTCAACTTCAATTTTTGCCTGTTGAGCAACTAACTCCCACTTCTTCTTTTCTGCAGCAATAAAAATTTTGGTATTGGCGGGTGTATCACCTACGGCCCAACCGCCAAGATCTTTCCATCGCTGCTTGATTTCTGGAGTTTCTAATGCCTTCTTAACAGCTAAGTACAGCTTGTCAATAATAGGTTTGGGGGTGCCGGCAGGCACAAATAGGCCAAACCAAGCGGTCACCTCAAAGTTGGGGTAACCCGATTGAATCATCGTAGGAACATCAGGCAACTCCGCAACACGATTTTTGCTGGTAACCGCTAAAGCACGTAATTTTCCAGATTTAATGTATTGCATGGAGCTGGGTAGATTGTCTACCATCATGCTAGTCTGGCCAGCAAGAAGATCTGCCAATGCGGGACCAGCCCCCTTGTAGGGCACATGAATAATGTCAATGCCAGCCTGTGCTTTGAACAACTCCCCGGACATATGGATTGACTGACCACGGCCAGATGATGCAAACGAATACTTGCCGGGATTGGCTTTGGCTAATGCCACAAGCTCGGCTACCGTTTTAGCGGGAACCTCTGGATTTACTACTAATACATTTGGATTGGCAATCACAATCGTTACCGGTTCCATATCTTCCATTTTGTACGGAAGATTTTTATAGAGACTGTAGTTGATTGCATTTGGGCCAATATTACCCATCGCCATCGTATAACCATCCGCTGGCGCAGAAAGTAGCGCTTGAATGCCAATAATGCCTGCTCCACCCGCTTTATTTTCCACAATCACAGTCTGACCGAGCTCTTTGCCTAGCAAGTCAGATAGCGCGCGCGAGGCAATGTCGGTTGTTCCGCCTGGAGCCGCAGTCACAATAATTTTGATCGGCTTATTAGGAAAGGGCTGGGCGAGAGCTGATTGACTCGCCAATATGGGGGCTACAAATAAGGCGGCAATAAATAAACATGCACGTCTAACAAGATTAAGTCTAAACATAGTTGTCTCCAACGCGGGTCGGTGTAATAGTAATAAAGGGGTCTTGCAAGCCCACTAGCCTAATATTAAACACATATGGCTATTCATTCAATCCTCCGACAATATCTTTTCTAGGTGCGGCGGTAGAAAAATTACCTTAAACATTATTGAGTCAGCGCTCCTCAGGCTGACTCAGTCCTCGCTGAAATGCATCATTGCCTAAGGATAGTTTTTAGACTGGCGACATTGTGTCATTAACCAATTCCATGTAATAAAAAATATCTAATTTAGTTCAATCATTGAATGCTGCAATCTAGACCGCCGTTAAAATGCGTACCTCAGCAATAGCTAGGTTCATAACCAGCGGAAAATCGATCATCCTGGAATTTTTGGGGCTGGATTAGAAGATTTAATAGAAGCTTCAGGGGCAGCGTGTGCCCATGAACTACTATCCCCATTTAATGCTACGATTATTCATTTTCATATTAATATCATGCGTAAATTATTTTGCACCTCTTTAATACTAGCAATCAATGTTTTGCTGGTGAGCCTTTCTTATGCGGCTGATATTCAGGTAATTACATCCGGTGCCTTTGCTGAAGCATTAAAAGATCTAGCCCCTGAATATGAAAAGCAATCCCCCAATAAAGTGATGATTTCTTACGGGTCGTCAATGGGCGCTGCACCCGACTCCATTCCATCGAGATTGGCTAGGGGCGAGCATTTTGATGTCTTAATTTTGGCTGCACCTGCATTGGATGACTTTGTAAAGAGCGGAACTGTTCAATCGGGGACTAAGCTTGATTTAGTTGCCTCGGTAATGGGTGCGGTAGTAAAGGCAGGTGCACCAAAGCCTGATATCAGCACAATGAATGGATTGAAATTGGCTTTATTAAATGCAAAGTCGGTTGCTTATTCGGCAAGCGCAAGTGGAGTTTATTTATCAACCGAGCTTTTCCCGAAAATGGGGATTTCGGAGCAGATGAATAAAACTGCAAGAAAGATATATAGCGAAAGGGTTGCTTCAGTTGTGGCTAGGGGTGATGCAGATTTGGGCTTTCAGCAAGTCAGCGAGCTACTCCCCATTCCTGGTGTTGACTTTATAGGTGAGCTACCGCCAGAAGCGCAAAAGACAGTGCTATTTTCTGCGGGCATTACTAGCGATACACAGAATCTCGCTGCATCAAAAGACTTGATCAAGTATTTAGCTTCAAACAAAGCGGTTGCAACGATTCAAAAAGCAGGATTAAAGCCAGTATTGCCAGCAATACCTTGGTAGGATAAAAAGGACCATAGAAATGAAGTGTTTTACAAAAGCCGTTCTGATGACATTCTTATCTTTAGCATTTGGACCGGCGTTTTCTGCTGACCCTTGGCCCAATCACCCCATTAAATTTGTTGTTGGGTTTGGTCCTGGCGGTGCTAACGATACTGTTGCCAGGGTGGTTGCTGAGGCTGCCTCAAAGCAATTAGGTCAACCTATTATTGTTGAAAATAAACCAGGCGCTGGTTCTATATTGGGTGCGGATTTTGTAGCAAAGAGTGCGCCAGATGGGTACACCTTCTTTGTTAGTGCTGGTGGCATTATTACTAATCCCATGATTAAGTCTTCTATGCCATATAAGGAAGGCGACTTAGTTCCGGTGGGTTTGTTAACAATCAGTCCCTCTATTATTGTTGTTTCAGCAGACTCCAAAATCAATAATATGAAGGATTTGCTCGTGCTGGCCAAAGATCCCAAGGGGCTTAACTTCTCGACTGCTGGTACTGGGAGTACTCCACACTTCGTAGCGGAGATGTTGAAAGTAAAAGCAGGCGGTAAATATGAAATCATTCCTTATAAGAGTGGTTCCGAAGGAATGGTGGCTGTTATCTCCAATCAGGTTGATGCAACCTCAGAGGCAAGTGTTGTAGTAATTCCGCAAATCCAAGGCGGCAAATTAAAAGCAATTGCTTCCACTTGGAATAAAAGAATTACGGCCCTGCCTGGTGTTCCAACAACTAAAGAGCAGGGATATCCTGAAGTCTTCATTGGTCACTGGGCAGGCGTCTTTGCGCCCAAGGGAACGCCTGATGCTATCTTGGAGAAAATGAATCAGGCGATTAATGCGGGTCTTAAGACTGCGGCTGTTCAGAGCCGCTTAACACCACAAGGTATTGAGCCATCGCCTGGAACGAGAGCCTCGTTTGCTAAATTCCTCGCAGATGAGAAAGCAAGGCTAGAGCCAATAGTGAAGCGTGCCAATATGAAAGAGGATTAAGCCAATTTCTTCAGGGCTTCTAAATACTTCTCTGGGTTAAGCGGCTGGCCTTCACGCTGTGCTTCCCACATCACTTGCCCTAGGCATTCCATCATTACGTGCTGGGCCTCATGCATTGAACCCAACTTCAGAGATAGCTTGTCTGCAATCTCTTTAATGCCTGGTGGTTGATTGATTGAGATCTGCTCACTAATTGAAAGGTGCATCGATAAATGCAAGAAGGGGTTGGTTTCGCCACGTTCCGGCGTGTAGTCCTGAGCAAGAGCGCCCTCTGGATCCTTGAGTAAGTCGTGATATTCGGGATGCTCAACCATCCAATCGCTGGCCAACGTCTCCATCGGATCAAGAATATGATTCTCGATCTTCTTTTTCCAGGTGTCACAGAAAAAGCGACGCACTTCTTCACGGGTTGGATTAAATATTGCCACGAACTTTTCCTTTACCAGTTTTTTGTTTAAAGCCGCATAGTGGTTCTACTATGCATTGTGCACAATCTGGGTTGCGCGCCTTGCAGGTATATCGGCCATGCAGAATAAGCCAGTGATGGGCATCTAATAAGTATTCCTTAGGTACCCGCTTAAGCAATTGCTCTTCCACTTTGATTACATCTTTGCCGGGCGCCAGCCCAGTTCGGTTAGATACCCTAAAGATGTGCGTATCTACCGCAATCGTAGGTTGCCCAAAGGCAGTATTCAGAATGACATTCGCAGTCTTTCTGCCAACACCAGGTAGAGCTTCTAATTCTTCGCGAGTCTGCGGAACTTCTCCGCCATGCTTCTCTAGGAGTAGTCGACAGGTCTCCTGAATATGTTTACCCTTGGAGTTGAATAAGCCAATATGCTGAATAAAGGGTCTAACACCATCTTCACCAAGATCTAAAAGGGCTTGCGGGGTATTGGCAACCTTATAAAGCTTGCGCGTTCCCTTGTTAACTGAGACATCAGTTGCTTGTGCCGATAGTAGTACCGCAATTAACAGCTCAAATGGCGAGCTATATTCCAGCTCAGTTTCTGGTTTGGGATCATTGGCTTTGAGCTGCTCAAAAAAAGCACGACGCTTTTCTAGATTCATCATTTCTTTTGTTGGGCTCGTGCAATGGCCGCTGCAATGATGGCACGCTTACGTTCTTGCTCTTTAAGCTCGTCTGCTGATGATGGGCTCTCAGCATTGACCGCCGCCAATTTAGTTGCAGCCTTTTTGGCTAGGCGATCATCATTATCTTTTTGTTCTCTATCGAGCCGTTTTTCACGATCGTGATAACGCCGACGCGAGATGTTTGCCAAGTCTTGAGACCAGGCATCCCAACCAGTTTTATTGCCGGTGACATCAATCATACTGATGCAATCTACTGGGCATGGCGGAATGCAGAGGTCACAACCAGTGCACCACTCAGTCAGAACCACATGCATTTGTTTTGAGGCTCCAACGATCGCATCAACAGGACATGCCTGAATGCAGAGTGTGCAGCCAATGCATTTCTGTGGATCGATGAACGCTACTGGCCTGGGGCGCTCAACGCCACACTCTGGATCGATGGTGGGGTGTAGCTCAAAGGCATCTTGGGGGTAGATGGGTATCAGAACCTTACTTAGGCGCTCAATACCCTCAACCCCACCAGGCGGGCAGCGATTTGGGAGTGCATCTCCAGAGGCCATCGCCTCAGCATACCCACGACAGTCTGGGTAGCCGCATTTAGTGCATTGGGTTTGCGGAAGAATATCCTCAAGTTGGTCGATGAGGTTATTTGCTTGGCTCATGGAAAGGGCTTGTTGGATTCTTCTTAAAATTAAAGGCTCCGAAGAGCCCTTAATTTATGCAGACTTGGTAGTCCGTGTAGCAGTTTTCTTCGTATTCTGATGCTCACGAATGAACGTCTTAATCTTTGGGTAAACCTTTTCACGCCAACGACGACCAGCAAAGATGCCATAGTGACCAGCACCAGCAACTTCATAGTGGTCTTTACTATCTTTTGGAATGCCTGCACATAAGGCATGTGCTGAACGTGTTTGACCACTTCCAGAGATGTCATCCAGCTCGCCTTCAATAGTGAGGAGGGCAGTCTTTTTAATATCTTGCGGCTTCACGAGTTCGCCGGCAACTTCCCAAGTGCCATTTGGCAGTGAGTAGTCTTGGAAAACAGTCTTGATAGTGTCTAAATAGAACTTAGAGTCTAAATCCAATACCGCGTTGTACTCATCGTAAAAGCGGATATGTGATTCAGCATCTTGCTCGTCACCACGCACTAAGTTTTGGAAGTAATCCCAATGAGACTGTAGGTGGTTCTGAGGATTCATGGCGATAAAGCCAGTGTGTTGCAAGAAGCCTGGGTAAACTTTACGGCCAGCGCCTGGATAGTTAGGCGGAACGCTATAAATCACATGGCTCTCGAACCACTCGAATGATTTTTGATCTGCAAGGTTATTTACTGCAGTCGGTGACTTGCGTGCATCAATTGGACCGCCCATCATAATCATGGAGGCTGGCGTTGCTTCACCAGCAGAAGCCATCAATGAGATTGCGCCTAAAGTTGGAACGGTAGGTTGGCAAACGGAGATCACATGTAAATCTTTAGCGCCAATGGTGCGAATGAATTCTTGTACATAATGAACATAGTCATCAAGACCAAATTCACCATCTTCTACCGGTACCAAACGAGCATCGATCCAATCGGTGATGTAAACCTTATGGTCTTGCAAGAGGGTGCGTACTGTGTCGCGCAGCAAGGTGGCATGGTGACCAGACATTGGAGCAACTACTAGTACAGCTGGATCTTCTTTGAGGCTCTTGATGGTTTCCACATCATCAGAAAAGCGCTTAAAACGAATTAGATTGCAGAAAGGTTTTGAGATGACCGTTCTTTCATGAATCGCAACTTCGTGACCATGTGCTTTAACAGAGCGAATGCCAAATTCTGGCTTCTTGTAGTTCTTACCTAAGCGATAGAGGAGTTCATAACTAGCAGCCAATCGATCCGATCCCGGAACCTTAGAGGCGGGATTCGAAGCATTGATAAAAGCTTCTGAAGCAGCGCGTGCCCAAGAACTAACTGGTTGAAGTAAGGCTTTTTGAAACTCATGTAACTGATATAGCATGGTACCTCCGGTAATTCAGTGTATCCGCTTATTACGCCAATACGCGGGCGATTGCTTTAGCCACTTTATCAATATTTTTGGTATTGAGGGCTGCAACACAAATGCGTCCAGTCGAGAGGGCATAAATGCCATCCTCTTTCTGTAAGCGATCAACTTGCTCAGCTGTTAAGCCTGAGTAAGAAAACATGCCACGTTGCTTCTCGATAAAAGCAAAATCTTGCTTTACACCAGCAGCAGCGAGTTTTTCAACCAAGCCATGACGCATTGCTTTAATACGGTCACGCATTTCTGCCAACTCATCTTCCCAGAGCTTACGTAATTCTGGTGAATTCAAAACAGCAGCAGCAATTGCAGCGCCGTGAGTTGGGGGATTGGAATAGTTAGTGCGAATGACGCGCTTCAATTGTGAAAGTACGCGAGTCGATTCATCTTTGCTTTGTGTGACGATAGACAATGCACCAACACGCTCACCGTAGAGTGAGAATGATTTGGAGAAAGAGCTTGATACAAAGAAAGACATCCCTGAATCAGCAAAGAGGCGAACTGCAATACCGTCTTTCTCAATCCCATCAGCAAAGCCTTGGTAGGCCATATCCAAGAAGGGGATGAGACCTTTGTTCTTGCAGATATCAATCACTTGGCGCCATTGTGCTTCTGTAATGTCTGCACCAGTTGGGTTGTGGCAGCAAGCGTGCAACAACACAGTTGTGTTCTTTGGGAAAGACTCTAAGGACTTCACCATACCGTCAAAATCTACGCCACGTGTTTTGCCGTCAAAGTAGGTGTACTCGACAACATCAAAACCAGCAGATTCAAAAATGCCGCGATGGTTTTCCCAGGTTGGGTTACTAATGGCGCATGGTGCATTGAGGTTCAAGCGCTTGATGAAATCTGCGCCAACGCGCAATGCGCCGGTACCACCGAGACACTCAGCAGTTACAACGCGACCATCTTTAATGAGCGCAGAGTCAGCACCAAACAATAAATTTTGCACTGCACTGTTGTAAGGGTTTGGACCTTCGATTGGAATGTAGCTACGTGGCGAGTGCTTTGCAACAATCGCCTCTTCAGCTTTAATCACCGCCTTAAGAAGTGGAACTTTACCTTCGTCTGTGTAATACACGCCAACACCTAAATTCACTTTGTCAGCACGTTGGTCTGCAACGTAGGCTTCTGTAAGGCCAAAAATAGGATCTTTAGGGGCTAGCTGGACTGAGGCAAACAGGGTCATTTGAGTTTGAAAGTGGTAGTTAGGGGGTGATTAAGGATGGTTTTGTTTGTTGTTGACGTTATATTCAGTTTAATTGTCGGTTTTTGAAGCCAGAATCAACTATTTCCTAAGAAAAACGGCAAAATCATTGTTTGTACAAAATTCGCTGTGAATAACTCTCACAGGTGAAATGATAGCCGAGATGCCCCCTAAGTTGCCCAAAACTGGTCTAAATGTTGAAGTAAAAGAAGTGCAAAAAACCCCTGTGGCAGATCCCTTGGGTGAGGCGGGTCACGACCTCGATCCGGCCAAGTTTGTAAGCTTCCCAGACTCCCCCTATCAGCTCTATCAGCCATTTCCGCCTGCTGGAGACCAGCCCCAGGCCATTGACGCCCTGGTTGAGGGTATTGAAGATGGTCTGACGTTTCAGACACTCTTGGGCGTTACAGGGTCCGGAAAGACCTTCACGATGGCGAATGTCATCGCCAGAACCGGCCGTCCTGCCATCATTTTTGCCCCGAATAAGACCCTAGCTGCCCAGCTTTACAGTGAATTTAGGGAGTTTTTCCCGAGAAACGCCGTTGAGTACTTCGTCAGCTATTACGACTACTACCAGCCAGAGGCTTATGTACCTCAACGCGACCTCTTTATTGAAAAAGATTCCTCTATTAACGAGCACATCGAACAGATGCGTTTGTCTGCAACCAAGAGTTTATTAGAGCGTCGAGACGTCATTATTGTTGCGACCGTATCTGCAATTTACGGCATTGGTAATCCTGGTGACTATCACAGCATGGTGATGACATTACGTCCTGGTGACAAGATGAGTCAGCGCGATATTTTGATGCGCCTCATTGCGATGCAATACGATCGGAACGAAACGGATTTCAAGCGCGGTGTATTTCGAGTGCGTGGCGACACGATTGATATTTTCCCGGCTGAACATAATGAGTTAGCAGTAAGGGTGGAGCTGTTTGATGATGTCGTGGAGAGTTTGCAGTTCTTCGATCCTCTTACTGGCAAGATTCGTCAAAAGATTCCACGCTTCACTGTTTACCCAAGTTCTCATTACGTTACACCTCGCGATACTGTTCTGAAAGCAATTGAAACCATCAAAACAGAATTGCGCACTCGCTTAGATGAGTTTGTGAAGGATGGCAAACTGGTTGAGGCACAACGTCTCGAGCAACGTACTCGTTTTGATTTAGAGATGCTCAATGAGTTGGGTTTCTGTAAAGGTATTGAGAACTATTCTCGCCACCTGTCTGGTGCCGCTCCGGGCGATGCCCCGCCGACGCTAGTCGACTATTTGCCGAATGATGCCTTGATGTTCTTGGACGAAAGCCATGTCTTAATCGGGCAGCTTAATGCAATGTATAACGGCGATAAATCTCGTAAACATACTTTGGTGGAATTTGGATTCCGTTTGCCTTCAGCGATGGATAATCGTCCGCTCAAATTTACTGAGTTTGAAACCAAGATGCGTCAAACCATTTTCGTTTCTGCAACACCGGCTGATTATGAGAAAACGCATCAAGGACAAGTTGTCGAGCAAGTGGCTAGACCAACTGGTTTAGTCGATCCAGAAATTGAAGTGTTGCCAGCAAGTACACAGGTTGATGATTTGTTAGATCAAATTCATGCACGCGTCAAAGTGCATGAGCGAGTTCTAGTTACTGTATTGACTAAACGTATGGCTGAGCAATTAACGGACTATCTTTCTGATAATGGTGTAAAGGTGAGGTATGTTCACTCAGACATCGATACAGTTGAGCGAGTAGAAATTTTGCGTGACTTACGTTTGGGCGTCTTCGACGTACTGGTCGGTATTAATTTATTACGCGAAGGCTTGGATATTCCTGAGGTATCTCTTGTAGCCATTTTGGATGCCGATAAAGAAGGCTTCTTACGTTCAGAACGCAGCCTGATACAGACCATTGGCCGTGCTGCTCGTAACGTTCGTGGCAAAGCCATTTTGTACGCCGATCGCATTACCGACTCCATGAAACGCGCAATGGGCGAGACCGAAAGACGGCGAACCAAGCAAATTGCCTTCAATAAGCTTCATGGGATTGAGCCTAAGGGCGTCAAAAAGCGCATTAAGGACATTATTGATGGTGTCTATGACGTCAAAGAGAAGCGTCAGGAGATGCAGGTTGAGCAGGAGCGGGCTCACTATGAAGATATGGGCGAGAAGGACTTGGCAGCAGAAATTAAGCGCCTAGAGAAGCAAATGAACGCTGAAGCCAAGAACTTAGAGTTTGAAAAGGCTGCCAGCACCAGGGATAGACTCACTAAGGTTAAAGAAATGGCTTTTGGGGCCAGATCTAGGGACTCTGTCTAAAGATTCGGCGGCCAATTCCTGGCTTCCATTGAGGTTTTTTGGGATAATTCCCGAGCAATTTGATAGGGAATATGGTAAAGTTGAGTGGAATGGTCGGGTATTACCTGCCCGACTGTTAGCTGTCCATAACAATCCATTACCAAGGTGACATATGAGACTTACAACCAAAGGTCGTTTTGCAGTAACCGCAATGATTGATTTAGCCCTGCGTGAAACGCATGGTCCCGTAACTTTGGCCGGAATTAGCCAGAGACAAAAGATATCCCTTTCTTACCTCGAGCAATTGTTCGGCAAATTACGCCGTTTCAATATCGTGGAGAGCACACGTGGTCCTGGTGGTGGTTATACCTTGGCACGTCCGTCCTCTGAGGTGAGTGTCGCTGACATTATTGTTGCTGTCGATGAACCTCTCGATGCAACCCAATGTGGTGGCAAAGGTAACTGTCATACCGATGAAGAAAATCATGGTCGCTGTATGACGCACGATCTCTGGAGCAATCTCAATTCCAAAATGGTTGAGTACCTGAGTTCGGTGAGCCTAAAAGACTTGGTTCATCAACAAGAAGGGCGCGGCATTGTGATTCAAGATATGCGTCAAAAGAAAATTAAAGTTGAAAGCTCTAAAGCAGATAAGCCTGCTACAGCACTTGCAGCTAAAAAAGAAGTAGCACCTAAAGCGCCATTAGTGAATTCCGTATTCAATTTGGCGCGCCAAAGTTAATAACGTATTACCTACCGATAAATAAACCATGAACGCACCACAAGACCTTCCAAAGCAACCGGTTCCCATGTTTAGCCCTAAGCATTTTCCGGTGTACATGGACTATTCAGCTACGACGCCGATTGATCCGCGTGTGGTCGATAAAATGTTGCCTTATTTACGTGAGCAGTTTGGTAACGCCGCTTCCCGTAGTCATGCTTATGGCTGGGCTGCAGAAGAAGCGGTTGAGTGGGCGCGTTCAGAAGTTGCTCAATTGGTACACGCTGATCCAAGAGAGATTGTGTTTACTAGTGGTGCCACTGAGAGTATTAACTTGGCATTAAAAGGCGCGGCACATTTTTACAAAGATCGCGGTAATCACATCATTACCGTTAAGACCGAGCACAAGGCAACTCTAGATACTTGTCGCGAGCTTGAGCGCGAAGGTTTTGAAGTGACTTATTTAGATGTATTGCCTAATGGCCTGATTGATTTTGCGCAGCTTGAAGCTGCCATGAAGCCGGGCACGATTTTGGCTTCAGTGATGTATGTCAATAATGAGATTGGTGTTGTGCAAGATATTCCTGCCATTGGTGAGTTGTGCCGTTCACGTGGAGTGATTTTTCATGTGGATGCAGCGCAAGCGACTGGCAAAGTAGATATTGACCTAGAAAAGATCAAAGTGGATTTAATGAGCTTTTCTGCACACAAGACTTATGGTCCTAAAGGTATTGGCGCTTTGTTTGTGCGTCGTAAGCCACGTATTCGTATTGAGGCGCAGATTCATGGCGGTGGTCATGAGCGCGGTATGCGTTCTGGAACTCTTGCAGTTCACCAGATCGTAGGCATGGGTGAGGCTTTCCGCATTGCTCGTGTTGAGATGATTGAAGAGAACAAGCGTATTCGTGGACTGCGTGACCGCTTACTCAATGGTTTGAAAGATATTGAAGAAGTCTATGTCAACGGCGACATGGATGATCGTGTTCCACATAACCTCAACATTAGCTTTAACTATGTTGAAGGCGAGTCTATGTTGATGGCGCTAAAAGATTTAGCGATCTCCTCTGGTTCAGCTTGTACCTCAGCATCGTTAGAGCCTTCTTATGTATTGCGTGCGCTGGGTCGCAACGATGAGTTGGCGCATAGTTCCATTCGCTTTACCTTGGGCCGCTTTACGACCGAAGAAGAAGTGGACTTCACTATCAAGTTGGTAAAAGAAAAGATTGCCAAGTTGCGTGAGTTATCCCCGCTCTGGGAAATGTATAAAGACGGAATCGATATCAGCACGATTCAATGGGCTGCACACTAAAAGATATTTAAAGATAAAGAAATTAAAGAGGAAATACCATGGCATATAGCGAAAAGGTCATCGACCACTACGAAAATCCCCGTAACGTTGGTTCATTTGAAAAGGGCGACGACAGCGTAGGTACTGGTATGGTTGGAGCCCCAGCCTGCGGCGACGTGATGAAGTTGCAAATTCGTGTGAACGATCAAGGCGTGATTGAAGATGCCAAGTTCAAGACTTATGGTTGCGGTTCAGCGATTGCTTCTTCTTCCCTGGTAACCGAATGGGTTAAGGGTAAGACTTTGGATCAAGCGCTAGAGATCAAGAATTCACTCATCGCTGAAGAGTTGGCTTTGCCCCCTGTAAAGATTCACTGCTCTATCTTGGCTGAAGATGCCATCAAGGCAGCAGTAGCGGATTACAAAGAAAAGCACCCAGCGAAATAAGCAGATAAAACTATGGCAATTACCTTAACTGACAAAGCAGCTGCACACGTAAACCGCAATCTTGAGAAGCGTGGCAAGGGTTGCGGCTTGCGCTTGGGTGTTCGCACAACAGGTTGCTCTGGTTTGGCATATCAGCTTGAGTATGTAGATGAGCCTGCTGCTGAAGATCAGGTATTTGAGTCCAATGGCATTAAGGTATTTGTAGATCCAAAAAGCTTGGCTTACTTGGATGGTACGGAGCTAGATTTTGTGCGCGAGGGTTTGAACGAGGGATTCAAGTTTCAAAATCCAAATGTAAAAGATGAGTGTGGTTGTGGCGAATCCTTCCGCGTCTGACGATTACTTCCACTTCTTTGGATTAAATCAGCAATTCAAAATCGATTTGCCTGCTCTAGATCAGGCGTACCTGGCGATTCAGAAGGAAGTGCATCCTGATCGCCATGCGCGTGGTAGCGATGCAGAGCAACGCCTTGCTATGCAGATGGCTACCTTTGCTAATACTGCCGTTCAAACACTAAAAAACCCCATCCAACGTGGCCTCTATATTTGCCAGCTTCATGGCGTTGATGCCAAGCTGGAAACCAATACTGCCATGCCTGCCGCTTTTCTGATGAAGCAAATGGAATGGCGTGAGAATTTAGATGAACAAGCGGAAGACTTGCCGGCGCTTGAAGCCTTGATGGCTGAAGTAGAGCAATCAAAACAAGATACCCTTGCAGAAATCGCTCAAGCCATTGATGGCGCCAAAAACTATTTACGTGCCGCAGAGCTACTTCGTGGCTTGCTCTTCATCGATAAATTTGCGGTTGAGCTTGATGACACCATCGCAGCCTTAATTTAGTCCTTACTCAAGCTAAACTCTATCTCCTATGGCCTTATTACAAATCTCTGAACCCGGTAAATCGCTGGCGCCCCATCAGCGCCGTATTGCTGTGGGTATTGATTTGGGAACCACTAATTCTTTGGTGGCCATTGTGCGTGATGCCTTGCCTAAGGTGTTACCAGATGCGCAGGGGCGCGAGCTGCTTCCTTCCGTTATTCGTTATTTGCCTAATGGCAGAACTCAAGCTGGCTTTGAAGCACTTGAGAGTGTGGTCATTGACCCAAAAAACACTATTGTTTCAGTAAAGCGTTTTATGGGTCGCGGCTTGCTAGATGTGGAAAATATTGAAAGTGCGCCATACGATTTTGTTGATCAACCCGGCATGCTCAAACTCAGAACGATTGCTGGGGATAAGAGTCCAATTGAAGTCTCCGCAGAAATCTTGGCACGCTTGCGTCAACTAGCTGAAGATTCTGTATCTGATGACATTGTTGGCGCTGTAATTACTGTCCCCGCATACTTTGATGATGCGCAACGTCAAGCAACCAAAGATGCTGCTAAGTTAGCCGGCATTGAAGTTCTTCGTTTATTGAATGAGCCGACTGCTGCTGCAATTGCCTACGGATTAGATAATGCCTCTGAAGGCATCTACGCAGTCTATGACTTAGGTGGCGGTACCTTTGATATTTCCATATTGCGCATGAGTCGCGGTGTATTTGAAGTGCTTGCTACTGGCGGTGATTCTGCTCTAGGCGGCGATGACTTTGATCACCGCTTGTATTGCTGGGTCATTGAGCAAGCCAAGCTTCCTCCTTTATCCATTCATGATCATCGTACGCTCCTGCAAGCCTGTAAGCATGCCAAAGAGCTGCTGAGTCATAACCCTCTAGCACGCGTGCATGAGACGCTGGCAGATGGTACGGTGGTTAATGTTGGTGTTAGTCAGGCACAACTCTTTGAAATAACTCAAAACCTAGTTGCCAAGACTTTGATGGCTTGTAAAAAAGCGTTGCGCGATGCTGGCCTTAAGGCGGAAGGCGTTAAAGGCGTAGTGATGGTGGGCGGTTCAACTCGCATGCCGAATGTGCAGCGTGCTGTAGGTGAGTTGTTCGGCACTCAACCCTTAAATAATTTAAATCCTGATCAAGTCGTTGCATTAGGTGCGGCGATGCAGGCTGACTTATTGGCTGGCAACCAGAGTAAGGATGACGAGTGGTTGCTTTTAGATGTCATTCCGCTATCGCTTGGTATTGAAACCATGGGCGGCTTAGTGGAAAAAATCATTCCACGCAATACACCTATACCGGTAGCTAGAGCGCAAGACTTCACTACTTTTAAAGATGGGCAGACTGCATTGGCCATTCAGGTAGTGCAGGGCGAGCGCGAACTTGCTCAAGACTGTCGCTCATTAGGTAAATTTGAACTACGCGGCATTCCAGCAATGGCTGCGGGTGCAGCCCGTATCCGGGTCACCTTTCAGGTGGATGCGGATGGCTTATTGTCTGTAAGCGCCGTAGAGCAAGGCTCTGGCGTAAAAGCATCCATTGATATCAAGCCTTCTTACGGCCTAACTGATGCAGAGATTACACGCATGCTGCAAGACGGTTTTGCATCTGCTAAAGAGGATTTGCTTTCTAGGTCTTTGCGTGAAGAACAAGTGAATGCTCAGCGCTTACTAGATGCGGTACAAACCGCGTTAGCGAGCGATAGTTCTTTATTGAGCGTGGAAGAGCAGAAAGAGGTTGATCAAGAGATGGCAACCCTACAAAAAATCTTAAATGAAGAAACAGATAGCGCCATTGTTCGCAAGGCCGTTGATCATGCCGCCAAAGCTACCGATGACTTTGCGCAAAAACGCATGAACGCTAGTATTCAAAAAGCTCTATCTGGCAAGAACGTTGCTGAAATTTAAGTAAACGAAATACAAACTGAACGTAAATAGAAAAGAATCATGACTCAAATCGTTGTACTACCGCATAGTGAGTATTGTCCTGAAGGCGCAGTTGTTGAGGTTGCCCCCGGCACTTCGATTTGCGAAGCCTTGTTAGAGAATGACATTCCCATTGAGCATGCTTGCGATATGGTGTGTGCGTGTACTACTTGCCATGTGCTTGTGAAGGAGGGCTTTAACAGCCTTAATCCTCCTGATGAGAATGAGGAAGATATGCTCGATCGTGCATGGGGGCTAAACCCGCAATCCCGTTTATCTTGCCAAGCCATTGTTGCCAAACAAGATTTAGTGATTGAAATCCCTAAATATTCAATCAATCACGCCAAAGAGAACCACTAATGCACCAAAACAATGCATTAATGCCTACAATCATGCATCCCTAATACGGAGAGATTTCTAGCGGGACTAATATGAAGTTGTAGTTCATTCTTTAGGTAGTACCTCCAAAAAAATCTTTTAAGCCATCCTTCGGGGTGGCTTTTTCTTTTCCTTCTTAAGAAATGAAAAAGCCTCGCAATGCGAGGCTTTGTAGTGACGTATATCAGAATTTACTGTGCAACCGCCTCACGAATCATACCAGCGGCGACAGTATGATTGGTCGCCTCATCAATCAAGATAAATGCACCAGTACGCTGAGATTGATCAAACAAGTCAGCAACAATCGGCTTTTGCAGGATGAAATTAACTCGACCAATCTCATTGGTAGATAGCGCTTGGATATCACTTGCTTGAGATAGTGTTTGTACATCCAGGACTTGTTGAATGTTCTTTACTTTCGCACCAACGGTATTAGTGGTGTGACGTAAAGCATACTTACGACTCAAGGAAAGCGGCTCACTATCTAACCAGCATAAGTCGGCTGATAGTTGTTTGCTCAGTACCGGCGGATTGCTATCTTCCGCGCTAACAAATAAAGAGCCACGAGATACATCAATATCTTCAGACAATTGAATCGCTACGGCTTGACCAGTTTCGGCAGAATCCACCGCATTATTGCCATTAGTTTGCTTGCTGCTAGAGCGATTGCCTAAATAAATCTCGGTAACAGTCGCTTCATACCCGCTTGGCAGAACTTTAATCTTTTGGCCCTTGCGAATGCTGCCTGACTCAATTTCACCAAGGTAACCGCGGAAGTCATCTGAAGCACTACCATCCTGACGGGCAACGTATTGCACTGGGAAGCGTAGTGCTAGTTTTTCAGACTCAGGGCTAGTATCCAAACTCTCTAGCCACTCCAAAAGGGTGGGTCCTTTATACCAAGGTGTATTTTTGCTGGAAGTAACGACGTTGGCGCCAAGTAATGCGGAGATTGGAATCAAGGTTGGCTTTGGCAACCCAATTTTTTGAGTCAGATCTTCAATCGCAATCTTGATGGTGTTAAAGACTTTCTCATCAAACTCATATAAGTCCATCTTATTAACAGCAAATACCACATGACGTAGTCCCAATAAATGCACAATTGCTGCATGACGCTTAGTCTGCGCTAATAAAGTAGCTGGAGTGGTAATGAGATCAACACGTGTTGCATCAACCAAAATGATGGCAACATCAGATTGGGATGCACCAGTCACTAAGTTGCGAGTGTATTGCTCATGGCCTGGGGCATCAGCAACAATGAACTTACGCTTTGGGGTAGAGAAGTAGCGATAAGCCACATCAATAGTGATGCCTTGCTCACGCTCAGCCTCTAGACCATCCGTTAGCAGCGCTAAATCAACGCCTGCATCAGAGGAGGTGACGCGTGCATGTTTAGTTTTCGAGAGAGACTCCAATTGGTCTACCAAGATAGACTTGGTGTCATATAGTAAGCGCCCAATTAGAGTGCTCTTGCCATCATCTACGCTACCTGCGGTAATGAAGCGAACGACGTTTTGATGTTGATTGACAGTCATCAGAAGTAACCTTCTTTCTTACGGCGCTCCATGGAGGCCTCGTTGGTTTGATCGTCCATGCGGGTTGCGCCACGCTCAGTGATTTCAGTAATGGCAGTTTCTGCAATGATCTCTAAGGGAGTAGCTGCAGTGCTCAATACAGGGCAGGTGCAGCTGATGTCGCCAACAGTTCTAAAGCGAACACTGAGTACTTCGCTTACATCGCCAGGTGCCTTTGGTGTTACATCAGTGACTGGAACCAATAAATTATTTTTCTTTACCACTTCGCGTTGGTGTGTGTAGTAGATGCTTGGTAGTTCTAATTTCTCGCGAGAAATGTATTGCCAGATATCGAGCTCAGTCCAGTTGGAGATTGGGAATACGCGCATATTCTCGCCTTTGGCGATCCGAGCGTTATAGAGGTTCCAGAGCTCAGGGCGTTGTGCTTTAGGGTCCCATTGGCCGAATTCATCACGGAAGGAGAAAATGCGCTCTTTAGCGCGGGCTTTTTCTTCATCACGGCGGGCGCCGCCCATCAGGGCATCGAATTCATATTCGGCAATAGCCTCGAGTAGGGTTACGGCTTGCGCAGCATTACGTGAGTCAGTTTCTTTGCGCAGGCGAACAGTACCTTTTTTGATAGAGTCTTCAACGTGTCCCACAATCAGCTTTACACCAGTCTTTTCCACTACAGCATCACGATAGGCGATCACTTCGGGATAGTTGTGACCAGTATCAATATGCAAAATAGGGAAAGGCAGCTTTACAGGGCGATCGCCAAATTGAAATGCCTTGCGAGCTAAGTGGAACATCACGATAGAGTCTTTGCCGCCGGAGAACAGCATGGCTGGGTTGGAGCACTGCGCCACCACTTCGCGGATGATGTAGATCGATTCGGCCTCAAGCCAATCTAAGTGATCATCAAGTAATTTTTGTTCTGACATTCTGTAAGTTGTTTCTACTAAGTTTTAATGTTGAATTTGCTATTTGTTAACGTGCAGGCCGCACTCTTTGCTATCGTTTTGCAGCCACCACCAGCGACCAGCGCGAATATCTTCACCCTTCTTCACCTGACGGGTGCAGGGCTCGCAGCCAATGCTGGGGTAGCCCTTGAGGTGTAGCGGATGAATAGGAACGTTTTCTTGCTTGATATAAGCCCAAATATCCGCTTCACTCCAATCAAACAAAAGATTGAACTTTGCGATGCCTCGCGCATCATCAAGCTCTTCTAAATTGAGTTCTGTTCGTGTAGTAGATTGCTCGCGACGTTGGCCGGTAATCCAGGCATCTGCGCCAAGTAATGCCGCATTTAGCGGTTTAATCTTGCGCGCACCACAACATGCTTTCTTGGGGCCTTCGCCATCGTAAAAACCATTCATGCCATATTGCTCGATGAATGCTTGTACATCCTCATCTTTTGGATAAACCTTTTCAATCGATACGCCGTAGCAATCTTCAGTAGTCTTAACCATATCTATGGTTTCTTGATGAAGGCGACCTGTAGCTAAGGTGAATAACTTAATTTTGGCGCTAGCCTTTGCGATAGCATCGGTAATCACCATGTCTTCTGCAGCGAGACTGGTTGCAAAGCGAACATCAGAAAAGCGTTCTGAAACACCCACTAAGCGTTGCTTAAGGGTGGCGGTTTTCTCGGCAAGCTCTGCAGTAGTAAGAGTGCTTAGTGGAATAGACCAAAATTCAGGGGCAATCATGATGTAACTAATTTAATTCCAACTAAAAATAAGGTTGCAGCAAGGGTAGTTCTGGTTGCGCGTTCTGATAGAGTGCTGGATAACTTGGCGCCGAGCCAAATTGCAGGCACTGAACCAAGCAACAGGCCGAATAATAAGTCAAAGTGTACGTTACCAAGCCACCAGTGGCCCGCACCTGCCAAGGCTGTTAGCGGTACTGCATAGGCTATATCGGTACCGGCAACTTGGGCAGGCTTGAGGTACGGATAAAGAACCAAAATGAGCGTTGCACCAATTGCACCTGCCCCGATTGAGGAAATGGTTACTAGCACACCAATCACAGCACCAACAGTAATGGTCGCGATTTTTAAATTGGCACCACTAGGCAAAAAGTTGGGGTTGTCTTGAACCCATTTCAAAATCTTAGTCCTAAACAAAAGTGATGCTGCTGTTAACAAGACTGAAATGCCAATTGAAATGCTAATCAAGTGATTAAAATTCTTTGAAACGGGGCCTACATATTTCAGGACAAGAATTGAGATTACGGCTGTAGTAAGACTACCTAGGCAGAGTAGGCGCACTATATCCCAACGCACATTTCCATGAAGTCTATGAGCGGCGGTACCAAAGCCTTTAGTAATTGCAGCAAAAGCCAAATCCGTTCCAACAGCCGTAGTTGGCGCAACTCCAAAAATAATGGTGAGAAGAGGCGTCATAAGAGAGCCTCCGCCTACGCCGGTCATTCCTACTAGCAGACCAACAAGTGCACCAGAAATAATAAATTGGGAGGAGTCTAGAAAAAATTGGATCATATTGAATGGCTAACTAGCCTGTATTAAGCGAAAGATTGTTCGAACTCTTCGAGCTTGATGGCGTTCATGAGAAACAGAATTTGGCGCTGAAAACGTTTGCGCTCATCAATCTTGTCATGAGGCAGGCGATCGTGTTCACGCAGCAAGCTAGTAATAACTGGATTGAAGTATTCTCTAACCGGTGACATCGCATTTCCTTGGTAAATATCTCGTTATAGACAATGTACCAAGGGGTCTATATATCCACAAGGAATATATAGCGATATCTAAATTACTTCTAGATATATAGAGCTGAGTTATTCACTTCTCTACGAATGCGCGTTCGAAGACGTAGTCACCCATCTGGCCAAGGCTCGGCGAGACTTTGAAGCCCTTGGCATCCAGCATCTCGGAAGTTTCTTTGAGCATAGATGGGCTGCCGCAAATCATGGCTCGATCCACTGCTGGATCGAGTGGCGGAAGGCCAATGTCTTTAAAGAGTTGGCCAGATTCAATTGCAGTCGTTAGGCGACCAGTGTGTTTGAATGCTTCACGTGTCACTGTGGGGTAATAGATCAGTTTTTCACGAATGAGTTCACCCAAGAATTCATCTTGAGTGAGTTCGTCACGGATGTAATCGGCATAAGCTAACTCGCTGACTAGACGAACGCCGTGAATGAGAACAACCTTCTCGAATTTTTCATAAGTTTCTGGATCGCGGATGATGCTCATAAATGGAGCCAAACCAGTGCCAGTACTAAATAGGTAGAGATGCTTACCTGGGTTCAGGTCATCCAGCACCAAGGTACCAACAGACTTTTCGCTCACCAAGATTGGATCGCCTACTTGAATCTTCTGGAGGCGTGATGTCAACGGACCATCTTGTACTTTAATACTCAAGAATTCCAAATGCTCTTCATAGTTTGGGCTAGCAACGCTATATGCGCGCACTAAGGGCTTGCCTTCAACCTCAAGACCAATCATCAAAAAGTGACCGCTACGAAAGCGTAGGCCCTTATTGCGGGTGGTAGTAAAGCTAAAAAGAGTGTCGTTCCAATGGTGAACGGTTAAAACGGTTTCAGTGTTGTATGCGGCCATAAAAAGCTTTGTAAATTTTGCAAAACCTTGATTATCCTCAAAAATCACCCTATTTCTGAGGGATTGACGGATTAACTTTTTATATCCAATGCACTTTTAGTAATAAAGCCAAGATTTAGGGCTCCAAAGGCTGATGCCGCTATGATTGGGTAATGACTAGAGCCCAATATTTATTCCTTTCCTTCCTAAGTCTAGGCTTGGTAGCTTTTGCGGTGGTATTGCAGCAAGTGGGCTATCAAGGAGTTAGTTTCTTGCCATGCCCTTTGTGTATTTTGCAAAGAGTGGGGTACCTAGGCGTAGCCATTACCTGCTTTCTGGCAGCTAGCATTCCAACGCTCAGGAAGCTATTTCATGGTTTGGCGATCTTGGCTGCTGGATATGGGACGGCAATAGCTGGCCACCATGTATGGCTCTTATCTCACCCTGGCGAATCTTGTGGAATAGATCCCTTGGAGCTGTGGATCAACCAGTTTCAGGTGGCTAATAAGCTGCCTTGGCTATTTAAGGCAGACGGATTATGTTCTGCAAAGCTTCCGGCAATTCTTGGTCTGCAAGTTCCAGAGTGGTCTTTGGTTTGGTTCACGATATTGCTGCTGGTTTTGCTAATCACCTTCTTTAAGAAGCCGCGAGCCTAATATTCCATAGAATTATTGGTGCTTAACTAATAACTATGTCCTCTTTTACAAGTATTGTTTTAACTCTTAAGATCTCCATCAAACTCATTTTTTGTAATAAGGAATCCTCATGACTTACTTTACTGACAACTCTCAAACCATTGGTAAGACACCTTTAGTGCGCCTAAATCGCGTAACGGATGGCGCTAAAGCAACTGTACTTGCCAAAATTGAAGGTCGCAATCCAGCCTACTCGGTGAAGTGTCGTATCGGTGTGGCCATGATTAATGATGCGCAGGAACAAGGCATCTTGGGGCCAGGAAAAGAATTGGTTGAGCCAACTAGTGGCAATACTGGCATTGCTTTGGCTTTCGTAGCGGCAGCTCGCGGCATCCCTTTGACATTGACCATGCCAGAGACCATGAGTATTGAGCGCCGCAAGTTGCTTACGGCTTTGGGTGCCAAGATTGTCCTGACCGAAGGCCCTAAAGGCATGAATGGCGCGGTTGCTAAGGCTAAAGAGATTGCAGAGTCAGACCCCAAATACGTCTTACTACAGCAATTTAGTAATCCCTCGAATCCAGCGATTCATGAAAAGACCACTGGCCCAGAAATCTGGGAAGATACTGATGGCAAGATTGATGTGTTTGTAGCGGGTGTTGGAACTGGCGGAACAATCTCCGGTGTTGCCCGTTACATCAAGAACACTAAGAAGAAAAACATTGAGGTGGTTGCGGTTGAACCCACTTCAAGTCCAGTCATAAAGCAAAAACTCAATGGTGAAGAAATCAAGCCTGCTCCACATAAGATTCAGGGTATTGGTGCTGGCTTTATTCCGGAGAATCTGGATTTATCGGTGGTTGATAAAGTTGAGCAGGTGAGCAATGAAGAGGCTATAGAATTTGCCCGCCGTATTGCTAAAGAAGAGGGTATTTTGGTAGGCATATCCTGCGGTGCTGCAGCTGCAGTGGCGGTTCGTTTGGCTAAGAAGCCTGAATACGCGGGTAAAACAATCGTGGTGGTGCTTCCAGATACAGCTGAGCGTTACTTAAGCTCTGCCTTATTCGAGGGAATGTTTGACGAAAAGGGCTTACCTACCTAAGCGGCTCACTCAATATTACTGTCGGTAGGCTCTTTAGTCTGAATGGTTTATAAAGAGATTATGAAAAATACTTATAAGTTTTTTGCTCTCCTTTTAACCACATTTTCATTAGCTTCCGCCGCTAATGTCAGTGTCCCCACCGTTTACTTCAACGGGGACATCCTCACGATGGAGGGGGACACCCCTAAGTATGTTGAAGCGGTTGTTGTCAAAGACAACAAGATTACTTACGCCGGTGATATGCGCGAAGCCTTTTCTCAGGCTGGATCTAATGCCGCTCTACAGGATTTAAAAGGGCACACCTTATTGCCTGGCTTTATTGACACTTGGGGCCACTTTGCATTAATCGCCCAAGATACGCTCGGCGTCAATCTTGCCTACTTCTCTAGAAATCCTCCGCAGACTAGAGCCCAGTTAATTAACAGGCTGCGTTCAGAGGCGAAAGTATTTAATGGTTGGATTGTTGGTACAGGTTACGCTGAAGCAATGCTTTCTGATGGTGGATTAACAATCGCTGATCTTGATGTGGCATTTCCAAACCAAGCGGTGTTGCTGGAGAATATCTCTACGCTGACTGGCATGGTGAATTCTGCTGGCCTAAAGAAGTTAGGAATTACAAAAGCCACTAAAGCTGTATCTGGGTTTATTCCGGTGGACCCTAAAACTGGTCAACTCACAGGTGAATTGATTGGCATGCCTTATTTGGAGGCGGTTGCTAAAGCGGTTGGTAAGTATTCACAAGAGCTGACGTTTGAAACTTACCGCAAAGCTGAGAAGATCTATGTCTCCAATGGTTTTACAACGGCACAAAGTTACGAAGCCAGTATTGCGGATATGCACAATATGCGCTTAGCTATCGATAGAAAAATTGTCACTATCGATTTAATTGCTTTACCAACTTTCGATATCGTCGATCAAATGTTGGCTTCTAATCCAAATACCCAGTTTGGCGTTTATAGCCACGGAGATGGAGGATTTAAAGTTGCCGGAATTCAGGTGCCAACGGATGGAGCACCGCAACTGCGTTTGGCCTACTTCACTAAGCCCTATCTCGATACCACAGGTTTTCCAAAAGACTGGCGTGGCTTTGCCTATTACCCACAAGCCTTATTTGATAAGTACACCAAGTTGGCTTACGAGAAAAATATTCAATACTTTGGATATAGCAATGGTGATGCCGGTATTGATATGACTCTAGCGGCTTTAGCTAAAACAATTTCTGAGACTGGTATTACAGAAGATCGTCGTACCGTGATTGCACATTCGTTTTTTGCACGCGATGATCAGTTAGATGACTACAAGAAGAAAAATATCATGGCAGTGATGATGCCAAATGATACCTGGTTATATGGCGATGTTTATAACAAGGTCTTAGGCGGTGAAAGAGCGGCTAATTTAAGCCCTGCGAATAGCGCTAATGCAAAAGGTATAACACTTGCCCTTCATAATGACACCCCTTCGTCCGGCCCTAATGTACTCTTTTCAGTTTGGAGTGCCGTGAACCGTAAGACATTCTCTGGTGCAGTGTTGGGGCCAGAACAGCGGATTACTCCGTATTTGGCTCTACAGGGCTTTACTCGCAATGCAGCCTATCAATACAAGGAAGAGCTTAGCAAGGGATCGCTAGCGCCAGGAAAACTGGCTGATTTAGTAGTTCTTGATCAAAACCCCTTAAAGGTTGCGCCAGATGATATTAAGAATATACAAGTCCTTAAAACTATTAAAGGTGGCGTTGAGGTCTATGGCAATTAAGTTATTGCTGGTATAGCAATAAAAAAGAAGTTAAAAAAAGAGAGGCAGTTGCCTCTCTTTTTCTTTGCTGAAGAATTTATTCTTCAGCGCGCCGCAAGTGCGGGAATAGAATCACATCGCGAATATTAGGTGCATCAGTCAGTAGCATGACTAAACGATCGATACCAATACCGCAACCACCGGTTGGAGGCATACCGTACTCTAAGGCGCGGATGAAGTCGTGGTCAAAGTACATAGCTTCTTCATCGCCAGCTTCTTTTTGTTCTACTTGCTTACGGAAGCGGTTCGCTTGATCTTCAGCATCATTTAACTCAGAGAAGCCATTGGCAATTTCACGGCCGGTAATAAAGAGTTCGAAGCGCTCAGTAATGCCTGGGCGGGTATCGGATTCTCTGGCGAGTGGGCTGACTTCAATTGGGTAATCGATGATGTAAGTTGGCTCCCAAAGGTGTTCCTCAGCAACCAATTCAAATAGGGCGAGTTGAAGTGCGCCGATTCCTGCATTCTTGAGGGTTGGGGCGTCTGGGTTCTCGCCACCCTTTTTCAATTCAGTACGAATGAAGTTGATGTCATCCAACTGAGATGCATCATAGCTCTTGCCTGACTGGCCACAGTACTTGAGGATGGCCTCAGTAATAGTTAGGCGTTGGAATGGTTTGCTCAGATCGAGTTCACGACCTTGATGCGTTAATACGGCAGTGCCTTGAGCATCCATGGCGGCTGCACGAATCAAGCATTCTGTGAAGTCCATCAACCAGCGATAGTCTGTATACGCCGCATAGAATTCCATCATGGTGAATTCAGGGTTATGGCGTGGGCTTACACCTTCGTTGCGGAAGTTGCGATTGATTTCGAAAACACGCTCAAAACCACCAACTACCAAACGCTTGAGGTAAAGCTCTGGAGCAATACGCAAGAACATTTGCATGTCGAGAGCATTGTGATGAGTAATGAATGGCTTCGCTGCTGCACCACCAGGAATCGGGTGGAGCATTGGGGTTTCGACTTCCATAAAGTCTGCATCCAACATATGGCGACGTAATGAAGCGATTGCATTACTACGCGCTTTAAATGTATTGCGACTCTCTGGATTCACAATGAGGTCTACATAGCGCTGGCGGTATTTAGTCTCTAAGTCTGAGAGGCCATGGAACTTATCTGGTAGTGGGCGCAATGATTTGCTGAGTAAGCGTAAGTTGCTGCACTCAACAGACAGCTCGCCTTTATTGGTCTTAAAGAGATTGCCCTCAGCAGAGATGAAGTCACCCATATCCCAGTGCTTGAAGGCACCATGAACATCGGTACCGCTGAGCTCATCATTGATGTAGAACTGAATCTGCCCACTGCGATCTTGAATGGTGGCAAAGCTGGCTTTACCCATTACTCGCTTGAGTACCATGCGACCAGCTACTTTGACATGAACTTTCTTGGCGGCTAATTCTTCTTTAGTCAGACTGTCGTAATGAGCATGCAAATCAGCCGCTAAATGAGTGGGAACGAAGTCATTCGGAAATGCAACACCGCCAGCACGCAGCTTGGCCAGTTTTTCACGGCGCTCCGCAATGATGTGATTCTCATCAACTACTTCGGTAGCTGGAGCAGTATCTAAATGGGTTTTATCGTTCATATCTATAGTGGTGCAGTAATGAGAGTTAGTTTTTACACGCCTTGTTTTAGGCTGGCTTCAATAAAGGCATCGAGATCGCCATCTAATACTTTTTGAGTATTGGAAATTTCGACGTTAGTGCGTAAGTCTTTAATGCGGCTTTGGTCTAAGACGTAGGAGCGGATTTGATGGCCCCAACCCACATCGGTCTTGCTGGCTTCTAACTTATCTTGTTCAGCACGGCGCTTTTGCATCTCATGTTCGTAGAGGCGAGACTTGAGCATGCTCATCGCTTCAGCACGGTTGCGGTGCTGACTACGGTCGTTCTGACACTGCACCACAATTCCCGTTGGGATATGGGTTAAGCGTACTGCTGAGTCTGTTTTATTAATGTGCTGACCACCTGCACCAGAAGCGCGGTAGGTATCAGTACGAATATCGGCAGGATTAACGTCGATCTCAATCGAGTCATCAATCTCTGGATACACATAGATAGAGGCAAAGGATGTGTGGCGACCATTGGAAGAATCAAAAGGGGATTTACGCACCAAGCGATGCACGCCAGTTTCAGAGCGGAGATGTCCGTATGCGTATTCACCATCGACTTTAATCGTCGCACTCTTAATGCCTGCAACGTCGCCATCAGACTCTTCGAGTATTTCTGTTTTATAACCTTTACGCTCACAATACTTGAGGTATTGACGATAGAGCATGCTGGCCCAATCACAGGCTTCTGTACCGCCAGCCCCAGCTTGAATATCGATAAAGCAATTACATGAATCCATCTCGTTATGGAACATGCGGCGGAACTCTAGATCGCCAATAGTCTTGCTATAGCTCTCAACATCTTTCTCAATAGCGCCGATTGTTTCAAAATCGCTTTCTTCTTTGGCCATATCAAACAGCTCAAGAGCGCTAGTAATGTTGGTATTGAGATCGGTAAGAGTCGCCACTACGCCATCGAGCAATTTCTTTTCTTTGCCCAGCGCTTGTGCTTTCTTTTGATCATCCCAAATGGTGGGATCTTCCAGAATCGAGTTAACTTCGGTAAGGCGACGTGACTTTACTTCGAAGTCAAAGATACCCCCGAAGAGCTTGCTCACGGGTGAGCAGATCGGACAAGGTATTCGAAATAGTATTTAGTTGTTCAGCTTCCATGCCCTAATTATAAGGGGGTTATTGCCCTGGGCTCTTAGGTGTTGGCCATCTCATCATGGGCTTCAATCATTAACTGCACTCGGGCCTGACCCTGATAACGGTCAGTGACAAGGCGATAGGCTAATTTAGCTTTGGCGGGCAGGCTCTGAGTGCGGTTAAACCAAACGGCAGCGAGTGGCTTATTGATTGGCTTGAGTTCAGAACTGCCGATAGGGCGAACCATCAGTCGTAAATGCTTTTCTTTCATGAGACTTTGCTGGGTAATTTCAAATTCCCCATAGAAAACAGGCTGCGGGAAACCTTGACCCCAGATCTCTTCGGCTAGTAGGTCGCCTATTTCAGGAGTAAATTCAGAAAGCTCCAATGCGCCATCGTGGGCATGGCGGCGCTCTAGTAACTCATCCGTTAATAGGCTACTTGCTACCTCCTGAAAGCAGGTGTCAAACTTTTCAAAATCACTTTTTCGAATCGTTAGGCCTGCGGCCATCGCATGACCACCAAACTTCAAAATGAGTCCAGGTTCTCTTTTGGAAACCAGGTCTAAGGCATCTCTCAAGTGAAAGCCTGTCAGTGAACGACCAGAGCCACGTAATTCTTCACCGGTGCTGCCATCGGCAGGGGCAAACACAATCGCTGGGCGATTAAAGCGTTCCTTCAGTCGTGAAGCCACAATACCAACAACACCCTGGTGCCATTCTGCGTTCCATAAACAAATACTGGTGCGCTCAGCCATAGTGCCGTCAAGTTGATCTTCGGCAAGATGAGAGAGGGCAGTTTCTTGCATCCCCGTTTCAATCACTCGGCGTTCACGATTAATGCGATCGAGTTCATGTGCAAGATTGAGGGCTTCATCTGCATTGTCAGTGAGGAGCAAGCGAATGCCTAAAGTCATATCCGCTAGACGCCCTGCGGCATTGAGTCTGGGGCCGATGGCAAAGCCTAAATCAAAGGTATTAGCTTTGCGTGGATCTCGAGCCGCCGCCTGAAATAGCGCCTGAATGCCTGGTTGAGATATCCCTGCACGGATACGTTTTAAGCCATTAGAAACTAATACTCGATTATTGCGATCGAGTTGCGCTACGTCAGCAACTGTTCCTAAGGCAACAAGATCTAATAGGTTCTCTACCTTGGGTTGAGTTTCATTGGTAAACTTACCGCGCTTGCGAAGTTCAGCGCGTAATGCCACCAGCATATAAAACATCACACCAACACCAGCAAGAGCTTTGCTTGGAAAGCTGCAACCTGGTTGGTTTGGATTAACGATTGCTAGCGCCTTCGGTAAGTTATCTCCAGGTAGATGATGGTCGGTCACAATCACCTCCATACCCAGTTCACGAGCACGATCAACGCCAGCCTCACTAGCAATGCCGTTATCGACAGTGATCAGGTATTTCGGTTTAGGCGTTTGTTGTGCTGCCAACTCAACAACCTCGGGTGTGAGGCCATACCCCATCGTAAAGCGGTTCGGAACTAGAAACTGAATTGGTGTATCAGGTCCGCCCAGCATGCGCAGACCTCGCAGACCTACGGCACAAGCGGTTGCGCCATCACAGTCATAGTCTGCGACGATGAGCATGGGCTCTTTTTTCTCAAGGATATCGGCGAGTAAAGAGGCGGTGCTGATGCAATTCTTTAGTTCAACTGGTGAAATCAGTTGCTTTAAATCGAGCGAGAGTTCTTCTGGAGATTGCAGGCCTCGAGCAGCATAGAGTCTAGCCAGTAGCGGGTGTAAGCCACTCTGCGCTAACCAGGCGGCAGTGCGCTCTGAGAAGGGGCGTTGTAAAAATAAGCTCATATGAAACTCATGCGTAACTCATGGCTGACTAATTTCTTTCCAAGTCAGTGGCTCTGCTTTTTTCCAGAAGGCCCAAGATTTTTTATTGAGGTCTTTAGCGGTGAAAATACGTTCGCGTACCTTTCCCAGCAGAAAGTCGATGATGACAACCTCATCCAGTTGTTTGCTATGCAGTGCTGCACTTAACTGAGGCCAGGCTGCTTGTGGTTGATCAAGCCAGGCAAAGGCGCCAACTAAATTTTTATCATCTAAATGGATTTCATGTGGAAGGCTTAATAGCTTGGATAGGCCAGCCAGAATGGGGTGTGAGCCGATGAGACGCTGAGATTGTTTTAATAATGCAGGCGCTTGAACGTCATTGAGCTTACCGATGCCGCTAATCCAGATTGAGTTGATGCTGGGCATACCACGTTGTCCGCGCTCTTCATTAACGGGGCCAATATGCCAAAGCATTTGGATTTCATTTTGAAGTTTGCGCCAACGTTTCGCGATACCTTCTTCTTGAGTATCACGCGGCATCCACCAATCAATATTCCGGCCATGAGCCTGGTCCACACTGTAACTTGCTAGGCTGGAAAATGGGCCGGCAGGAATAAACCAATAATGCTGGTTATAAAAAAGTACAGAGCTCTGAAAATCTTCTTCAATAAAAGGTAGTGCTGCTTGCAAAAGCTTAGCTGACTCTTCGGGGGTCAGATCAATCTGATTTTGCCCCATCAAAATAAGATGATCTCGAGTGGCATGCAGATGAACGGGCTGTAAGCAGGCAATGACTTCGTTTGGATTGACGGCTTGAGCGGATTGCCCAAGAAGTAAGACCGGGGCGAGAGGGAGCAATTCGCCGAGCAAAAAGCGCTCATGAGGCAGTCCCTTATGGGGGCTATTTCTACTTTCGAGCTCATCTAGTGCATCTTCCCCTGAAAGCATCAGGGTGAAGCGGCGTAGCGGGGCCTTAGAGGGGGTGGAATTTGCGGTCATTCCCCTGATTTTAGGTGGCATTTAAGTATTCCATCAGTTTGTCTGCGCGATTCACTAAACTGTGGCTATGTTAAGACTTCCTATTGAGCTAGAAATTGGCCTACGCTACACCCGATCCAAGCGTCGTAAGACCGTGGGGAAGCGTGATGGTTTCCTATCCTTTATCTCCGGGATTTCTACTGCTGGTATCGCCTTAGGGGTTGCCGCGCTGATTGTGGTTCTTTCGGTGATGAACGGTTTCCAAAAGGAAGTGCGTGATCGTATGTTGTCGGTGCTATCTCATGTGGAGATTACCGCTCCTGATGGACTGGCAAACTGGGAGCCACTGGCGCTGAAGGTTGCAGCTCAACCACACGTTATTGGTGTGGCACCCATGGTGAGTTCTCAAGGTTTATTGACTCGCGAAGGGGTAATGCGTGGCGTTGCTATTCGTGGCATCTTGCCTAGCGAAGAAGGTAAGGTTTCGGATTTACCAAAACAATTTGTTAACGGCAATATTGATGATCTAAAGCCCGGTAGTTTTGGTGTCGCTTTAGGCGCACAACTTGCGGCCATTGTTGGTGCACATGTCGGCGATCGTATTAATTTAATTGTTCCAGAAAGTGATTTAACTCCAGCAGGTGCTATGCCGCGGATGCGCACTTTGCAGGTAGTCGGCATTGTTGACAGCGGCCATTATGAATACGACAGTTCTCTAGCTATCATGCATTGGAAGGACGCTGCTGCCCTGTTACGCCTACATGATCCGTCCGGTCTGCGCGTCAAGGTAGATGATATGCAGCGGGCCCCAGAAGTCGCTAATGAGTTAGCAGCGATTGTTCCTCAGGCGCTTTGGGTCACTGATTGGTCAAGATCGAACCGCAATTGGTTTGCAGCAGTTCAGACTGAAAGAAAGATGATGTTCATCATTCTGACTTTAATTATTGCCGTAGCCGCATTTAATTTGGTATCCACCTTAGTCATGACAGTGAATGAGAAGCAAGCTGATATTGCCATTCTGAGAACCATGGGCGCAAGCCCTGGACTCATTCAAAGAATATTTTTAATTCAGGGATTGGCGATTGGTCTTTTGGGTTCCTTGGTTGGTGTTGCATTGGGTCTATTGATTGCGCTGAACATTGATGTCATCGTGCCGGTCATTGAAGCTATTTTCCGTGTGCAGTTTTTGCCGCGTGAGGTGTATTTCATTAGCGAATTGCCTTCTGATGTTAGGACTAGCGATGTACTGACTGTGGGATTAATGGCATTTGGTCTTTCTGTATTGGCGACGCTTTACCCAAGTCGTCGTGCTGCCAAGGTCCAACCTGCGGAGGCCCTGCGTTATGAGTAATTCAGCTATGAGTGATGTCAATAACTTAGTGCTGAAGGCCAGAGGCTTAGCCAAGACCTATGGTCAAGGACCCACTGGCGTAGAGGTATTAAAAGCGATTGATTTGGATATTTCTCCATCGGAGAAGGTGGCTATCGTCGGTTCTTCGGGTTCTGGCAAGAGCACCTTACTTCATTTATTGGGTGGTTTAGATACTCCAAGCGCTGGCTCCGTCATTTTGGCTGGTTCTAACTTGAATAACTTATCAGTGAAGAAGTTAGATCAACTGCGTAACCATAGTCTTGGGTTTATTTATCAATTCCATCATCTCTTAGATGAATTCAGTGCTGCAGAGAATGTGGCTTTGCCTTTGCGTATTCGTGGCCTTAGTAATGATGAGTCAATGGATCGCGCTAGTAAGATGCTTAAAGCGGTTGGCTTGGCTGCACGTGAAATCCATACTCCAGCTGAATTATCTGGAGGTGAACGTCAACGTGTGGCAGTAGCTCGTGCCTTAGTTGGTAATCCCGCTTGCGTTCTGGCGGATGAGCCAACCGGCAATCTCGATACTGAGACTGCAGACGGCGTATTTGATTTGATGTTGGACATCGCTCGAGATCAAGGCACAGCCTTTGTGATCGTGACGCATGACCCGGTACGCGCTAAACGTTGTGATCGGATCTTGCATTTAGAGCGTGGAGTATTAAAACCATTCTCTGTGTGAGTGGACATCCCATGTGGATCGATACCCATTGCCATCTAGATGCCCCTGAGTTTGCGGATTCATTGGACACAGTTATTCAGGCGGCCACTGAAAAAAACGTTAAAGCAATACTGTTGCCTGCTGTGAAGGTGGCTGACTGCACTCACGTTAGAGAGTTAGCCCATCAATATAGTCAAGAAATCCCGGGTTTGGTATATACCTTGGGAATACACCCGCTCTATACCAATCAAGCCCAAGAGGGCGACATCGAAACACTTGAGAAAAGAATTGTTGAATCTCTATCTGATCCTCGCTTCGTGGGTATAGGTGAAATTGGCTTAGATTATTTTGTAGAGGATTTAGACCCTCATAAGCAGGAGTTCTTTTTCAATGCGCAATTGGATTTGGCTCAGAAATATCAATTGCCCGTAATTCTGCATGTGCGTCGTTCTCAGGATGCAATCTTAAAAGCCTTGCGTCGTCGAAATATCCCCAGTGGAATTGCGCATGCTTTTAATGGCAGCTTTCAGCAGGCCGAGCAATTTATTGAGCTCGGACTTAAATTGGGATTTGGAGGAGCGGCGACTTATGAGCGCGCTTTGCAAATCCGTAGACTTTTAAAAGAATTGCCGCTTGACAGTATTGTGACTGAAACAGATTCTCCCGACATCCCACCAGCATGGCTCAGAGGGGAGGGTATTGCTTTTAATGAGCCTGCTTTTCTACCGCGGATTGCAAAAGAACTTGCCTTAGTTAGGGGTGTCAGTGATGCTGAATTTGCTTCGGCGGTATGGGGTAATGCAATGCAAGTGTTGCCACGCTGGTCTGCCCTCTGCGTAGGTATTCCTCAGCTCTCAAGTCTCAACTTAGCCTCTTAATTAATTGCGATTAGCTATTGCGGCATTCATTGCCGGGGGATTGCTCCTTTTGCTTTTGCCGCAATTGCCAGAATATTGGCTCATTTCCTGCATTACTTTTAGCGTAGTTTGTTTGCTGACAATTCTGCTTTCTAATCCAGAATCTTTTCTGAAGAAATTTGCAGTGATTGGCCTGCTATTTGTAGTGGGGTTTGCATGGAATGCTTTGTATGCTGAAAATCGCCTAAAGAATGTTCTTGCCACAGGGTTGGAGGGTAAAGAGTTAACGCTCCAGGGAAGAGTTGCAGCATTGCCGCAAAGTAATTCATCGGGCGCTAAGTTTGCCTTTGAGGTCGATGAGGTCCTCTCTGGAAAAGAAGCCCTGAATCACTTTCCAGAGAGAATCTATTTGGGTTGGCAGCCTGCTTGGAGAAATCCTCAAGCGATTCCAGAGCTAATTCCTGGACAGCGCTGGAAGATCAGGGCAAAGCTAAAGCGACCTGTTGGTTCCTTAAATCCACATACCTTTGATTTTGAGCGTTGGTCTTTTCATCAAGACTTTGGAGCTAGCGGATCTGTAAGGTCTGGCGAGTTATTGCTGGATAAAGATATCTCTTGGACAGAGTTTGAGTTACGCATGGAGCTTGCTAGATGGCATCTGCGAAAAAAGATTCAGTCTATGCTGCCGGATGATGCGAGGTATGTCGGTGTTTTGATTGCTTTGGTAATGGGTGATCAGAACGCCATCGATCAAGATGACTGGCAAGTATTTAATGCAACGGGTATTGGGCATCTCATCTCTATATCTGGACTCCATGTAACGATGTTGGCAGGAGTTGGCGCTTCATTTGCTGCGTTTATATGGCGTCGACGCACGTGGCCACTGATTGCTCCAGTCAGCAAGGTAGCGGCAGTAGCGGGATTTGTGACTGCGTTTATCTATGCGTGGTTGGCAGGCTTTCAGATTCCAGCGCAAAGAACGATGTATATGGTTGGGGTAGTGGCATTCGCTTTATGGACCGGCCGAAATCCATGTTCTTTTGATATCTGGTGGTGGGCTCTGGCATTCGTGTTGCTTATTGATCCTATGGCTCCCTACACACCAGGCTTTTGGTTATCCTTCGGTGCAGTGGCCGCTATTCTGTATGCCATGGGGGATTCTTCTGGTTTATTGGGCATCCCTACGGGAAAAGAATTGGAAACGCATTGGATGCATCGTATGGGACAAGCCCTTCGTGAGGCGTGCCGTGTCCAGGCTGTTGTCACACTGGCGCTGCTGCCATTGACTTTGTATTGGTTTTACCAAGTTTCAATTGTTTCACCACTAGCTAATGCATTTGCTATTCCGCTGGTCAGTTATATCGTGACTCCGCTGGCAATTGCCGGTGCCTTACTCCCAGAATTTATCGGCCGCTGGCTCTTATTGCCGGCGCATGCATCCATGGAATATCTTGCAGTCATCCTGGAATGGATGGCGAGTTGGAGTTGGTCTGTGGCTTGGTCAAAACAGTCTGAGTGGTGGATGCTGGTGATTGCTGGATGTGGAATTGTGTATGCAATTCGACCTGGTCCGATTGGTGAAACATGGAGAGGTCGATTGCTTGGCATCCTTTTATCTATCCCCTTATTTTTTTGGCCAAGCCAATTATTTGGAGATGTACATCTCGCTCAAGGAGAGTTCAGGGCGAGTGTTTTTGATATTGGTCAGGGCACTGCAGTTCTCATCGAAACTGCTAATAGAAAATTGCTATACGACACAGGGCCTATTCAAGGGAAGAAAGATGATGCGGGTCAGAGAGTAATTCTTCCCTATTTACGTGGCCAGGGGATCTATCACATTGATCGTATGGTCATTAGTCATAGCGATAGTGATCATATTGGTGGGGCTGCAACACTTCTGAAGAGTATTCAATTTGACTTGATGATGGGATCTTTGCCTAGTGCTAATCCATTACTTCAAAATTTACATAAAAGAAAGATTCCGGCCATCCCCTGTCGCTTTGGTCAGCGTTGGAAATGGGATGGTGTCGAATTTGTAATTTGGCACCCTCATGAAGAGACAGTATTTGCTGATCAATACCCTGGTAAGCCCAATGAAATGAGTTGCGTGCTTGAGGTACGAAATCAACAAAGCTCGCTTTGGTTAACGGGCGATGTTGAAAAGCAAGGTGAAGCAGAAATTACCGAGCGCTTAGATGAAAAAAAGCTGCATGAAATTGGCGACAGGGAGTTAATTTTTATGGCTCCACATCATGGCAGCAAAACCTCCTCTTCCTTAGTGCTCCTACAAAGATTGGAACCTCATCAGGCTTTTGCACAAAATGGCTATCGCAATCGTTATGGGCATCCACATCCAGATGTCACGGCACGCTATCAAGGCTTGGGGATTCCTTTTCATCAAACGCCGAAAACAGGTGCCCAGACTTGGCTATTTAAAAATAATTCAAAATCTTCGACACAGTTTTTGCGACATGATATAAAACGGATATGGCATCGATCGATGTGAAATTGAATAAAAGGATTCTGCAGATGAATAAGTTACTTGGCCTATGTTCTCTGGTGGTTGCTGTGACGGTTGGGTGTGCCGGTGCGAATGTTCGCCCCCTAGTGGATATGAAGGGCGTCAATGAGGCTGCATATGAGAGCGATTTAAAGGACTGTCAAAACTATGCTCAACAGCAATCAGGTATGGGTGAGACTGCGGCCAAAGGCGCTGGCGCTGGCGCTGTAGTTGGTGGCTTATTAGGACTTGTGACAGGCGGCAATAAAACGGGCATCGTACAGGCTGCTGGAGCTGGCGCGGTGATTGGTGGTGCAGGCGGTGCATTTACTGGTAATCAGGCTCAAGAGGCTGTTGTGAAGAGATGTTTGAGTGGTCGCGGGTACAAGGTTTTGAACTAAAGCCACCCTGAAATAGCTAAAAAGCCCGAGAAATTGGGCTTTTTTAATGCCCAGAAAAGCAAAAAGCCCTTAAAAATTAAGGGCTTAGTACGTAATTCTTGGTTGCGGGGGCAGGATTTGAACCTACGACCTTCGGGTTATGAGCCCGATTTCAAGGAGATTTCTAAGCATTCCTAAGTATTCCCAAAATCGCCATAAAGCCCAATATATATAAGGAAAAGCAATTTTCTCACTTTTCTAAGTATTCCCAAATATTCCTGTATATTTCGATTATTGGGTTACATGGGGGTTACATGAGAATATTCGGGATATTCACGGGATGACGGCTAAACAGAACTTTACGGCTGGCAGAGTGGAGGCTTTTAAGTGTGAAAGCGGTAAGGAGCAATCAATCCTATGGGATGGAAAAACCCCTAGCCTTGGACTTCGCGCTACCGCAAAAGGGGCTAAGTCCTACATATTCCAAACCAAGCTACATGGAAAGACCCTCAGGCTCACCATTGGCGATGTAAAGACCTACGCAATTAGCCAAGCCCAAGCGGAGGCTAATCGCCTCAAAGCATTAACCGACCAAGGAATTGACCCTAGGGAGTTGGCTAAAACTCAAAGGGATGAGATTCAAACCAAGGCCATAGAGTTAAAAAGCAAAGAGCTTTTGGTAAGCGAGGCATGGGCTCAATACATTGCATATCAAAAAGACAAGATGACCCGCCCGCATATTGAGCGCGGTAAGAAGTGGGGCGAACGCCACCTAAAAGACCATGAGAACCTTGCTAAAGCTGGAGGCGAGGAAAGAAAGCGCAGTAAAAGAAAAACTACGACAGGCGTTTTATACCCGTTAATGGGAATACGTATGGCTGATATTTCAGCCAATGGATTAAAGGAGTGGCAAAAGGCCGAAGCTTCAACAAGAGCCAATAACGCCCGCCAAGGTTTTGAAATGTTTAGAGCCTTTTGGCGCTGGTGCGCAATTCGCCCTGAATACTTAAAGCTAATTGATGTAAACGCGGTAGAGAGTAAAGAGCTACGCGATGAAGTGCCAAGCCGTAAGAGCAAGCGTTTTGATGTGCTGGAGAAAAGTCAATTAAAAGCGTGGTTTAACGGAGTTACCTCGCTTAAGAACCCAGTAGCCCAAGCGTACTTACAAGCTTTAATTCTGACAGGCGCAAGGCGCGAAGAAATGGCAAGCCTTAAGTGGGTTGATATAGATACCAAAGTGGGCGCGATATGGATTAAAGATAAGGTGGCAGAGGAGGGTAGAAAGCTACCACTAACCCCTTACCTCAATAGCCTTATTCAAAACTTACCAAGGCGCAATCAATGGGTTTTCAGTAGCCCCACTTCTAAGGACGGGAGATATTCCGACCCCAGCGTATCGCACCATAGAGCCATGAGTATTGCTGAATTGCCACCCGTAACCATTCACGGATTAAGACGCACATTCGCATCACTTGCTGAATGGGTGGAAATGCCCGTGGGGATTGTTGCGGAAATCATGGGGCATAAGCCGAGCGCAACGGCTGAGAAACACTATAAATCGCGCCCCATTGAGTTATTGGCTATTTGGCATACCAAGTATGAGGCATGGATTTTAGAGCAGACAGGGGTTGAATTTAAACCTCAGGAAGGCGCTTCAAGACTTAAGGTAGTTAATTCATAAAAAATTGGAGTTGTTATGTTGAGTTATCAAGAGACGAAACTCCTCAAGGCATTTAGAGGGATGGATGCGGAATACCAAGAGCGCTTTGTAGAGTTTTTAGCTTACTCATTAGCCCCCGCTATTGATAGCCTCGATGAGATGCGCAGAGAGAGCTTAACGCAAACATTGGAGTGGTTCTCGAATAGTCACAAAGAAATATATTCATTTGATAAAGTTCCCGCAGAAATTATTAAATTCCCTAAAAAGAAATTAGGAAGAAAAAAGAAGGCGGAGCTAGCTGGTATCCGCACTCAATCGGGTGCGAAAGTTATCAGTATTTGCGGTTGATGAGTTATCGGTTTATGCAATGGCTAATGGTCAATTTTCTGACTCTGAAATAATCCTCTGAAGCATTAACGCGAGGCTAGGCAATGCAAGCCGAAAGTCGGTCACTTTCACCGATTGCCTCGCGCCCTACTGAAAGATTGCGCTAGAAAGGGCGTAATGGATGACTGCCAAACCTATAAAACCAAAAGCCAAGAAAACGGCTATTGAAATTGAACCCCCATTATTCGAGGGCGGTGAATTAAACCTAAAAGCCTATCTAAGCACTCCAAACGATTATCAAAGGGGCTTGGGTGTACGCACTTGTGGCGCTCTTTGCCTAGAGGGTATTTCTGAGCTTTTAGAGCTATACAAACACAAAAGCCTAGGTTTAGAAAAGCGGTACGGGGATTTTTTAGGAAAGTTCTCGCAAAGAGATTTTTATTTCAATGAGGCTTGCAAGTCAGGTGCAGAGCGTGGAGCTCACTCGCTATCTCGCGCCCTCTACAGATTCAGAACGGCGCTATCCATTTTGAATGCAGGGGTCAATACAGAAAACGCTTGGATTCTTTACGGTAGCGCCATGCGTGACCTTGGCTGGGTGCAGAATGAGATTGGCATCGCTGAGGAGGGATTATGGGAAAAGCTCGGTCAATTTGATGGGGGCAGAAAGAAGGGTGCATATGGCACGATTAAGAAAGCTATCAAAGAATTGTTTGAATTAAATCCAGAGTGGATTAGTCAGGACTCGGGAGTATCCGAAAAGTTATGGAGCTCCTTAAGAAGCAATCCGCCCAAAAGCATTACTCCAAGTAAGACCATGTCAGATGGAGAGATATTGATTTACGAGAGCGATAAAACAATTACTAGGGCAACATTTAAGACTAGGGTATCTGAAGTTAAGCGGGATTTAAAAAGTAAAAAAGTTACGGATTAGCGACCCTGTATTACGGATTAGCGACCCTGTTCACCTCGTTTTTAAGAATGGAGGCTCTTTCAATACAAATAAAGGGCTTTCAAAATGAATCAAACAAGCGCAACACTTCCAAAGCTACTAGAGGTTGCAGGCACTAGAGATTTAATCAGCACTCGCGAAGCGGCTTTAGCTTTAAATAAAGCCCGCCAAACACTCTTAAAAAACTTCTGTATCCAAGGGCACTCCTATGGAATAGTGCCCAAGAAAATTGGCGGTCAATTACTTTGGAGCGTATCCGATATTGCCAAGCTCTTAAATGGCGGAGTGTGAGTTATGAAAAAGAGCGAGAACACAAAAATAAGCCCTAACGCCTCGGTAAAGGCAATTAGGGCAGGCGAACAAGCTGAGCTTTTTGATGCATATTCATTTTCGCCACTTGAGCCAAACCCGTCAAGCAAAGAAGGTGAGGTTTTGAAATTCCTTCGCGGTGGCAAAGTCCTAACTCAGCCCATGTTTTTAAAGATGGGTGGCTCATGGAGACTAGCGGCAATCATTTTTGATTTGATTACTAAATACCGATGGCCTATTACGAATTTAGAGCCACGCTCAAAGCCTGCTAAATACAAGTTGGAAGCATGGGCGCATAAGTCATTAGAGGCAAACCATGGCTAAGGATGGAGCCCGTAGGGGCGCGGTCACAGGTCATCCCAAGAGGCAAGTTGAGCCATTCATCCAAATACCTGCGGGGGTATTAGATAGCGCCTCCTATGCCGACCTAAGCTACTCAGCTAGAGCCGTACTTGTTGAGATTCTTTACTTCTATAGGGGCAATAACAATGGCTCGATATTTTTAGCCTCATCAATATTGAGTAAGCGCGGTATAAAAAAGAACACATTCACCAAGGCACTAAAGGAGTTAATCGCTCATGGCTTCATATATCAAACCCGCCGAGGTGGAAGCGTTAGCGGAATATGTAGCTTGTTTGCTATCACTTGGAAACGCATCAATAAAGCCGATGGCCAATTCTTAAGCCAGTTTGTTAGTAATGCTTATCTCAATTGGAAGCCTGCATTAGAAAAAAATGAGGGGTCGGAAATTGGGAGGCTCCCTCCCAAAAATTGGGAACACGCACCAAGCCCCACAAAGCAAACGAAACAAGAATCAATGTCTAGGAATTTTGAGAATAGCCAATTTGAAATTTATGTATTCCCAAAAAGTAAGCGCTACGAAGATATGCCATATATAGGGCTAAAGAATGAATTAAAGAAAGAGCAAGGAAAGTAAACGAACTGGATTTCACAAGACCAAAAACGGCTAGAAGAAATCGGCATTGCTGAAAAACAGTCCTACCAAATACCCAAGCTTCATTAAGGATAAAAATGAACTCAGACAAAATACCAGCGCGCTTAATTTGTAAAAAAGGATTAAAGCCACTCAAGCCATTCATACTAAAACCACTTCGGCCTTTTGTGCCGACCCCACTTAAGCCACTCATGAAAGAGGACAAAGAAAAGTAGCCCCGAGTTTCCCTACGCAACCCAAGGGGCTTCTAAGGGGCTTTTAGGCTCCTAAGTGGTATTTGGCTTTGGTAATATGAATCCAATATGAAACAAACTCAAAAGCTCCAATGCCGTCTTGCTAGCCACCTCAAAGCCTTTCAGAGCTCAGGCTTTAATACGGTTCGTCATGCCACTATATTTATTGCCCTTGGCCTGCTTTGTGGTGTTAGTCAGGCAAAAGATAATCGGTGCTTTGATAATTGCCCCGTTGGCTCGGTGGCCTATATTTACTCCACAAGCGAAGAGCCTGCAATAGCCTGCGGTAGCAGTGAATCGAAAGTCCGTCTTGAGCAATATTCATTCGATGGACGCACTAGAGAGCTTCCTAATGGCGTCTGCTTCACCCCAAGGAATGGTATCAAGGTAATTGTGCTTTCTAAGCCATTGGCAGGGATGCAGGGGCAGGGCTCTAGTATCAAGGTGTCTCCCGTATTAGAGCGAAGCCTTACTTTTGATGTGAATATCAATTTCCTTGATAAAGCAAAGTGACTTAAATAGTCATTACATTTTTCAAGAAAGCCCTAGGGCTTTCTAAATCATCTTTAAATGACTAATTGCAGTAGGTGAGATAAAGATGAGTAAGTAAGTAGCTGGGATTGAGATGGCAAAGGAGAGCCCATAGCTTTCTTAACATCTCTAAGACTTCCGTCTTTAGTAGTCACGCTACTTATTTTTAATGCAAGCAAATTTTTTCATTGCTGACATTACGGTACCAGGAGGAATTGAACTCCAATCATTATTTTTATAGTCCTCTGATGAAGAAACAGCATCCCCATTACCCATATTTTTTGAGTAAAAGTACATTGCAAGAACTCTATATCTATCATCACGACAGTTAAATTCATATAGAGTTTTTGAAGACTGGTACATGACATTGCCAACCTTCATGGAATTTTTAAAATCCATCAAAAACCAAGAAGTTGCGGAATTTACCCCAGTTACTTTATGAGTATCTGAGTCGATATAGGTTGTATTTGACTTATCGTTATTAGTTCCAATGAGGAACCATTCAGCAGATGCTCTATTGGCAATTAGCAAAAAACAAGCGGCTAATAATATTTTTTTCATGTTAATGCCTTTATATTAAAGAGTAAGCAATTTAATTTATGTGCCAACTTTGAATAATGGCGCCCCGTCCTGATTAATTGCATTGGACTGTATTGCCATACTGGGTGCATGACTTCCCATTGGAGTATTGGGTAGTGTTGCCATACTGGGTCGCGGTCACCCCATTGGAATACTGAGTTGTATTGCCGTATTGAGTGGCAGTAGTCCCATTGGAGTATTGCGTGGTGTTCCCGTATTGATGGGCAGTGGTGCCATTGGAATACTGAGTCGTATTGCCGTACTGGGTAGCCGTTACCCCATTGCTGTATTGCCGTTGGTTGCCGTACTGGGTATATCCCGTTTGTGCCATCGCAATTACTGAAACACTATAGAGAAACATGAGGGCGGTGAGTTGTAGCGGTTTCATAGATAACCTTTGTTCAACATCATAATGTCAGCACCCTTGACCCCTAAAGATGCGCTTATGTCAGGCTTGTTTATTGCCTTCAGGAGTAGGGGTTGGGTTGATATTTTCTTCATTATTCTTACTTAGGCACACAACGGAATTTAATTTCAGCAGAAGCATACGTGCCGAGACCATAATCCGTTCCGGTATCTGAAACTGGGGACATAGTAAGATTTTTAGCCAAACAAAATGTATTGGCTTGTTTGTACAGTCTGGCTTTTACAGAAGATGCTGTGTAGTCCCATCCACCCAATTCACCTAGCATATAGAGATTAGGAGAGATTTCAACAATCCCGCCAGTGCCAGTAGATGCACAACCAGCCATTAAACCAGCTGTAACCACTAGAGTAACTAAGGTTTTCTTCATGTTCAACTTTCCTTTTATTTTTTATTAACAATAAATAAAAGCAGGGCTATGGTGAGTTGTAGCGGTTTCATAGATAACCTTTACTTAATGTAATGGATGAGTGACTTGGGTGCGAGGACTATGGGGAGCTCTCTTTCAAGGATGTTCCTGCCATCGATGATTCCCTCTCTAATGTTCTTTCTTCCTAAAAACTCTGATTGATTCCTAAGGCTAAAGTTATTAAGGCTTGATGGGTTAGCTTTGATAAACTGCTTTGCTCCAATGTAGGCAATCTCACAGGCTAATGTTGCTAGCTGGGTCTGTTTAGAAATTGGATGCTTACCTATCTGCCATCCCAATACGGTATCTCTAGAGACTCCTAATAGTTCGGCAGTAGCTTGTACTGATAGCCCTAACCTAAAGCGCCATTCATTAAATTCATAGATAGTCATACCCATTCTCCTATTTAGCCAATTTGACAGTTTGTCGGGGCTTGGCAATTCGGAATAACTCCACCCTTTAAAATCCCCCGCTTTTTAGGGCGGGGGAAGTATGCACATCACACCACGTAAGGAGCGTCATGGAAACGCATTTTTAATATACAGAGTTTTAATTTTTAAAATTATTAAAAATTGTTAAATATGAGCGCTAAAAAATTTCTTAATCAATCCAAGATAGCTAATTGAATGAATGTACTAGAGCTATTCCAGGGGGATGGGGTTGCCGTTCTCATCTCTTAGTGGGGTCATTGCTAATAATGGCTATCTCCATGGTTGCAAGCCTGTTGTCAATATAGGTTTCCATATCCTCTATAGGTGCGCCCTTGAGCCTCTCGGACTGCCTCAAAGTGTTGCGCTACTCATCCTCAACTACCTGCTTGCCCGTCTTAACTGCGCCCGATTGCAATAGGTCATCGAGCATGGTCCTTCGGTGGCTTGGGATATGATGATGCATGACTAAGCCCGTAACTAAAGTTATTGTCGATACAAATTGTTACGTCCGACTTTATTTTTCCCCTGTTCGCCCAATACTCGGGTCTACCTTTTTTGGCTATCAGTTGATGACAATTTCTGATACCCATGTCGAGATTTCATCATGCTCCAACGTTGTGAGCCGTTACCCTTGGCTGTCAGAGGAGGTGTTGCAAAGTGAAGTTGCAGCCTCATGCCTAAAGCTTAGAGAGCCTAAAAAAGGCAACATAGAGAAATTGGCTAAATATCTTCGGCAGCATGGAAACAAGTTGCTCGAAAAATTATTGATTGATGGAAAGATTAAGGAGCCCAGGCAAATTTCATTGGTTGATGCAAGGGTGTTAGCTACTGCTGAAGTCTTGTCTGCAGCAGTGGCAACTGATGAGTGGCCATTGGCTTTGGTTGCGGATGAGCTATCTGAAGTTCATGAGAATGGGGGGTTATTAAATAGCTTGGATTTATTGAATCTAATGGAGTTGGGCGGCAATCTTGATAAAGGACAGAGGGTTGAAACTGTGCGCTCTTGGTGTCAGAACGGGGAGTTGCTCCCAAGAAACTGGCGGGAGCATTATTTAAATCTTTTTAATGAAGCTCCACCCGACGGTCAATCCTCCAACACCCAGAGTACATGAGACATCTCAATGGCAATATTCAAGTCTAGGTTAAGCGCTGAGGCTATAAAAGCGGGTGAGCGCCCACCCTGAATCTTCTGCCATTTGGCGATAGCTCGAAAGATTGGGGTGTGAAAATGCTTTTCACTATTTCTTATTGCATCCTCTAGGCTTGGGTTATTAATGCCGAAAAGTCCCTTGGCTACAGTGGGTTTGGTGGATTTTTCAGAATTCCATTTTGCATAAAATGCAGGTGTCTCAAGCTTTGGTACCGCTTCATTGCGTGATTTGGCCAGTTTATTTATAGCTTTTATGACTGTAACTACCGATACATTATGGGTATTCGCAATTGACTTCGCTACCTTGAGAGGAGTTTTGGAGTTGCGGATTGCAGCGAGAGCCTCCCCAGTAATTTTTTCTGGAAATAGTAGGGCCTGTGCAAATTTCTCTGCAAATTTTTCACCCTCGTCTCCTTGAAGTGTGTGAAGGGTTAGGCAGTGCGCGAATTCATGGGAAAGCCAATAATTAAAGTCGTCCAACCTGCAGCCAAGGTTAAATAACACCCACGAAGATTTGCTGTCTGGAAGGTACACGCTCATTGCATTTTCATGACCGTCTTTGTCCTCTCCCCAAAACACAGGGACAAGAAATGCCCCAAATTCATGAAATAGATTAATTAGATGACCGTGGGTAACGGGCTCAATATCTGTAAGACCCAATTGCTCTCTGATTGCGCTTGCAATCTTTGTAACGTAATCATCATCTAGACTTGGGTTAACCAAGTGTCGGGGTGAAAAAACAGAATTAGAGCCGGTTAAGGGTAGAAGTTGTTTTAGATGTCTGCCAATTTCTTCGCCTGCGGTTTGAGCCTCTAGTGATGGGGCGCGATTGTTGCGCATTCTGTATGCAATTACTGGTTCTTCTGAAACATCGTTTTCTATAGAGAAGATTTCATCCAAGGATAGTTTGAGCGCATCCGCAAGTGCCAAAGCTTTACGAGCTCTTGGGATTGACTCCCCTGATAGCCAGTTAGAAACGGCTTCCTTGCTAACGCCACACTCCTTTGCAAGATTGGCTTGGGATAGACCAAGTTTCTTTTGGGCGCTTCTAATGAGTTTTATATCCAACATGATGCAGTGACTATAAAAGTCTTGAGGGGGTTCGTCAAGTTTCGTCAAGTTTCAATCTTTTGGGTGTGGTTTTACTGTTAATTCTGATTATTTGGTTACATAGCGGTTACATGATTCTAGAAAAGCAAAAAGGCTTCTGAGTCAATTGACCTAGAAGCCTTCTACTTATTTGGTTGCGGGGGCAGGATTTGAACCTACGACCTTCGGGTTATGAGCCCGACGAGCTGCCAGACTGCTCCACCCCGCGTCTGAAGCTGAAATTCTACCATTTTTTGGGGGCCTCTGTCGAGGTATTCCTGTAAATAACGCATAAATGAGCAGTTTTATTAAGGAAAATCTGGATTTGATGGATATCGTTAAGGAGTAACATATCGCCACGCATTAAGTTGAACATTTGGCCTATAAAAGGATGATTCATGTCAGTTAGCAATCCCGAATTTTCGCACTCAGAGATATTGCGTCCGGTTGAAATCCAGGGTCAAGATCATCATCAAAAGGGTGGCCTAGCGACATTAGCGCTGGGCGCAATTGGTATTGTCTTTGGCGATATTGGCACTAGTCCACTTTATGCTTTAAAGGTTTGCTTTGATCCGCAAAATGGCATTCCGATGACCACTGAATCTATATTTGGCGTCATTTCTATGATTTTTTGGTCATTCATTTTGGTGGTATCGCTCAAGTATCTATTGTTTGTCATGCGAGCAAATAACCATGGTGAAGGCGGCATTCTGTCTTTGATGGCTCTTGCTTTGCGCACTGCTAAAACGAAATCTAAGCGATCCATCGTTATTATGGTTGTGGGGGTTTTGGGTGCTTGTCTATTTTATGGCGATGCTGTTATTACTCCTGCTATTTCAGTGCTCTCTGCCATCGAGGGCACTACAGTTGTGTCTGATAGCTTTATCCCGTACGTTATTCCAATTACGATTGGAATTTTGTTGTGCTTATTTTTGTTTGAGAAAAAAGGTACTTCAGTAGTTGGTGCACTCTTTGGACCTGTTATGTTGGTGTGGTTTGGATCTTTAGCTTTAATGGGCTTCAACCAAATTCAAGATGCACCGCAAATTATTGGCGCCTTGAATCCTATTCACGCCCTTCAATTTATGACTCAGGATGCGGGCATCGCATTTGCAGTGACAGGCTCCATCTTTTTGGTTCTTACTGGCGCCGAAGCTTTGTATGCAGATATGGGGCATTTTGGAATACGTCCGATTAAATACGCCTGGTTTTTATTGGTAATGCCTTGTTTATTGATTAATTATTTTGGGCAAGGAGCAATGCTCCTGGCTCATCCAGAAACGGTCTCAAACCCCTTCTTTTTGATGGTGCCTGAATCATATACATTTGCTTTAGTGGTATTGGCTACCCTGGCAACGGTAATCGCTTCTCAGGCTTGTATCTCCGGTGCTTACTCAATGACTAGCGAAGCTATTTTGCTCGGCTTTTTGCCCCGCATGAAAATCGCATTTACTTCGGCCAAGGAGAAAGGGCAGATCTATGTTCCTTTTATCAATTGGGTGCTTTGCTTTGTTGTGATTGGAATTGTTTTAGCTTTCAAGAAGTCTGAAAACTTAGCTAATGCATACGGCGTTGCTGTTTCAACCACAATGCTCTTAACAACTTTGTTGGCTGCAGTGGTGATGAAGGCTTTATGGAAGTGGAATTCTATTCTTGTAGCCATCATCATTAGCTGCTTCTTAGTTATTGATGTCGGCTTCTTCACCGCAAACCTGGTCAAGTTATTTGAAGGTGGTTGGTTCCCAGTAGTGATTGCTTCGATTTGCTTCTTGCTAATGATGACTTGGTACCAAGGCCGTCAAATTGTTCGCGAACGTGTTTTGAATGACGGAATTCGGCTGGATACTTTTATCGCTTCTCTGTTGCAGAACCCACCGCACCGAGTAGAAGGTACTGCTATCTTTCTCACTGCCCATGTAGATTATTTGCCTGTTTCTTTTTTACATAACCTAAAACATAACCATGTACTTCATGATCGTGTCTTTTTCTTAAAGTGCAGCATCTGGGATGTGCCCTATGTAAGTGATGACCAAAGACTTACTTTAAAAGAGCTTGGCCCCAATATTTATGTAGTGCGTGCAGTTTATGGATTCAAAGAGACTCCTGATACCAATCAAATTTTAGCTTTGCTTGAGACTCAGTTTGATCTGAAATTTGATTTAATGAACACCTCATTCTTTCTCTCAAGGGATACTATTGTTCCCACTTCATTGCCGGGTATGGCAATCTGGCGTGAACGACTCTTTGCTTGGATGTATCAGAATGCTGGACGCCAGTCAGACTTCTTTAAGATTCCTGCAAATCGCTTGGTTGAGTTGGGTGCAAAGGTCGAGATTTGAGAAAGAGTCTTTTGCTCCAATCAAAATTATTGATTTCAATATTTTTGTTGGCGTCTGCATTAAGTGGGGTTGTATTGGCCACTCCTGCAGAAGAGGCTGACCTTGATCAATTGAATAAGATTGAGCAAGACCTTGAGTTGCAGCGTGACTGGGCTAAATATCGCTGGGGCAAAGCATCCTCTGATTGCTATCAGAATTACTGGGTCAATTCTTGCTTGAGAAGCGCTCGCGCAGACTATCGCAAGGAAATCGATCCGATACGCGAGCAAGAGGTGGCTTTGCATGAAGTGCAGCGTAAGCTTCGTGAAAGTTTAAAGACTCAAGAAGACGCTAAGCGTGCTACTGAGAGGGCCTCGCCCGAAAAAGCGGCTGAACGAACAGCTAATCAACGCGAGTTTGAGAAAAAGCAAAAAGATGCTGCAGCAAGAGCTGCTGACTTAGAGCAACGTCGTAAAGATGCCCCTAAGCGTGCACAAGAAAATAAAGCGGGCACCCAGCTCGATTAATTTTTCCCTCAATTTACTTTTTATTGAATCAGGCAATCCTTGGCTAAAGTCAAAACGATTTACATTTGCCAATCTTGTGGCGGTACCTCTGCTAAGTGGCAGGGCCAGTGCCCATCTTGTCAGGCTTGGAATACCTTGGAAGAGGGTTTGCCTGAGACGACATCCAATGCACGCTTTCAGGGCTTGGCGCAATCACTGCCAAGACAAAAGTTATCCGCTATTAGCGCTGAAGACTTGCCAAGATTTAGCACAGGCGTTGAAGAGTTTGATCGTGTACTAGGTGGTGGCTTGGTTCCTGGTGGCGTGGTACTTTTGGGTGGCGATCCTGGTATTGGTAAATCTACCTTGCTACTCCAGGCATTAGCAGAGATGAGTTCTGCGGGCATGAATGTGCTTTATAGCAGTGGAGAAGAATCCGCTGCGCAGATTGCTCTGCGTGCAAAGCGTATTGCTTTAGATGCACCTCAGCTTGAAGTGTTAGCGGAGATTCAGCTGGAAAAACTGATATCGATTATGGATACCGTGAAGCCGCAAGTATTGGTAGTGGATTCGATTCAGACTTTGTATTCAGAGGTGTTAAGTTCGGCTCCTGGCTCTGTTGCACAGGTTCGTGAGTGTGCAGCGCAGCTCACTAGGGCCGCTAAATCAAGTGGTATCTGTGTGCTGATGGTCGGGCACGTTACCAAGGATGGTCATCTTGCTGGTCCTAGGGTCTTAGAGCACATTGTCGATACCGTTTTGTATTTTGAGGGTGATACCCATTCCTCTTTCCGCTTAGTGCGTTCGATCAAGAACCGTTTTGGTGCTGTCAATGAGTTGGGCGTATTTGCGATGACCGAAAAAGGTCTGCGCGGCGTAACGAATCCATCAGCCATTTTTCTGTCACAACATGAGCAAATGGTTCCGGGCGCTTGTGTATTGGTTACACAAGAGGGCAGTAGACCTTTATTGGTAGAGATTCAGGCTTTAGTAGATACAGCGCATGTGCCTAATCCCCGTCGTTTAGCCGTTGGCTTAGAGCAAGCGCGTTTGGCAATGCTTTTGGCGGTACTGCATCGTCATGCTGGCGTCGCTTGTTTTGATCAAGATGTATTCTTAAATGCAGTAGGCGGCGTCAAGATTTCTGAGCCGGCGGCTGACTTAGCCGTTCTTCTGGCGATTCAGTCATCTATTCGAAATCGCGCATTGCCAAAAGAGTTGATTGTTTTTGGTGAAGTAGGTTTGGCTGGTGAGATTCGTCCTTGTCCTCGTGGTCAAGAGCGCTTGAAAGAAGCTGCTAAGTTAGGTTTCACTGTGGCCATCATTCCAAAAGCCAATATGCCGAAGACCAAGATTCCGGGGTTGAAAGTAATTCCAGTGGAGCGAATTGACCAGGCTATTGCTGCTGCAGCCGAGCTCAGTTAATTCCCTAGCGCAAGTCTTCCGCTTGAATTAATAAGACTTGCTCTTCTCCTGCGGATACTTCCATCCAGATTGCTGGAATTTGCGGGAAAGCCTTTTTGAAATGCTCATACTCATTACCAATCTCGAGCAAAATAGCGCCGCGCTCAGATAGGTAATCGGGTGCTGAAGCAATAATGCGCCTGATGATATCCATGCCATCTTCTCCACCAGCTAAAGCCAACTCTGGCTCTGAGTGATATTCAGTAGGAAGCGCATTCATGGAGGCGGCATTCACGTATGGTGGATTACAGATGATCAGATCAAAGAGGTTATCTTCATTTGGTTCTGGCAAAGCACCCCAAAGATCGCCATCTAATAGCTCTACTTGAGAGCTGAGACTGTGACGATCTATGTTACGGGCAGCTAAAGAAAGTGCAGGCATGCTGATATCACACGCGCTTACATGAATATCTGGGCATGACATAGCCACGAGAATTGCCAGCGAGCCATTGCCAGTGCAAAGATCAAGCGCTTTGCCATCAGCTGGCAACCAGGTCTCTAGTGAGCCATCAACGATGAGTTCTGCAATCCAGGAACGCGGAACAATACTTTGCTCGCTGCAGAAAAAAGGCACGCCCATGAGCCAGGCTTCACCCAAGATGTAGGCTAGTGGTTTGCGTGTCGAGATTCTGGTATCGGCAATAGCGGATGCTTTTTGCTGTTGCTCATCGGAGATTGCATCATCTAGGTGATCCAAAGCTTCTGCGGGGCTGAGATTAAGCTGTTTGCTCACAATCCACAAAGCTTCACTTTGGGCATCAATTGCCCCGTGGCCGTAATGTAAGTTTGCCGCTTCGAGTTTTTGTGTAACCTGATTGATGCACTGGTTTACTGTGAGGTGTTGCTGAGACTCAGGGTCCATGATGTTGAGTTCTTTAGAAGAAAAGTCGGGTGCGCAATTGGTCGATCAAGCGATTAACTGTTCGAGGGTCTTGCGATAGATATTTTTGAGTGGCACGACATCGTCAACGATGACACACTCATCAATCTTGTGACTAGTCGCATTGAGGGGGCCAAACTCCACAACCTCTTTGCAAATATTGGCGATAAAGCGGCCATCACTGGTACCACCAGTAGTGGAAAGTTCTGTATCAATGTTGACTTCTGCTTTGATGGCCTTGCGTAATGCTCCAGCCAGATCACCATCACCAGTAATGAACGGGCTACCGCCCAATACCCAGTCAATCTCGAATTCAAGACCTGCATCCTTCAGAATCTTTTCTAGACGCTCACGTAGTTGCTCTGGCTTGCTCTCGGTGGAGAAGCGGAAGTTAAAGTCGATCACCAACTCACCAGGAATCACGTTATTAGCACCGGTGCCAGCATGCATGTTGGAGATCTGAAAACTGGTGGGTTGAAAGTATTCATTACCTTTGTCCCATTCAGTTTCTACTAATGCAGAAATTGCTGGTGCCGACAGATGAATTGGATTCTTGCCGAGGTGAGGGTAGGCAATGTGCGCCTGAATACCTTTCACCTTGAGCTTGCCTGACAAAGAGCCGCGACGACCATTCTTAATCATGTCGCCAAGCCGATCAACTGAAGTCGGTTCACCAATGACGCAGTAGTCCAAACGCTGACCTTGTTTTTGTAGGCGATCGCACATGATGACTGTGCCATCGTTAGCGGGACCTTCTTCATCGCTGGTGATTAAGAAAGCAATGGTGCCTTGATGATCTGGGTGTGTAGTGACAAACTCTTCTGTAGCAACCACAAAACCAGCGAGGGATGTTTTCATATCCGCTGCGCCACGACCATAGAGCATGCCGTCACGAATGGTTGGGGTAAAGGGATTGTTTGTCCACTTCTCTAATGGGCCTGTAGGCACTACATCGGTATGACCTGCAAATACTAAGACTTTGCCTTGATCGCCAGCTGCACCTTTTTTAATTGCCCACAAGTTGGTTACCTGAAAATTTTCAGGGCCACTCACTACGCTCTCGGTATGAAAACCAATTGCTTGAAGACGTTTAGCAATTAAATCTTGGCAGCCACCATCGGCCGGGGTTACGGAATGGCAGGCGATGAGAGCTTCGGTGAGCTCAAGTGTGGCGCTCATGGATTTAACTTAGTCGCGGAGTAATTCGTTAATAGCCGTCTTTGCTCTGGTTTGAGCATCAACCTTCTTAACGATGATTGCGGCATACAAGCTGTACTTACCGCAAGCGGAAGGAAGGGAGCCCGGAACAACTACTGAGCCAGCTGGAACGCGACCGTAGTGCACTTCGCCAGTTTCGCGGTCATAAATCTTGGTACTTTGGCCAATATAGACGCCCATGGATAAAACAGCGTTTTCTTCAATCACAACGCCTTCAACCACCTCAGAGCGGGCGCCAATAAAGCAGTTATCTTCAATAATCACTGGGCCAGCTTGAATTGGCTCCAAAACACCGCCAATACCAACGCCGCCAGAAAGGTGAACGTTTTTGCCAATTTGAGCGCAAGAACCTACGGTTGCCCAGGTATCGACCATCGTGCCTTCACCGACATAGGCGCCAATATTGACGTAGGAAGGCATTAAAACGGCGTTTTTGCCGATGAATGAGCCGCGGCGGGCCATGGCAGGGGGAACCACGCGGAATCCACCAGCAGCAAAGTCGGCAGCAGTGTAGTTTTCAAACTTGCTAGGAACCTTGTCGTAGAACTGGGTAAACCCACCAGCACTCATAGGTTGATTGTCTTCGAGGCGGAAAGAAAGCAAAACGGCCTTCTTAACCCATTGATTTACTTCCCACTTACCGACGTCACGGCGCTCAGCCACGCGAATAGTACCGGCATTAAGGCCCTCTAATACGGCATTTACAGCATTACGGACATCCCCAGGGGCGCTATCTGGAGAGAGGTTTGCGCGGTTTTCCCAGGCTTGTTCAATGATGTTTTGTGGTGATTGGCTCATGCTTTTTAGTTAACTATCAGATTGTTAAGGGATTTTGTCCCGGGAGGTAGATTTATCATTATATAGATGGGGCAAAAACGCGTCCAAGCAGGCAAGAGCTTGCTATCATCTTCCCACTTTAGCTTTAATTTTTACCCCTTTATTTGAACCTCTTTTTTTCCCTGCAAAGTACGCCGTGCAACTGAAATCCATCAAACTTTCCGGCTTTAAGTCTTTCGTAGACCCAACCCATTTTGAAATGCCTGGCCAACTCATTGGCGTTGTGGGTCCTAACGGTTGCGGAAAGTCGAACATTATTGACGCCGTCCGCTGGGTTTTGGGAGAATCCCGTGCCAGTGAATTGCGTGGTGAATCGATGCAAGACGTTATTTTTAATGGCTCTGGTTTACGTAAGCCATCTGGCCGCGCTAGTGTTGAACTCATTTTTGATAACACTGAAGGGCGCGCTCAAGGTCAGTGGAGTGCTTTTACAGAATTAGGTATCAAACGCGTTTTAACTCGCGATGGAAATTCAAGTTACTACGTGAATAACCAAGTAGTACGTCGCAAAGATATTCAAGATATTTTCTTGGGCACTGGTATGGGTCCAAGAGGTTACGCCATTATTGGTCAAGGCACGATCAACCGTATTTTGGAAGCAAAGCCAGAAGAGTTGCGTGTGTTCTTAGAAGAGGCTGCTGGTGTTTCTAAATATAAAGAGCGTCGCAAGGAAACGGCCTCACGTTTAGAAGACACTGTAGAAAATTTAACGCGTGTTGAAGATATCTTGCGAGAGCTTGATCAACAACTCACTCGCTTAGAAAAACAAGCGACTGTTGCTGAGCGTCATGCTGAGCTTTCTACACAGATGAAGTCTCAGCAACAACTGCTTTGGTTTGTGCGTCAGACCGAGGCTGGTAAAGAACAAGAGCGCCATGCGAACGGTATCCGCGATACGCAAGTTGGCTTGGAAGAGCAGACCGCTAAGCTACGCCACGTCGAGGCCGAGCTAGAAACCATGCGTACAGAACAGTACGCATTACAAGATAGAGTTTCTCAAGCGCAAGGTGATTTATATCAAACCAATTCTGACGTCAGTCAAGTTGAGGCGCAGATTCTTTATGTGCAAGAAGCGCGTCAACGTTTGCAGCAACAAACTCAGGATTTACAAGCGCAGTTACAGCGCTGGACTGTCCAAGAAACAGATGCGGCACAAGCGCAACGTACTACTGAGCATGAGTTGTCTTTAGCTGCTGAAAAAGAACAAACACTCTTAGCGGATTTAAATGGTTTGCAAGAGCAAATGCCAAGTCGTGAAGAGGCTTATCAAAACGCTTCACGTGAACTCAATAGCGCACGTGATTCAGTTGCTTCTATTGAGCAACGTTTAGCCAGTTTGGGTGAACGCCTGCGTTCAATGTCAGCTCAGTCAGATGAATTGAAGGGGCGCGAAACTCGCCTTGTTGGTGAATTCGATGGCTTACGTCGTCCTGATGCTGAGGCATTGCAAACAGCAATAGATCGTCAGGTCATGGCTGCCCGTAAAGTTGAGGAAGCTAAGCAGCGCGCTATAGAAACCCAACAACGCGTTCCGGCTGCTGATGAAGCCCGCAATACTGCGCAACAACAGATTCAAGTTGCTAACCAAGACCTCGCTCAAACTGAAGCCAAGTTGACGGCATTGACTGCCCTGCAGGCAAGTGTTCAGGCTCAAGGGAAGATTGGACCTTGGCTTGAAAGTAAGGGTCTTAAAGAGAGCAAGCGCCTCTGGCAAGAGCTCAAAGTAGAGAGCGGCTGGGAAACTGCGCTGGAATCAGTGCTGCGAGAGCGTTTAGCTGCTGTCACTGCAAAGAGTGTGCAAGAAACATTGGCCTTGGCTAATGATGCCCCTCCAAGTCGTTTGGCCATCTTACTCACCGAAGAAATTACGCCAGCACATACTTCTGCTCCAGCGGACTTCACACCATTATTGAGTCGCGTGCAAAGTGCAGGCGCTGCAAGATTGACCTCTGTTCTTCAAGAGTGGCTAGACAAGATCTACATTGCTAGCAGTCTTGAAGATGCTTTGCATCGCCGTGAAAAATTACCAGCTGGTGGCGCATTCGTTACCCAGCAAGGTCATTTGGTGAGTCGTGTTGGCGTACAACTATATGCAGCCGATTCTGAGCAAGCTGGTATGTTGGCGCGTGCTCAAGAGATGGAAAGTCTCGAGAAGCAATTGCGCGCACAACAACTCATGCAAAGTGAACTCAAGGGTGAGTTGGATCAATGTGTTGCTAACTATCAAGCAGCACACCAAGCGGCAGAGCAAGCTCGTGAGAATGCAGAGCATGCTGTTCAAGAATCACACGGCTTTGAAGTGGAAAGAATGCAACTGACTCAAGCTGAAGAGCAATACAGTCAACGTGCAGCACAGATTCAGGGTGAATTGAGTGAGTTGCGCCAACAAATGGAGCAAGTGAGTCAGACCCAAGAGCAGTCTGCTGCTGAGTTGCTTGAATCAGAAGAATCTAAAGAAGGCTTGCAAGAAGCTTTGCAAGTAGCGCAAGAAAAATTAGAGCGCTCTACTGAAGAGCGCGATCGTTTGCGTGAGTCACTCCGTTCCGCTGAAATGGCTGCTCAAGAGGCGGCCTTTGCAACGCGTTCATTGCAGCAGCGCATCACTGATTTGCAACGTGATCAAAGTACTGCCCGAACTCAGATCATGGAAATTCAGGATAAGCATGATGCTGCCGCTCAAGAACTAGAAACTCTGAGCGACGAAGAGGCGCAAGATAAATTACAAGGTCTATTGCTAGCGCGCAGTGCACGTGAAGCTGCCTTAGCGAATGCTCGTACTGAGCAGGATGCTTTATTGCATCAATTGCGTGAAGCCGATGAGTCTCGTATGCAAGTTGAGCGCAGCCTACAGCCAATGCGTGACAAAGTGGTGGACTTGCAATTGCGTGAGCAGGCTGCCCGTTTGAACTTTGAGCAATTTGCCACATTGTTATCTGATGCAGAGGCTGACCTTACTGCACTTGAGGCAAATTTCAGTGCTGACTTAAAAGTTGGCGCATTGCAGAGCGAAGTCAATCGCTTGAATACTGAAATTCAGTCTTTAGGCCCAGTGAATATGGCTGCTTTGGATGAGCTATCAAGCTCCCGTGAACGTAAGCAGTTCTTGGATGCGCAGTCTGCTGACTTGAATGAAGCAATGCAGACTCTGACAGATGCAATCGCGAAAATCGATGCCGAGACACGTGATTTATTGCAGGGCACTTTTGATCAGGTCAATACCCACTTCGGCAAGCTCTTCCCTGAGTTGTTTGGTGGTGGTCATGCTGAATTGGTAATGACTGGTGAAGAGATTTTGGATTCTGGTGTACAGGTTATGGCCCAGCCTCCTGGCAAGAAAAATAGCTCTATTTACCTCCTCTCTGGTGGTGAAAAGGCTTTGACTGCAATTGCCTTGGTGTTCTCACTGTTCCTTTTGAACCCAGCCCCATTCTGCTTGCTTGATGAGGTGGATGCTCCATTGGATGACGCAAATACCTTGCGTTATGCAAAGCTAGTTGCCAAAATGTCAGATAAGACACAGTTTTTGTTTATCTCTCATAACAAGATCACTATGGAAATCGCACATCAATTGATTGGTGTCACGATGCAAGAGCAGGGCGTATCCCGCATTGTTGCGGTGGATATTTCTTCTGCTGTTTCAATGGTGGAGGCTGCCTAAGTGTACGTAGAACAAATCATGACGATGTTGGGCTTGTCTGATTTGCAATTTGCTCTGGCTGTTATTGGGCTATTAATTCTGATAGCAGTGGCAGTTTTGAATATTAAGTATGCACGTGCTCGTCGTAAGGCAAAAGAGCTCACTGAATATTCTTTAGATGATCGCTTTGGAAAAGAGCCTAGATTTGGTCAAGGCTTTGCTGATGGCGATGCAGGGCGTACTGAGCCCAGCTTCGGCGAAGCATTAACAACTATTCCAGCCCCAGAAAAGTTTGCGATTGATCCGCGGATTGATTGTGTCATCACACTGCGCTTTGATGAGGCCATTAGCGGCTCAGAAATTCTAGAAGAAATTAATGCCTGGACTGATCTTCAGGCGCAATCAACTGCACGCTGGATGTGTGAAGGCTTAAATGCTAATCTAGATGTTGCTGAAGACTGGGAAGAGCTTCATCCTGACTCTACATATTCTGATTTACAGCTAGCTATTCAGCTAGCAAGCCGCAAAGGCGCTATCGGCGTTCTAGAGCTATCCGATTTTTGTTCTCGTGCCCAAGCGCTTGCTGAGACTTTGGGTTCACAAATCGATATGCCCAGCGTGAGCGCGATGTTGGAAGGTGCTAATGAATTAGATGTCATGGCTGCTGAAAGCGATATTCAATTGAGTATCAATGTGCTCTTTGATGAGCCGTGTCCATGGGGTAACTTTGATGCGCTCATGCGTCAACGTGGATTTAAGTTATCTCGTAATGGCCGCCAATATGAATATCTCAGCAAAGGCGTAGTGCTTTTTAGTAGCACTGATTTTGATCCAAATAAATCGGTAACTCAGGTGACCTTATTGCTTGAAGTTCCCTTGGTGCCACAAGAAGAGCGCGCATTTGAAAGAATGCTCTCTGAAGGCGTGGAGATTGCACAAGCTGCCCATGGCCGCTTAGTGGATGACAATGGTATCAATTTGAGTGAGGCTGCGGTCATCAGCATTCGTCAGCATCTCGATGTTCTCTATGCCAATCTTGAGAAATCTGGCGTTCCAGCTGGATCTTCTACAGCTAGCAGACTATTTAGCTAGGAAATCACGTTGTCGTCCACTAGTCCGACAAATTTAGCGGAGCGTTACGCATTCTTACAAGCCGAGCTTGCGCGCTTAGAGCATGCCTATTACGTTTTAGATAATCCGCTTCTTCCTGATATTGAATACGACCGTCTCTATAGAGAGTTAATTAATATTGAGGCCGCTCATCCCGAGTGGATTACCCCAGAATCCCTGTCTCAGCGGGTAGGCGGAGCGGCATTAAAGGGGTTTGATTCTGTTGCTCATGCAGTGCCAATGCTTTCTTTAAATAATGCATTTGAAGATAGTGAGTTGATTGCCTTTGATCGTCGTTGTCGTGAGGCTCTTCATGTTGATCATGTGGCTTATGCGGGTGAATTAAAGTTTGATGGCCTGGCAATCTCTCTTCGCTATGAAAATGGCTCACTGGCAACGGCGGCAACCCGAGGCGATGGCGCCAGCGGTGAAGATGTCACTGCCAATATCAAAACGATTCGCGCTATCCCACTCAAGCTCACGGGCAAGAATATTCCGAAAGTTCTAGAAGTGCGCGGTGAAGTCTTTATGTACCTCAAAGACTTCGAGAAGATGAATCGACAAGCGGCAGAGTTGGGTGAGAAAGAATTCGCCAACCCTCGCAATGCTGCAGCAGGTAGTCTTCGTCAATTGGATTCAAAGATCACTGCTAAACGGCCACTTTCTTTCTTTGCTTATGGCTTGGGCGCCCTAGAGCCAGCCTCTTGGTTACCTCAAACCCATGAAGAATTGCTCAATACTTACGCTGAACTAGGCTTGCCGGTATGCTCGGAGCGTAGAGTGCTGCATTCTGTAGAGCAGATCTTGGCCTTCTATAACGAGATAGGTGCTAAACGGGATGCACTGCCATATGACATTGATGGTGTTGTCTACAAGGTAAATTCATTTGCTGAGCAAGCTAAGTTAGGTTTTGTATCAAGAGCCCCCAGATTTGCATTGGCACATAAGTACCCAGCGCAAGAAGCCCTCACTACTGTTTTGGGTATTGACGTCCAAGTAGGACGCACAGGAGCAATTACTCCAGTAGCCAGATTGGCGCCAGTAGAAGTAGGTGGTGTAACCGTTACTAATGCCACGCTACACAATGAAGATGAAGTGAGGCGCAAGGATGTGCGTGTAGGTGATACTGTTTCGGTAAGAAGAGCAGGCGATGTTATTCCAGAAGTGGTTTCAGTTATCAAGGATCGTCGTCCTGTAAATACCCAAGAGTTTCAAATGCCAACCCGTTGTCCTGTATGCGAATCTCATATTGAGCGCTTGGCAGATGAAGCGGTGGCTCGTTGTAGCGGTGGTCTTTTCTGTGGCGCGCAGCGCAAGCAGGCATTAATTCACTTTGCACATAGAAGAGCGCTGGATATTGAGGGTCTGGGCGAGAAGATAGTTGATCAGTTGGTAGATCACAATCTCGTTAGAACCCCGGCTGATCTCTACAGATTGGGCTTCACAGCACTAGCCAATCTAGAGCGTATGGGTGAGAAGTCTGCAGACAATCTCATTCAAGCAATTAACCATTCCAGAAACACCACCTTAGCCAGATTTATCTTTGCTTTAGGCATCCGCCATGTAGGTGAGACTACGGCCAAAGATTTAGCTAATCACTATCAGTCTATGCATGCCTTAATGGATGCAAATCTCGAAGATCTACTCACGGTAAAAGATGTAGGCCCGGTTGTTGCAGACTCCATAACCAGCTTTATGCAAGAAGCGCACAACCGTGAAGTGATTGAGCAACTATTAGCATCGGGAATGCAGCTCTCCGTAGAAGAAAAAGTCATTAGCGCAGCTGTTGTAGGTAAAACATTTGTTCTGACGGGTACATTCCCGACGATGACCCGGGATGAAGCAAAAGATCTTCTTGAAAAGGCTGGGGCAAAAGTAGCGGGATCGGTTTCCAAGAAAACAGATTATGTTGTTGCCGGTACTGATGCCGGTAGTAAGCTTACAAAAGCAGAAGAGCTAGGCGTTCCAGTGATTGATGAAGTGGCAATGATGGATTTATTGAAGTAGTCTATTTCCTACAAAAATATCAGGTAGTCATTTTTCCATCCTCTAGATAAGCTCGAAGCTTTGAAAGGGGAACATGAGTAGCAAGTTAACAGAAAAATCTCTAAATCATCACACTGGATCAAGTGATGACACAGTTTCTTCCGAGACTCAGGCAATCTTTCGCATTGCAATTATCGGCTCTGGTGCTGCAGCTGTTGCGACGCTATTTGGATTGCTTGAGTATCTGCCTTCTAATTTCAATAAAAAATTACAAATAACTATTTTTGAGAAAAGTTTTGGTTTTGGTCCGGGCTATGCATATCAGTGTGATAGCAATGAGTTATTGATGAATATGACAAGTTCAACCACATCAATTTTTGCTCATCATGCAGCAGATTTTTGGGAGTGGACCTTTAAGGGTGGATGCGGGATCGGTAACGATCATGTCATGTCTCGATCAGGGGTGGCTCCATACGGCTATATCTCTCGACAATTCTTTGGTTTGTATCTAAAAAGTCGTTTAGAGGACGCAATCCTTGCTCTTGAGGAGTTGGGTGTTGAGGTTATCTTGGTTAATCTAGAGGTGGTCGATATTACGGTGTTAGGTGGCACTAAATTCAATGTAATAGCCTCTGGAGGGCAGCCCAAAGAATTTGATTGTGTAATTTTATGCATAGGCAATAACTCCCCGCAGGACATCTTTAAGTTGGTTGGTAAGGGCCAATATATCAATAACCCTTATCCAGTAAACAATTATTTGAGGCTTATTGCAAAGACGGATAGCGTTGGCATTATTGGTGGACAGCTTACTGCAGCTGATATCGCAGTTGTACTAGCCAACCAAGATCATCAAGGGCCAATCAATTTCTTTACAAGAGACTCAAATTTTCCATTGGCAAGATATCAACAGCAAAAATATGAGTTGAAATATTTGACTTTAGATAATCTTGAAATTTTAAAGAGTAAAAATAACAAGGGGATATCTGTGCGTCAGCTATTGAGGCTAGCAAGGAAGGAGTTTTTATGGGCGGGAATTACTTGGAATAAATTCTTTAGCCCCTCAAATATTGAATATAGCCGTTGGATCAAGTCCTTGTTAGGCGGGGATAGGGATTTCTCTTCTTGGCAAAATTTAGCAATCAAAACCGATGACGTTATCGGTGACTTTTGGAATGCGCTCTCCAGCTCAGAGAAAGACCTATTTATGAGTAAATTTCATCGATTATGGGCTGCTAAAAGAGTCCCTCTGCCCATGCATACTGCGCTCAAGCTACATTCTTTATTTCAGGCGGGGATTCTTACGCATTACCCGTACTTAAGGATGATTAATGTTTCCGGAAGAAATAGGTTCACGGCCCTTGTTGGGGAATCTGGAGAATCTAAATCAAGTATCGAAGTTCATTGCGATTGGATAATTAATGCAACGGGTCCGGCTAAGGATGTTGGTGGTAGAACAGAGTTGCTGTTGATAAAAAACTTGCTTAAATCAGGGGTTATTGTCAAAAACCCACATGGTGGAATTATGTTGGATTATGAGACTTCAACTGTCAAAAGCGTAAGTCATCGGAGTCTTAATTATTTTTATGCAATAGGACAGCTTACTTCAGGAACGTACTATTTTGTAAGTTCGCTTGATATGGTCTCCATGAGAGCAAAAAATGTTGCTAGACACATAGTTGAGTCACTTGGGTTGCGACAAGACCAGAAAGAAATATATAAGAAAACTCAAGACGAGCCTTTATATGTCCCATAAAAGTAAATTTCTAATACCAATTCTTATGGCCTTGGTAATTTTGCCAATGATTGCTACAGATATCTATCTTCCAGTAATGCCTGCCATGGGCCTACAACTAGGTGCAATGAGCTCGGATATCACCAATACATTAACCTCATACATGCTTGGCTATTCTTTAAGTCTGCTGCTTGGGGGCATATTGGCCGATTTATATGGCCGTCGAATTATTTGTATCGCTGGTTTATCGATTTTTTGTGTTTCAAGTATTGGATGTTATTTAGCTTCAACGATTGAGCAATTAACTGCTTTTCGTTTTTTTCAGGCGCTCGGAGGGGGTTGTGGCACGCTAATTGCAAGGGTTATTGTTAGGGATGTATATGACCAGCAATCCCAGGTTGGGGTATTAAGTTACTTGGCTGCGGGAATGGTGATTTCTCCTATTTTTGGACCAGTCCTGGGGGCTTACATCGCAAATTACTTTGGCTGGCGATCAATATTTCTTGCATTGTCAGCTATATCTTTCTTGGTATTTATTTTTTTGTATGCTTTTATGAGAGAGAGTCTTGTGAATCGTGGGGATAGGGAATCTTTTTGGGTCAGGTCTGTTGTTTCCCAATACTATCGCCTGCTGGGGCATCGCGAATTTGTGTTTTATACCCTCGCAATTAGCCTTGCCTGGACGGTTTATTTTGCGTTTCTTTCTTCATCCCCAGTGCTAATTCAAGGTATTTACCAAGCCACCACTATTGAATACGGCTATATTTTTTCGGTAACAATTAGTGGCTTCATTTTTGGGACAATTTTTATTCGCTGGAAATTGGCGAGCTTAAATTTAAGACGCCTAGTTTTTTTGGCTGGAGCAATTATTTTTATCGCTACTTTAATTGTGTATACATTAGCTGCGCTTGAGATTAAGTCTCTTCATGTTCGGCTGATATTTGTCTTTTTTGCATTATTCGGTATTGGTATTATTTTTCCCGCCGCTCAAGCCGGTGTTACTAGACCCTTTAAAAATAATATTGGACTCATTTCCGGTCTTTTCTACTCAATTGAGATGTTCTTTGGCGCCGTTTGCGGGTATATCCTTTCTTCTATCGGCGATGTGACCTGGATTTCTACGTCACTAATAATGCTGGCTGCAGCTACTGGAATTGTTCTGCTTTGTATTTACGATAAGCAGCATGAGATTCGCACACAAATTATTGGCTTTAATCCCTTGGTTAAATAAATAACATGTTCAAGCTTGAAGAGGATTTTCGCATTAAAACCATTTTGAATTCCCATAACCCTTTTTCAAGAAAAAATCAGGAGGGACATATTACCGCCAGTGGCTTGGTTATCAAAGATGACAAAGTTCTGTTGATCTTTCATCCATATATCAAGCGTTGGTTTCAACCTGGAGGCCATATTGAAGAGGGAGACTCCCCAATTGAAGCTGCCATTAGAGAGGTGTATGAGGAAACGGGATACTTCTGCGAGCTAGACTCTGATAATCAAGATCCCATTGATATTGATATTCATGAGATCCCTGAGAATCCCAAAAAAAGCGAGGGCGCCCATTTACATATTGATCTGCTCTATCGCTTGCGTGTCTTGCGACAAGAGAAATCTGTCGAAGATATTGAGTTTCAGTGGTTCTCTTTTGGCGACGTTGAAAGTATACGCATTCAACGCGCCTTAGATAAATTAGCTTAAGCCCCTAAAGCCTCAAGCAGTTCTGTTTCAAGCTGGATTTGGAGCTTGGGATTCTTGCCGAGGTTTGCTGCATCCAGTAATAGAACGTCTTCCACTCTTTCACCCAGCGTATTAATTCTGGCGGTATGAATGGATACCTGATGCTTCGCCAATACTCTAGAGATTGTGTAAAGCAAGCCAGTGCGGTCGCTCGCAGAGAGCGCAAGCGTGTAATAACGGCCACGATCATCTGGCACCATGTGAACGCGTGGTTGAATCGGGAAAGTGCGCGACTGTCTTGAAAGACGGCCCATGCTTGGGTTAGGTAGTGGCTCCGCATTCGTTAAAGCCTCGGTCAACTCAAATTCAACGAGTTGGATAAGGTCGCGATAGCTGCCACCTTCATCTACCAGGTTGCTTCCGGAGATTTGGAAGGTATCTAGAGCATAGCCATGACGCGTCGTATGAATACGGGCATCCCAAATGGAGAAGCCATGTCTTTCAAAGTAAGCACAGATTCTGGCAAAGAGATCTTCCTGGTCTTTAACGTAAACAGCCACTTGTAAGCCTTCGCCAATTGGGGAGAGTCTTGCCCTCACAATCGGTTGATCACTATTAACTTTGTTATATAGATGGCGCGTAAGCCAAGCAATGTCAGATGAGTCTTGTCTTAAGAAGAAGGCGACATCTAGCTGCTTCCATAAATCTTCATAAGATTCATCATTGATACCGTACAGACGTAACTTGGCTTTAGATTCTTCTTGGTGTTGCGCTAATTCTGAGGAGGCATCTGGTTTTGCCCCACCCAATACCCTGAGTGTTGCGCGATACAGATCTTCTAAGAGCTTGCCTTTCCAGGCGTTCCAAACTTTAGGGCTGGTACCGCGAACATCTGCTACGGTTAATAAGTAGAGTGCAGTAAGGTGACGCTCATCACCCACTTTTTTGGCAAATGCCTTCACAACATCGGGGTCTGTGATGTCTTGTTTCTGAGCTGTTTGACTCATATTGAGGTGCTCGGCAACCAACCATACCAATAGCTCGGTATCTTTTTTATCCAGGCCATGATCTTTTGCAAACTTGCGCATGTCAGCTCTACCCAGCTGCGAGTGATCTCCGCCACGTCCTTTGGCGATGTCATGAAAGAGTGCGGCAATGACAAGTAACCAAGGTTTTTCAAAATGAGCGATGAGGCTGCTGCAGTATGGGAACTCATGGGTATGCTCAACCACCATGAAGCGGCGCACATTACGTAACACCATCAAGATATGTTGATCGACTGTATACACATGAAATAAATCATGTTGCATTTGTCCAACAATTTTACGGAAGGCTGGGAGGTAGCGACCTAGAACGCTACTGCGATTCATGAGATGGAAGGCACGACTTACGCCCTCAGGCTGCTTCAATATCTCAATAAAGAGTGCCCGGTTGATGGGGTCTTTACGCCATTTGCTATCCATTGTTTGGCGCGCGTTATAAAGCGCTCTAAAGATGGTCGCAGATAGACTCTTCACGTTTGAGGTTTGAGCAAATACCAAGAAGGTTCTTAGAATTTGTTCAGGGTGCTTTTGAAAGAGCTGCGGGTCGGTAATATCCAATACCCCCTGACGCTCAATAAAGTGCTCATTACCTTCGCCCGGAATAGAGAGGATCGTCTTAGACTCTTGCGGAAAGAGGAGGGCTTCAATATTTTGCAAGAGAACGTCATTAAGCTGTGTAACTGCTTTAGCTGCCCAGTAATAGCGACGCATAATGGCTTCGCTGGCTTGACGTGAGGATTCTTCTGTAACCCCCATCGACGCTGCAAGCGCTGCCTGCAAGTCAAAAGCGAGAACATCTTGTCTGCGCCCTGCAAGCAAATGCAGGTTAGCGCGGAGCGTTTCCAGAAAGCGTTGATTGCGATTCAGTTCAGTGAGTTCGCGCTGCGTTACAAGACCGGCTTCATTAAGGTCCTTGAAGGTGTCGCCTAATAATGCAGCCTTACTGACCCAAGAAATCACCTGTAAGTCACGCAAGCCCCCGGGACTCTCTTTGCAATTGGGCTCCAAAGAGTAAGGGGTGTTCTGATATTTGTAATGACGCTGAATTTGTTCAGCTTGCTTGGCCTGAAAAAAGGCCTTTGGATCCATCGCTGCTTCAAAAGCCTTGGCGAAGTCATTAAAGAGTTGCTTCTTACCGCAAATCAGCCTTGCTTCTAGGAGGGAAGTGCGCACGGTAATGTCTTGCTCAGATTCAGAGATGCATTCAGCCACATTTCTGACTGAGGAACCAATTTCTAATCCTGTATCCCAGCAGCTTGCAACAAATTGCTCTACTTGCTTTGATAAAGCCCTAGCCTGTTGTTCATCGGCTGGAAGCAGAATCAGAATATCAATATCAGAGTAAGGAAATAGTGCGCCTCTACCGAAGCCGCCAACTGCGACTAAGGTAGCTTCATTATTTAAGCCGCAGCTATTCCAGAGATGGGAGAGGAGTTGATCGCTTAAATTAGAAAGTTGCTTAGTTAATTTACCAACAGACTGTGTTTTTCTAAACTCGTCGTAAGCAATTTCGCGAGCGGCACGCAGGCTAGCTGCATCAATAACATTGCTAACTGCTTGCGACTGACTCATTTTATTAAGCGCTTACTAATGTCGGTCTAAATGAAAGACCTTTAACGCAATCAGGAGGTGGGTTACTACCTTCTGACCAAGTCAGCACCTCAACGCCTGTTGGAGTAACCAACAGCGTATGTTCCCATTGGGCTGACAAGCTGCGGTCTTTTGTCTTTACGGTCCACTGGTCAGGCATTGTGCGAATGTCTCGTTTGCCCGCATTGATCATTGGCTCGATCGTAAAGGTCATGCCGACTTCTAGTTTTTCACCAGTACCCGGTTTGCCGTAGTGAAGTATCTGCGGGTCTTGGTGGAATACTTTACCAATACCGTGACCGCAATATTCGCGTACTACCGAGTAACCTGCTTTTTCTGCATGAGTCTGAATGACGTGACCAATGTCACCGAGAGATGCTCCAGGTTTTACTTGAGCTATGCCAAGCCACATACATTCAAAAGTAATTTGCGTAAGGCGTTTAGCCATGACGGAAACCTCACCCACCATGAACATACGGCTGGTGTCACCGTAGTAGCCATCAGGAGTAATGACAGTGATGTCGAGGTTCACAACATCACCAGTTTTGAGAACTTTGTCTCCTGGAATGCCGTGGCAGATCACATCATTCACGGAAGTACAGATGGATGCTGGAAAGGGAGGGTATCCAGGCGGCTGATAATTCAATGGAGCCGGAACGGTCTTTTGGACATCGCGCATGTATTCATGACAAATCCTATCCAATTCGCCTGTGGTAACTCCCGCCTTGACGTGGGGAGCCACATGATCCAGAACTTCGCTGGCTAAGCGGCCAGCTTCGCGCATCCCGAGGATGTCTTTTTCTGCAGTAAATACACTATTCATGCCTTGATTATCAACGACTTGTAGAGTTTTAGCTTGCCATTATTGCCTAAAATTTAGGCAAGTATCCCATTTTTGGGGCTTCTAGGGGTTCTTTTGAGGGTTGACTCCTTTTATTGCCTGGGGGTGATGGTGGCTAGAGCATTGATATTTAAGCTATAATTTCGTTCTCAGGTCTATTTTGGACTTGAAATCGCGAGTTGAGCCTTCCAGGGTGGCGTTTTTTAGCGCAGCTAGGACTCAGCTTTAGAAACAACCCTTAGGAGAAGTTATGTCAGTAACTATGCGTCAAATGCTGGAAGCCGGTTGCCATTTTGGTCACCAAACCCGTTTCTGGTCCCCAAGAATGGCCCCTTACATTTTCGGTCATCGCAACAAAATCCACATCATCAACTTGGAAAAAACATTGCCAATGTTTCAGGACGCCCTGAAATTTGCAAAACAAGTTGCTGCTAATCGTGGCACGATTTTATTTGTTGGTACTAAGCGTCAATCACGCGAGATTATTGCTGAAGAAGCTGCTCGTGCTGGTATGCCTTACATCGACAGCCGTTGGTTGGGTGGCACACTCACCAACTTCAAAACTGTTAAAGGTTCCCTCAAGCGTTTGAAAGACATGGCAGTTGCTAAAGAAGCTGGCGACTGGGAAAAGCTTTCAAAGAAAGAAGCTTTGACTAACGACCGTGATCTCGACAAATTGCAAAAAGCACTTGGCGGCATTCAAGATTTGAATGGCGTTCCTGATGCGATTTTTGTAGTGGACGTTGGCTATCACAAGATTGCTATTACTGAAGCAAACAAGCTTGGTATTCCAGTAATCGCTGTTGTAGATACCAACCACTCACCAGAAGGTGTTGATTACATCATCCCTGGTAACGATGACTCCAGCAAAGCGGTTCTCCTTTATGCACGTGGCATTGCTGACGCAATCCTCGAAGGCAAAGCTAACTCTGTTCAAGAAATTTTGACAGCTGTTAAAGAAGGCGAAGAAGAGTTTGTTGAAGAAGGGAAAGCTGAATAATGGCCGCTATTACCGCTGCAATGGTTGGCGAGTTACGCGCCAAAACTGATGCTCCGATGATGGAGTGCAAAAAGGCTTTGACTGAGGCTGATGGTGATATGGCTCGTGCAGAAGAAATTCTGCGCGTTAAGCTCGGTAGCAAGGCTGGTAAAGCAGCTTCTCGTGTAACGGCTGAAGGTATCGTTGCCGCCTCTATCAATGGCACTACCGGTGCTTTGTTAGAAGTGAACTGCGAAACCGATTTCGTTTCTAAAAACGATGATTTCTTGGCATTTGTAAATGACTGCGTGAAGTTGGTTGCTGAAAAGAACCCAGCTGACGTTGCTGCATTGTTAGCATTGCCATTGAATGGTCAAACTGTTGATGAAGTTCGTAGCGCACTGATCGGTAAGATCGGCGAGAACATCATGCCGCGTCGCTTCAAGCGTTTTGCTGGTAGCAACAAGTTGGTCTCTTACCTCCATGGCGCTCGTATTGGCGTAATGGTTGAGTTCGAAGGTGACGAGACTGCCGCTAAAGATGTAGCAATGCATATTGCTGCAATGAAGCCAGTAGCTTTGTCTATGGCTGACGTTCCTGCTGAAGCAATTGCTGTAGAGCGTAGCGTTGCCGTTCAAAAAGCTGCTGAATCTGGTAAACCACCAGAAATCGTTGAAAAGATGGTTGAAGGCTCTATTCAGAAGTACCTCAAAGAGGTTTCTTTGTTGAACCAGACTTTCGTTAAAAACGACAAGCAATCTGTAGAGCAAATGCTCAAGGCCGCAAATACAACAATCAAGGGTTTCACCATGTTTGTTGTAGGCGAGGGCATTGAGAAGCGTCAAGACGACTTTGCGGCTGAAGTAGCTGCACAAGTAGCTGCTGCCTCTAAAGCAACAGCTTAATAGGCTATTTTGGGGCTTGCCCCACTGCTTAGTAATACCAAAAAGGGCATAGAAACCTTAGTTTCTGTGCCCTTTTCTTTGATCCCTCCCAAGCCCTTTATAATTTGGCGGAGATATTAAAAAGTGCTTAAAGATCAATAAGCTAAGTAAGTAAATTACTTTGCAAATTACGGAAAATAAAAAACATGCCAGCCTACAAACGAGTCCTCCTAAAACTATCTGGTGAAGCCCTTATGGGTGATGATGCTTTTGGCATCAATCCAGTCACTATTGATTCCATGGTTAAAGAAATCGCCGCTATTGTGAATATTGGAGTAGAGCTAGCGATTGTGATTGGCGGCGGAAACATTTTCCGCGGAGTTGCAGGTGGTGCTGCTGGTATGGATCGTGCAACTGCCGATTACATGGGCATGTTGGCAACCATGATGAATTCTTTAGCATTGCAAGATGCCTTGCGTCAAAAAGGTGTTGAGGCGCGCGTGCAATCCGCTCTTCGTATGGATCAAGTGGTTGAGCCCTACATTCGTCCACGTGCAATCCGCGCGATGGGTGAGGGAAAAGTCGTTATTTTCGCAGCAGGTACGGGCAATCCATTCTTTACTACTGATACTGCTGCCGCTCTGCGTGGGGCTGAGATGGGTGTTGAGATTATGCTCAAAGCAACGAAGGTAGATGGTATTTATAGTGCCGATCCAGTAAAGGATCCAACTGCCACTTTATATAAAACCATTACGTTTGACGAAGCGTTAATCAAGAATCTACAAGTTATGGATGCAACTGCATTTGCATTGTGCCGTGATCGCAAATTACCAATCAAAGTATTTTCAATTCTCAAGCCAGGCGCATTAATGCGTGTAGTGCAAGGTGAACCTGAAGGTACTTTAGTACACGTTTAATAGGAGGCCTGATGTCCGCAGCAGAAATTAAAACCAATACCGATCAAAAGATGCAAAAGTCTCTCGAGGCTTTGAAGACCAATTTAGCCAAGATTCGCTCTGGCCGTGCTAACCCAGGAATTCTCGAGCACATTCAGGTGGATTATTACGGTAACCCAACGCCATTAAGTCAGGTTGCTAGCCTAGGCTTAGCAGATGCGCGCACCATCAACGTTCAACCATTTGAAAAAACGATGGTTGCAGTGATTGAAAAAGCGATTCGTGATTCTGATCTTGGCTTAAACCCAGCATCTCAGGGCACTGTAATCCGCGTGCCAATGCCTGCTTTGACTGAAGAGCGCCGCCGCGACCTCACCAAGGTTGTTAAGAATGAGGGTGAAGAAACTAAGATTGCTGTTCGTAATTTGCGTCGCGATGCAAATGAGCATTTAAAGCGTCTTACCAAAGACAAGGAAATTTCCGAGGATGAAGAGCGCCGTGCTACTGATGAAATTCAGAAGATGACGGATAAAGCAGTGATTGATGTCGATAAGATCGTTTCTGAAAAAGAAAAAGAGATCATGACGGTTTAAAGCCGCCTTGAATTTTTAACCTCTCATGACTCAACACTCTAGTTCAACCCTAGCCATCCCAGAGGTAAGTGCTATACCTCGCCATGTGGCGATCATCATGGATGGCAATGGGCGTTGGGCTAGCAAGCGCATGATGCCTCGTGTAGCTGGGCACTCAGAAGGTTTGAGCGCTGTAAGAAAAATCGTTGAAGAGTGCCGCAAGCTTGGTGTTGAATATCTCACTGTATTTGCCTTTAGCTCAGAGAACTGGCGTCGCCCACCAGAAGAAGTAGGCTTCTTGATGAAGTTATTTCTGAAATCACTCAAGGGTGAAGTGTCTCGTCTGGCAGAAAACGATATTGCTTTGCGTTTAATTGGCGACCTGAGCCGTTTTGATTCTGCCATCCAGGAGATGGTGCAATTCTCTGAACAAAAGACTGCTGGGTGCAAAGGATTAACTTTTACGATCGCCGCTAACTATGGTGGTCGCTGGGATATCTTGCAGGCAATGCGCCAATGCCTTTCTGCTAACCCCAATTTGAGGCCAGAACAGGTTACTGAAGAATTGCTTCAACCTCATCTTTCAATGGCTTACGCACCAGAGCCAGATTTGTTTATCCGCACTGGTGGCGAGCAGCGCGTGAGTAATTTCTTGTTATGGCAACTGGCATATACCGAGTTGTACTTCACAGATGTTTTGTGGCCTGACTTTGATGAGAAAGAATTGCACAAGGCATTTGACTGGTTTAGCCAGCGCGAGCGCCGTTTTGGTCGTACCAGTGCTCAGCTTGCATCTCAAGCAATGAGTGATGCAGTTTGACGCTGCTAATTACTAAACTTAATTCTCCATGTTAAAAACCCGAGTCATTACCGCCCTTGTTCTATTGGCGGTATTGCTACCCATTCTGTTTTTGCTCCCGGCAATGTATGTTGATGCATTCTTCTTGGTGGCTTTGTTGGCCGCCGCTTGGGAATGGAGTCGCTTACTAGCACCTGAGGTAGGGCGTGCAGCCTGGCTATACGCATTATTTTGCTTGGCCATTATTTTGTTTTTGCTGGGCATGCAAAACGCCTCATGGCAATTTGCCTTATTACTTCTAGCCGTCATTTTCTGGTTCTTTGTTGCACCATTTATATTGGCCAAAGGCATCAATCTTTCGCTAGAAAAGCTGCGACCTTTTTATGTGGTTCTCGGTTTAATTTTATTGCCAGCCACCTGGTTTGCATTGGTGTTCTTGCGTGAGTTAGGCCTGATCTTTTTGTTTAGTAGTATGGCTCTAGTATGGATTGCTGATATTGGGGCTTACTTTGTAGGTAAGGCGTTTGGTAAACACAAGCTTGCTGTGCAAATTAGTCCAGGTAAATCGATTGAAGGTGCTATCGGCGGTTTAATACTTTGTTATGTTTATGCATTCTTATGCGTTTACTTCTTGCCTTTTGAATCGACTTTGTTTGGTGCATGGGCCATTCGCTTTGGTTGGGTTCCCATGTTCCTCATGGTGACGGTATTAGCGGCCTTCAGTATTTTTGGGGACTTATTTGAGTCTCAGTTAAAGCGTTTAGCTGGCGTCAAAGACTCCAGTCATTTATTGCCAGGACATGGCGGCGTATTAGATCGGGTAGATGCTTTGATTCCGGCAATGCCAATCGCAGCGCTCTTGGCAGGATTTGTGTAATGCCAGTCAAGCAGATCGCCATCCTAGGTTCTACTGGCTCCATCGGCGTTAATACGCTCGATGTGATTCGTGCTCATCCAGATCGCTTTAAGGTAGTCGCACTGACCGCTGCAAAGCAGGTGGATTTACTGGCTAAGCAGTGTGCTGAATTTACGCCAACTATCGCGGTAGTGGCAGATGCTGATGGCGCCGCTCGCTTAAGCAAGATTTTGCTCGAGAAAAAAATCAATACTCAGGTCTTGTATGGACCGCAAGCTTTAGTTAGCGCTGTTACTGAATCGCATTGCGATACCGTTATGGCTGCGATTGTAGGTGCGGCAGGATTGGTGCCCGCCTTGGCTGCTGCAAAAGCTGGCAAAAGAGTGTTGCTCGCAAATAAAGAAGCCTTAGTGATGTCTGGCGATTTGTTTATGCAGGCGATGAAGGCAGGGGGCGGAGAATTACTGCCAATCGATAGTGAGCACAATGCCATCTTTCAATGTCTACCTAATCAATTTTCTAAAGCCCCCAATCCGAGCTTAGGGGTTGAAGAATTATGGTTGACTGCCTCCGGTGGACCATTCAGAAATACGCCGCTTGATCAATTGGCTGGTATTACTCCCGATCAAGCTTGCGCACATCCCAACTGGGTGATGGGTAGAAAAATTTCAGTTGATTCTGCGACGATGATGAACAAGGGTCTTGAAGTGATCGAGGCGTTTTGGTTATTTGGTTTGCCTTTAGAGAAAATTAAAGTATTAATCCATCCGCAAAGCGTTGTGCATTCGATGGTTCGCTATCGTGATGGTTCTGTGCTTGCCCAACTGGGTCAGCCTGATATGCGAACCCCTATTGCTTATGGCCTAGCGTGGCCAGAGCGTATTGAGGCGGGTGTGGCTCCACTGAGTTTGGCGCAGTTGGCGAATTTAAGTTTTGCTGATCCAGAGTTAGGACGCTTTCCTTGCCTCTCATTGGCATTTGCTGCCGCTAAAGCTGGCGGTACTGCACCAGCGGTTCTGAACGCCGCCAATGAAGTTGCAGTAGCAGCATTCTTAGATGAAGGCCTGCCGTATTTGCAAATCTCCCGCGTGGTGGATAGTGTGTTAAACACTATTTCTTCGGTGAATGCTGACTCGCTAAAGTTAATTTTGGATGTTGATGCTCGCGCTCGTCAAGCGGCGCAAGTAGTAGTGAAGGAAATTCTTTGCAGGCATTGATTACTCTCGCGGCTTTTTTGTTAACCCTGGGGGTGTTGGTTAGCTTTCATGAGTTTGGGCATTTCTTTGCTGCTCGTTGTTGTGGTGTTCGAGTCCTTCGCTTCGCAATTGGCTTTGGTAAACCGCTACTCACTTACCATGCAAAAAATAATACAGAGTGGGTATTAGCTTCAATTCCATTGGGCGGCTATGTGAAATTACTTGATGGTCGAGATCGTCAGCAAGTGATTACTCCGGCCGATGAATTTGAAGCTTTTGATAAAAAGCCCTTGTGGCAGAGGTCATTGATTGTGGCTGCGGGCCCATTAGCCAATTTCTTTTTAGCGATTGTCTTTTTTGCCCTGATCTATATTTCCGGCGCCCCACAATTACCAGCCGTTCTGCAAAATCCCCCTGAACATTCTATTGCTGCCAAACTGGGAGTGATAGCGGGTGATCGGGTAGTTGGTTGGCAGAATTTGGGCTCTGAGGAGAGTGGTTCGCCCCTTTTAGGGGATTTTGACTCTGTACCGAGTTGGAATGCCTTGCGCTGGAACTTAATGGATGCGCTTACCGCAAAGAATGGATTTGCTCTAGAGCTAGCAACACCTGCTGGTGAAAGCTCAATAAAGTCCTTTAATGTCAAGGATTTGCCCAAAATCAGTCCTAATCAGGATCCGATGTTGGCCTTGGGCATTCTACCTGCATTGACACCGTTGGCGCAGTGGCAGGACCTGAAATTAGGGCCGATAGATGCCCTCATTTTTGCTTCAAAGAGGGTGTGGGTAATTACCAAGGTTTCTGCAAGGCTAATGGCAGGATTATTTACCGGAAATACCTCCTTAAAGCAGCTGGGCGGACCCCTCAGTATTGCGGACATGGCGGGGAAATCAGCCCAGGTAGGGTGGCAGCCATTTTTAGCCTTTTTGGCGCTTATGAGTATTAGCATTGGTTTGCTGAATTTGCTCCCTTTTCCAATGCTTGATGGGGGTCAGCTACTGTATGATGCATGGGAGTTGGTTGCCGGTAAGCGGATTTCGACATCAATGCAGGAACAGCTCCAAAAAGTGGGCTTTATTTTGCTGATTTCTATGTCATTACTGGCCTTGTTTAACGATTTACAACGCTATATTTCGCCTTGAATCCTCTGACACATTCTTCCCGTATTTTTGCCCGCTTCATCACCCATATATTGATATTTTCTGCGATTGGGTTGAGTCTGAATGCCTCTGCTGCCGAGTCATTTGTGGTGAAGGACATTCGTGTTGAAGGTTTGCAGCGCGTAGAGCCTGGAACGGTATTTAGCTATTTGCCGGTTCAAGTAGGTGATACCTTTAACGAAGAAAAAGGTGCGGAATCGATCAAGGCTTTGTATAGCACTGGATTTTTTAGGGACGTGCAAATTCAAGAGCAGGGCAATGTTCTGATTGTGATCGTAGAGGAGCGCCCAACGATTTCTCGTATTGAATTTACCGGGATGAAAGAGTTTGATTCTGAGGTTGTTCGCAAGTCCTTAAAAACAGTTGGCGTTGCTGAAGCGCGTTTTTACGACAAAGCGCTAATTGATAAAGCAGAGCAAGAATTAAAGCGCCAATATGTTGGTAAAGGGATGTATGCGGCAGAGGTTGTTGCTACAGTTACCCCAGTTGAGCGCAATCAAGTGGCTGTCTATTTCAATATTGATGAGGGCCCTGTTGCCAAAATTCAAGAGATTAACTTTATTGGTAATGAAGTCTTTAGCGAGAGTACGCTAAAAAGCGAGATGCAGTTAAAAACTGGCGGTTGGTTGTCTTGGTATAGCAAAGACAATCTTTATTCTAAGCAAAAGCTCACTGCCGACTTAGAGTCCATTCGATCTTATTATCTCAATCGTGGTTATCTTGAGTTTGTGATTGAGTCCACTCAAGTATCGATTACCCCTGATAAAAAGGGTATCTACCTCACCATTAGCATTCGCGAAGGTAAAAAATTCACCGTCAAGGATGTGCGTTTAGCAGGTGAAACCTTAGGTAAAGAAGCTGAGTTAATGCAGTTGATTGTTCTCAAGCCTGGGGACACTTTCTCGTCAGCTAAATTAACCGAGAGCACCAAGGCAATTGCTGAAATCTTGGGTTCTTATGGCTATGCATTTGCAACCATCAATCCGCAACCAGATATTCGTCGCGACATAGCTGAGGTAGATTTGACCTTGGTGGTGGATCCTGGTCGTCGTATCTATGTGCGCCAAGTGGCAATTTCTGGAAACGCCAGAACTCGCGATATGGTGATTCGTCGCGAAATACGTCAGTTTGAAAGCTCTTGGTTTGATAGTGACAAGATCGACTTATCTAAAAAGCGTTTAGGACGCTTGGGTTACTTTACTGAGACTGACATCACTACAGAAGATGTCCCTGGATCTCCCGACCAGGTTGATGTCAATGTCAAAGTAGCTGAGAAGCCAACAGGAGCAATTACCGTTGGCGCAGGTTTCTCCTCAACCGAGAAGTTGATTTTGTCTGCAGGTATTAATCAAGACAATGCCTTTGGCACCGGCACTTCTGTTGGCTTAAATGCTTCCCTCGGTAAGATCACTCAAAATCTAACCCTCTCTAACTATGACCCATACTTCACTGAAGATGGCATTAGTCGCTACACCGATCTGTACTATCGATCATCTAAGCCTTTGTACTACGCTGGCGATCCTGATTATCAGATTAAGTCTGTTGGATCGAATATTAAATTTGGCGTGCCGTATACAGAGGTGGATAGAGTATTTTTTGGAACCGGTCTAGAGGCCTTTCAAATTAAAACTTCTGCAAATACTCCAATACCATATCTAAATTATGCGATGAGTTATGGGGTGCCTTCACCAGGTTACCCAGGTACAGCAACAACTTATAACGTTCCCGTAACTGTTGGTTGGGCGCGTGATGGTCGCGATAGCTCATTAATTCCTTCAACAGGTTCTTTGGAGCAACTCTCAGGCGAAGTTGGAACTCCTGTTGGAGATCTCACTTTTTACCGTATTTATGGCCAGTATCAGAAATACCATTCCTTTTCAAAAGGCAATATTTTGTCCTTTAATGGTGAGGTTGGTTATGGTCAGGCGTACGGCAACAATCCATTCCCAATTACTAAAAACTACTATGTAGGCGGTATTGGTTCCGTACGCGGCTATTCCCCTGGCTCTTTGGGTCCGCAGTACTACAACACATATATCGGCGCTTATCAGCCAACAGGCGGACAGTCTAAGATTGTTAGTAACGTGGAGTACACCTTCCCTGTACCTGGCTCTGGGGTAGATAAAACTCTTCGCCTATTCACCTTCGTAGACGGCGGTAATGCATTTGGGCAAAACATCAATTTAGTTTTGAGATACTCCTACGGATTCGGTTTATCATGGATATCACCGCTTGGGCCATTGAAATTCAGCTACGGTATTCCGTATAAGTCACAACCAACGGATAACATCCAGCGTTTGCAGTTCCAAGTGGGCACGTCGTTTTAATTGTTTAAGGAAAGTTTTATGAAGCTTTATCAATCTTCAAAATGGATTCAAATCGGCTTAGTCGCTGCGGTGGCTGCAATCACTGCAACACCAGTATTGGCCCAGGACTCGGGAACACGGGTTGCTGTTGTGAACTCGGAGAAGGTATTTAACGAGTCCAACTTAGCAAAAGCAATGCAAACTCGTCTGCAAAACGAATTTACAAAACGCCAAAATGATTTGCGTGATAGCGCTCAAAAAATTAAATCTGCTGCTGAAAAGTTAGATCGTGATGCTGCCGTGATGAACGAATCTGAGCGCGTTCGTCGCCAACGTGAGTTGGCTGATCAAGATCGTGAATTACAACGCAAGCAACGCGAATTTACTGAAGATCTCAATCAGCGCACTTTCGAAGAGCGCGCCAAGATTGCAGAGAAAGCAAATGCAGTGTTGAAGCAAATTGCAGAACAAAGAAAAATTGATGTCATTGTTCAAGAAGCAGCTTATGTCAGCCCTAAGGCAGATGTAACCGATGACGTTATCAAGGCTTTAAATAGCCAGAAGTAAGCTTTATGCCGACCGCCATTGAGCTGGCCGAACAGTTTCAAGCAAGCTTGGTGGGGGAGGCTTCCCACGGATTTATTGGCCTCGCTCCTTTGGAGCGAGCGCAGCCAGATCAGATATCCTTCCTTTCCAATCCCCTTTATAGGCAACAAGCAAGCGATAGCGCTGCTGGGGCTTTGATTGTTAGCAAATCTGATTTAGAGTTTTTGCAGGCAAATCTTAGCGCGCATTCTGCAAAGCGGGCGTACTTTGTTTCTAAAAATCCATACGCTACATTCGCTAGAATGGCGCAGTACTTTGCAAAGGTTAGTAGCCCAATCTACGCTCCCGGAATACATCCTAGTGCGGTCATTGATCCCACTGCGAGCGTTCCATCTTCCTGCCACATTGGACCATTTGTTCAGATTGGTGCGGGCGTAAAGTTAGGCGAACGTGTTTCTATTCTGGGAAATTCCAACATTGCCAGGGATAGCATTATTGCAAGCGATACGGTGCTTTATCCATCGGTTTCTATTTATTGCAACACTCAGATTGGTGAACGTTGCATTATTCATAGCGGCGCAGTCATCGGCGCCGATGGCTTTGGTTTTGCCCCAGACTTTTCTGCTACAGGCGGTGAATGGGTCAAGATTCCCCAGACGGGGCGAGTGGTCATTGGCAATGATGTCGAGATTGGCGCCTCAACCACGATTGATCGTGGCGCGATGAGTGATACGGTTGTAGGCGCAGGAACAAAAATTGATAATCAGGTGCAAATAGCGCACAACGTAGTAATAGGTAATTGCTGCGTTGTCGCTGGGTGTGCAGCTATATCTGGCAGTACCAAAATTGGTAATTTTTGCATCATTGGTGGCGCAGCAAACTTTGCAGGTCATCTCACGATTGCTGACAGAACGACGGTGTCTGGTAATACTTCCATTATTCGATCTATTACAGAGCCTGGGCAGCATTTCACAGGCGTTTATCCATCAATGCTCCACGGCGCTTGGGAGAAAAACGCTGCCATCTTGCGTGGGCTAGATAAAATACGTCAGCGCTTGCGCTTGTTAGATAAAAACAAAACTACTGAATCTTGAGATTCTGTAAAACTAAATTTAATATTTACTTTTCAGCGGGTCATTTATGAGCACACCAATCGCCATCGACATCAATAAGATTCTTCAATTGCTACCGCATCGCTACCCATTCCTATTGGTAGACCGCGTATTAGAAATTACCCCGCGTGAAAGCATCACCGCATTAAAAAACGTCACCATGAATGAGCCTTTCTTTCAAGGTCATTTTCCAGATTTCCCAGTGATGCCTGGCGTATTAATTATTGAGGCTTTAGCGCAGACTGCTGCTTTGCTCACATTCTCTGAAGAGCGCGCGGAGGATGCAATCTATTACTTTGCTGGCATTGATGGCGCACGCTTTAAAAAGCCCGTATTGCCTGGCGATCAGTTAATTATGACTGCCACATTAGAGCGTGGTCGCGCTGGAATTTATAAGTTTGCTGTTAAGGCAACCGTGGATGGTGAGATTGCTGCAGAGGCTAATATCACTTGTGCGGTTCGTACGAAAGGCGCGTAATGACTCGGATTCATGCAACTGCTGTAGTAGACAGTAAGGCTGAGCTAGCTGGCGATGTTGAGGTTGGCCCGTATTCGGTCATTGGTCCTAACGTGAAGATTGGCCCTGGTACTAAAGTAGGCTCTCATACAGTGATTGAGGGTTGCACCACAATCGGCGCGCAAAATAGCTTTGCCCACTTTGCAGCTATTGGTGGTCCTCCGCAGGATATGAAATACCGTGGCGAGCCAACACAGTTAATTATTGGCGATCGCAATACTGTTCGTGAGTTCACCACGATTCATACGGGCACATCACAGGATGAGGGTATTACCCGCATCGGTAATGACAACTGGATCATGGCGTATGTGCATATTGCGCATGACTGTCAGGTCGGTAATCACACGATTTTTTCAAGCAATGCGCAAATAGCTGGGCATGTTCAAGTCAATGACTGGGCCATCATGGGTGGCATGTCTGGTGTGCATCAGTTTGTTCGTATTGGTCAGCATGCCATGCTTGGCGGTGCTTCTGCGCTAGTACAAGATATCCCGCCATTCGTGATTGCTGCCGGAGACAAAGCCTCTCCTCATGGTATTAACGTTGAGGGTTTAAAGCGCCGCGGTTTCTCAAGTGAAACTATCTCTGCCTTACGTCAAGCTTATAAAGTGCTTTATAAGGATGGCCTGAGTTTTGAAGATGCGAAAGTAGAGATTCAGAAAATGGTTGTTGCTTCAGCGGCAGATGTAGCCACTGCTGAGAAGCTCGCACAGTTCCATGACTTTATTGCCGCTTCTACACGCGGCATTATTCGGTAACGGAATTACTTTGCCAAAGTTAGCTTGTGTTGCTGGCGAACCTTCTGGCGATCTACTAGCGGCGCCAGTTCTTAGTGCGCTAAATCAAATTCCGGACATGGCTGGCCTTGAGGTTTATGGCATTGGCGGCCCTCGCATGCAAGCTGAGGGTATGCGCTCCGATTGGCCTATGGAAACCTTAAGTGTGCGAGGTTACGTAGAGGCTATTAAGCAGCTCCCAGCTATTCTGAAACTTCGTAAAGAGCTCATTCAAAACCTCCTCAACGAAGGTCGCCCAGATGTTTATTTGGGAGTTGATGCCCCAGATTTCAATCTAGGTGTAGAGCTTCAATTACGCAAAGCAGGTATTCCGACTTTGCATTTGGTCTCGCCTTCTATTTGGGCGTGGCGAGCAGGGCGCATTAAGAAGATTTCCCAAGCAGTGGAACGCATGCTTTGCATCTTTCCTTTTGAGACTGAAATCTATGACAAAGCTGGTGTGGCATCCACTTATGTTGGTCATCCATTAGCCAGCGAGATTCCACTTGAGCCTAATATTCAGCAAGCGCGAGAAAAGATAAGTGAACACTTGAATTTACAGGCAGCGCCCCTTAACGGTCTCGTTATTGCAGTACTCCCTGGAAGTCGTGGATCGGAGATTGAGCTCATCGCCCCCGTCTTTTTTGAGACGATGCAGTTATTGACTGAAACCTTAAAGGGTCAGAAGCTGCATTTCTTAATTCCGGTGGCAACACCGCGGTTACGTGAGCCTCTTGAGCAACTTTTACTCAAGACAAAAAATAGCAATCCAGATATCCAGATTTATTTGCTAGATGGCATGGCTGATGAAGTGCTAGAAGCTTCAGACGTCGTGTTGATCGCAAGCGGCACAGCTACCTTACAAGCAGCTTTATGGAAAAAACCTATGGTAATTTCTTATAAGGTGCCTTGGCTAACTGCACAGATCATGAAGCGCCAAGGCTACATGCCTTATGTAGGTCTGCCAAACATCTTGTGTGGCGAATTCGTTGTTCCTGAACTTCTGCAAAATGACGCTACCCCAGAAAAACTAGCTCATGCTGTACAAACCTGGTTAGAGCATCCAGCTAAAGTTGCCAAACTCAAAGAACGTTTTGCCCAGATGCATGAAACTTTGCGTCGTCCCACTGGTTTATTGGTTGCGCAAGCCGTAGCGCAAACTATTGCCAATCAACGCAAGAACAAAATAAGCATATGAGTCTTATTTGGGTCTGCGGTGTCGATGAAGCAGGGCGCGGACCATTAGTTGGTGCGGTGGTTGCTGGCGCCGTAGTTCTTGATCCCGATAATCCGATTGAAGGTTTAAAGGATTCTAAGAAGTTAACCGCTGTTCGTCGCGAATATCTCTATGAGCAGATCATGGAGAAGGCAAAAGCTTGGGGTGTTGGCGAGGCCAGTCCAGCTGAGATTGATGAAATTAATATTTTGCAGGCCACTATGCTGGCAATGCGCAGGGCAATCGAAGATCTCACCACTCGCTTAGGCACTTGGCCTGATAAAGCATTGATTGATGGCAATCGTTGCCCAGAGTTGCCAATTGCTGCAGAAGCGATTGTGAAGGGTGATGCTAAGGAACCTGCAATTTCAGCGGCATCGATTGTGGCCAAAGTCACGCGTGATCGCCAGATGCAAATATTGCATGAGCGTCATCCAGAATATGGGTTTGCACAACATATGGGCTATCCAACTGAAGCCCACTTTGCGGCCCTTAAACAATACGGCGCATGCGATGAACACAGAAGAAGCTTTTCACCAGTGCGAAAAGTGCTGGAATCAATAGCAAACTAAGTTATGAACTTTGATCTCATCACCTCCAAAGAGAATCCGCTATTTAAAGAGATTCGCAACCTACAGGCTACCGGCTCAAAAGGGCAGAAGGCTAGGCTCGCTAGCGGCCAAGCATTATTGGAAGGCATTCATCTAGTCCAAACTTGGGTAGGTGTTCCAGCCTTAAAGACATTGTTCACTTCAGAAATTGGTTTGAAGAATGCGGAAATCTCGCAAGTTGTCTACGAACATCTCGAAATATGCCCTGATACTAAGGTATTTCAGCTAGATAGCGCACTCTGGGACTTGCTTTCTGATTTGGTGAATGCGCCGCATATTGCAGGCTTGTTGGATCTTCCAAAATCAACTCTTACCCCATCCCAATCCATTGCAACTCTAGAGGGTGATGTAGTCATCTTGGATCGAGTGCAAGATGCAGGTAATGTTGGATCTATTTTGCGCACCGCAGCCGCCGCGGGCTTTACCCAGGTCATTGCTTTATCAGGCTGTGCCCATCTGTGGTCTACAAAAGTATTGCGCGCAGGTATGGGCGCTCACAAACTCCTGGATTTATATGAGGGCTGGTCTAATCAGCAAGTATTAAGCGCAGTCACGGCGCCACTATTGGCTGCTACAGCAGATGCAGAGCAAGATCTCTACTCCCTGAAAAAAGAGTTACTCCACCCAGTTGCTTGGGTGATGGGTAGCGAAGGGCAGGGGGTGTCTGAAGACCTGCTGGCTCAAGCCAAGGGGGTATCAATCCCGATTGATCCGCGGGTGGAATCGCTTAATGTATCCACTGCAGCCGCTGTATGTCTATTTGAGACTCTACGGATGAGGCGTGATTAGCTAGCAGTCTTTTTGCGATGGTCTGCGTTCGATTAGCAGAAGACGCTTATGGGGGCGTATGTAGTTTTTTCATGACCTAAAACTGCTACTTTAATTTATTGTGTCGTTAATTGCTTCAAAAGGTATAGGGGTTCTACTTAGTCCGTTAATTTTTGCGAAATTCCTAGATACGAGACAGGCAATTAGGCCATCTTCATTAGGACTCCAATATGCGGCTAATGGCTGGAGTAGACTTGCTAATAATAGCTGGAGGGCGAATGCAGTGTGCTTACGCGTTACCTGCCACTTCAGTCAATCTAGCTTGGCCTAATGCTCATGGCGCAAACGATCAAGTTACTTCATTAAATGTATGTTATGTGGAATTTATTTGTAAGGGCTTTTAGTAAGTGAAAAAGATATCGAATTATTTATTCCCGCTCGTATTGGTATTAAGCGCAACCGTACCTGTGTACGCAAATGGAGCTACTTGCATTGCTAATAGTGCAGTAATTAGCTCTGATTGCTCTGATTTAACTATTGATGCCGCCGTTAGCACAGCGATTAATAGTGGCGTCACTGTATCTGGTGTAACTCAGATGGCAGTTAGCGTTAGCGCATCAAATGCGGCATTGAATAATTCAGGGTTAATTGATAGCTTGAATGCAAGTACGATTGGCCTATACAACCTCGGCTCTAATAATGTGTTTATTAATGGAGTAAGTGGAGCTATCAATGGTAGCTGGGCTGGGTTTTACAATAACGCAGGTTCATCATTGAGCCTAACGAATTCAGGATCGATAGCGGCTACCAATACTGTTGATAATGGCAAAGACAACGCAGGTATTGTCAACTTTCAGGGACAGTTTAATATTTTGTCTAATGGCAAGGGAGGCTCCATTAGTGGCCTTTATTATGGTGTTGAAAACTTGGGAACCATTAATGTTCTCAATAATTATGGAACGATGACTGGGACCCTAAATCCCGGGGATCCTGTGTCATCCAGCGGTATCTTTAATGGATTAAATTCTGTTATTGGAACTATTGCTAATTACCAAACTGGAGTCATCAGCTCCAGCACCGGCAGCGGTATTGCAAACTACGGCCAAATATCTGTAATCAATAACTCAGGTGTTATAGCCGGGGCATATGGAATTATAAATAGTGGCGGGGTGATTGGCGCTATTAACAACTTTGGCTCAATCACAAGCGGGGCCAGCGGGGTTGGAATTTATAACGTCGGCAATAGCACCATTACTACCTTAACCAATGCGGGCACAATTAGCGGCCCTGATACTGCGACCGGTATTTTTAACGATCCCCATAGCACAATTACAACCTTAGTCAATACAGGCTCAATAGTGCTTGGTAATAATGGCTATGGAATCATTAATAACGGCAACATGGATACGTTGACTAATGCAGGTTCCATCATCACGGGCAGTACCAGTTCTGCGGCCGATACAATCGGCATCAGCAATCAAGGCAGCATTAATACACTGATTAATGCCGGCTCCATAACTGTTGGCAATGGTGATCCTATATATACTTCGGCAGGGATAGTTAACTTTAATGCTAGCTCAATAAGCACGTTAATTAATACGGGCTCTATTATCAGTGGCGATGGTGGGTATGGAATTTATAACGTCGCTACAGGAACTATTGGTACATTAACCAACATGGGTTCTATCACGAGCGGTATTGGTGGATATGGAATCTATAACGAAAGTGCTGGCATTATTACTAGCCTCACTAACGCCCAGGGCGGTAACGGTAATACTCCTGCAACCACTGCGTTAACTTATGGCGGTGCATTGCCAACAAATTACAGCATCTTCTTGACTAGCCAAACCCATTATGGACAATTGGTTGGTTCTGGATTGTCTGGCGCAACCACTTTTAGTATTGCTGCTGGCTCTTATGCAACGTTAAATCATATTTATTCGGGCGTTCTTCAGGGCTTCTCTGCAAGCAATCTTAATAACGCTGTTGGCTCTCGGGTAACTGGTGCATCAAATGGCTACACATATGTACTTACTCAAATAGACCCTGCTAGTGGCATTTGGAATCTGGATGTTTTATCTGCGCCTGTAAATTTAATCGATACCCAGCAATCTTTAGTAAATACCGCATCAGCATTACAAAACATCTACACATTGCAAAACTCTGTTCTGGCTAATAGCTTCTCTTATGACTGTAATGAGTTTGGTGCTAACGGGGTTTGTATCTCAGTGGGTGGTCGCAACACTGCCGTATCAGCAGCAAATGGTCTGAATAACGCCAGCGGTTTATTGATTGCAGCCTATCGCCCACATCAGAACTATCGTATTGGCGCATACGTCGATCAAAACCTCTCAGTAAACAATACTGGTTCAACAGTTAACCTTGGCAACAACACGCCATTAATTGGCTTGTTCGGCGCTTGGAATCAGCGTTTAGATGGCACTGGTACTGAAGTGAAGATCTCTGCAGCTTATGGTCAAAAGAGCGCTACCATCTCGAGGCAAGTGGTCAATGCTTCAGAGCCGGGTACTGGTTCATCCCAACTAAATAGCCAAGGCGCACAAGTAACGGCTAAATATGGTTTTGGAGTTGTAGAAAACGTAATCGTTGCTCCATACGTTGGCATTCGTTATACCCAGAACAATATGGGCGGCTATACCGAAGGCACGAGTGCAACAGTAACTGCGCCACTTACATACTCCGCGCTCAATACGAATGCTACAACTGCCTTAGCTGGCCTCGGTGCTTCCTATAAGTTTGTTGCTCAAGCAGGGGTCTTTGGTAGCGCCGGTGTTGAGACTGATACCAACACAGCTAATGGCACATACTCAGCCACTGGATTGAGTGGCCTGACACCAATAAATTTCAATGCCAATCCTGTGAAAACAAGACCTACTGCTATGTTGGGTGCTTACTATGATGTGGCCAAGAATCAGCGTTTAGGAATTACCGGCATCTATCGTCAAGAGCCATTCCAAGCTGTTTCTACAACTACTGTAATGGCGACTTATACGATTGGCATGTAATTGCCGACTATCTGCTGAGAATCGAGAGCAGGCATTACGCAATACTTCTTTACCCCAGTATTGTTTTATCAGACTTAATTGCTTGCAGCACTGTGGTAGCAATTTCTTCGATGGACTTGCTGGTAGTGAGCACCCAAGGGATGGATTGCTTTTTCATCATCGCTGTCGCTTCATTAATTTCATAGCGGCAGTTTTCTAGCTTGGCGTAGTTACTTCCAGGTCTGCGTTCATTACGTATCTCTGAGAGTCGTTCCGCATCAATCATCAAACCAAAGATTTTTTGACGGTAGGGCACTAGATCTTTCGGGAGCTGCCCCCGTTCAAAGTCTTCTGGAATAAGTGGGTAGTTAGCTGCTTTGAGCCCATACTGCATTGCCAGGTAAAGACTGGTTGGTGTCTTGCCAACCCGGGAGATGCCAATCAGAATGACATCGGCTTCAGCTAAGTTTTGATTGGATTGACCATCATCGTGGGCCAAGGAATAGTTGATGGCCTCAATCCGGTTCTTATAGGCCTCGGTATCCGCATTATGGTGAAGGCGGTTCATGGCATGGGTGGATTTCATGCCCAGGGCTTCTTCTAGAGGGGCTACGAAGGTCTGAAACATGTCCAAAATCAGGCCATTCGCCTTGGCCACGATTGCATTGAGCTCGGAGTTCACCAAAGTGGTGAAAACGATGGGTTGCACCCCATATTTAGCAGCCGCCTGATTGACGCTGCTAACGGCATCGTGGGCTTTATCCACGCTATCCACAAAGGGCACCCGAATATGCTTAAAAGTGGCCTCAAATTGGGCCAAAATCGACTGGCTGAAGTTCTCGGCGGTAATGCCGGTGCCGTCAGAGACAATAAAAACAATGCGGGTTTCGTTAGACATGGATTTGGCTTAAAAGTCAGGGTCAGCACTACAATAGAATCATATTAAAGCATGCCCCATTTAGGGTGGCCGCTAGACCAGTTTCCTTATCTTTTGAGAGTATTTTATGTCCAACCAACAGCAACAAAATAGCAGTATGGCTGATGCCTATGTTTTGCCTTTTGAACAACTCCGCATGACTGATGTTGAATCAGTTGGCGGTAAGAATGCTTCACTAGGAGAAATGATTTCTCAGTTAGCGTCTACTGGGGTTCGTGTTCCTACGGGTTTTGCAACTACTGCACTAGCATTCCGTGACTTTCTAAAGCACAACAATCTGACTGAGCGTATTCAGCAGCGTTTAGAAGGTTTGAATATTGATGATGTGCGTGCATTGGCGCAAGCTGGTGCGGAAATTCGCAGCTGGATCGAAACGGCACCATTTCAGCCAAAGCTGGATGAAGAGATTCGTAAAGCATTTGCAGTATTGGATGATTCTGGTAAAGGCTCATTTGCGGTACGTTCATCAGCCACTGCCGAAGACTTGCCAGACGCTTCTTTTGCTGGTCAGCAAGAAACTTTCTTGAACGTCGAAGGTATTGACGATGTTCTGAAGAAGATTCGTGAAGTATTTGCTTCCTTGTATAACGATCGTGCGATCTCCTACCGTGTTCACAAGGGCTTTGCCCACGCTGAAGTAGCCTTATCAGCCGGTATTCAACGCATGGTCCGCTCTGACTTGGGCGCTGCTGGTGTGATGTTTACTCTGGATACCGAGTCTGGATTTGAGGATGTTGTTTTCATTACTTCTAGCTATGGCTTGGGTGAGACTGTAGTGCAGGGCGCAGTGAACCCGGACGAGTTTTATGTTTTCAAAACAACCTTAGCTCAAGATAAGAAGGCAATCATTCGCCGCTCCTTGGGTTCCAAGTTAATTCAAATGCAATTTGCCCCTAAAGGCTCTGCAGAAAAAGTGCAAACTGTTGATGTCACCCCAGAAAAGCGTAATCGCTTCTCTTTGGAGGATACCGATATCACTGAGTTGGCTAAATATGCAGTGATCATTGAAAAGCACTACGGCCGTCCAATGGACATCGAGTGGGGTAAAGATGGTCAAGATGGTCGTATCTATATCTTGCAAGCACGCCCTGAGACTGTAAAGAGTCAGGCTGCTGGCCAAGTAGAGATGCGCTACAAGTTGAAGGGCAGCTCAAAGGTATTGGCAAAAGGTCGCGCAATCGGTCAAAAGATTGGTGCAGGCCCTGTGCGTATTATTCGTGACCCAAGCGAAATGGATCGTGTTCAGCCAGGTGATGTCTTGGTTGCCGATATGACTGACCCAAACTGGGAACCAGTCATGAAGCGTGCTTCAGCGATTGTGACTAATCGTGGTGGACGCACATGCCATGCAGCAATCATTGCCCGTGAATTAGGTGTGCCTGCAGTAGTTGGTTGCGGTGATGCCACTGAGCATTTGCAAGACGGCATGATGGTGACGGTTTCTTGCGCCGAAGGTGATGAGGGTCATATTTATGATGGCTTGATCGAAACTGAAGTCACTGAAGTATCCCGCGGTGTGTTGCCAGAGATTCCAGTGAAGATCACGATGAATATCGGTAATCCTCAGTTGGCATTTGATTTCTGTCAGATTCCGAATGCTGGTGTTGGCTTAGCTCGTCTTGAGTTCATCATCAATAACTACATTGGCGTTCACCCACGTGCTGTATTGGAATATCCAAATATTGATCCTGACCTCAAGCGTGCAGTTGAAAGCGTTGCTCGTGGCTATGCTAGCCCGCGTCAGTTCTATGAAGATAAGTTGGTTGAAGGTGTAGCAACGATTGCTGCTGCTTTCTATCCAAAGCCAGTGATTGTTCGTTTGTCAGACTTCAAATCCAATGAATATAAGAAACTCATTGGTGGATCACGTTACGAGCCGGATGAAGAGAATCCAATGTTGGGATTCCGCGGTGCATCACGTTATGTGTCTGAAGATTTCGGCGAGGCTTTTGCTCTTGAGTGCGCTGCAATGAAGCGTGTTCGTGAAGATATGGGCTTGGACAACGTAGAAATCATGGTCCCGTTTGTACGTACTATCAATCAGGCTAAGCGCGTGATCGACATGATGGAGAAGTTTGGTCTCAAGCGTGGCGTAAATGGTTTGCGTCTCATCATGATGTGCGAGATCCCATCTAATGCGATTTTGGCTGATCAGTTCCTTGAGTACTTTGATGGTTTCTCAATCGGCTCAAACGACATGACTCAATTAACTTTGGGCCTAGATCGTGACTCCGGAATGGAATTGTTGGCTATCGACTTTGATGAGCGTGATCCAGCGGTAGAGTTCATGATTGCTCGTTCAATTGATGCTTGCCGTAAGCAAAATAAATATGTTGGTATTTGCGGTCAAGGCCCCTCAGATCACCCAGACTTTGCTCGTTGGTTGGTTGAGAAGGGAATCACTTCAATCTCATTAAATCCAGATAGCGTAGTGGCTACCTGGGAGATGTTAGGTAAGAACTTAAAAGCCTAAACCAAAGCGGATAGTAGTAAAGCAAAAGGCCTAGATTTTTTCTAGGCCTTTTTGTTTGTAGGTACATTCAACACTTCATTGATGAAGACCTACTTTTTCTTTACGGTTGCCTTCTTCGGTAAAACTTTCTTTGCTACCTTCTTTGCGGGGACGACCTTATTTGTTGCCGCCTTTACTGTTTTTGATTTTGGAGGCTGCTGATTAATCGGTACCGCCCCCATCTTTTTCGCTGGCGCTGAAATCGCGCTGGACTTATTAGCGCCGCTCCAGCTTGGCTCGGAAATCGAATTGAAGGCAGCGCGCAGTTTTTCACCCCACAGCTGATGGATCATCTGGAAGTAGGGATTAGACTCATCCATAGTTACCAGCTTGCTAGCCTTGAGGGAGTTTTTCTCGTAAACAAGTAAGTCTAGTGGCAGTCCTACGGAAATATTGCTGTTGAGCGTTGAATCCATTGAGATCAATGCGCACTTGGTTGCTAGGTTGAGCGGGGTATTGAAGTTCAATACCCGGTCTAAGATTGGTTTTCCATATTTCGATTCACCGATTTGAAAGTAGCAAGTCTCTGGGGTGGCTTCAATAAAGTTCCCTGCAGAGTAAATATTAAAGAGACGAGGCCTTTCACCTTTTACTTGGCCGCCAAAAATGAGATTGCAATTGAAATCAATCCCGGCCTTTTCTAGGGCTTTATGGTCACGCTCATATACTTGTTTAATGGCATCGCCAATCACTACAGCTGCATCATGTGAGCTCTCGGCGGTCCACAAATTCTTGCCATTAAGCAATTGGCCTTGCAGCAAAATCTCTTTGACAGCCTGCGTGATAGCTAGGTTGCCGGCGCTCATCAATGTAAAGAAGCGATCCTTGTTTTGAAACAAGGTCATCTTTCTAAAGGTGCCGATTTGGTCTACGCCGGCATTTGTCCGAGTGTCGGATAAGAAGACAAGACCATCTTTAAGGCAAAGACCAACGCAATACGTCATACACAGACCCTCTTCATTATTTCCTGGAATTATCTCTTAAATATCCCAGAGGGTTGCTATGGTAGCTTTTGAATTGAAATGTTGGCGCTGAGTTCTTCTCCGCCGCCGCCAGAGCGAACCCCCTTAACAGGAGCGGCGGAATAATAATCTCTGCCAATGGCAAGGCGAATATGACGTGAGTCAACTAAGCATGCATGGGTGATATCTACACTGGTCCAGATGCCTTTATCGATATCGCTACAAAAGTCGATCCAAGCATGGCTAGCAAGATTTGGGGATTCTTCTGCAAAGAAATAACCACTGACATATCGCGCTGGAATTCCAGAGGCGCGACAGAGACTCAACATAATATGGGCATGATCTTGGCAAACGCCAGATTTCATGGCGAAGGATTGAGCTGCAGTCGTGGCAAAGTTCGTTTGGCCAGGAGAGTACACAATCAAGCCTTGAACTGCCTCAGCGAGTTTTAGTACTTGATCAACTGAATTTTTCTTTGGAATGCCATAAGAGAAATACTCCAACATTTCATCCGTGGGTTCAGTGAGATTGGTTTGCTGCAAAAGATAGTAGGGTGAAACTGCTTTAGCATCATCGACAAACTCAAATGCATCTTGTGTATGCACTTCACCTTCGGCCTCAATCATCATTGAGGTGTATGGACTCTCTTGGACAAATACGCTGCAAAGATTTCCGAACGTATCAGTTGAATTAGAAGCTTTAATTGGGGTGCTGATCTTCCACTTATCAACCTGCTGTCCTGCGACGGTTGGTGGGGTCAAGCGTAACTCTTGTATGGAATAACGCACCGGCGTTTCATAGCGATATTCCGTGCGATGGCGAATTTTAAGATGCATATAGTCTTTGTGATTTCTTAGGCAACAGCCAGTGGAATGAGATAAGCATTGCTAAACTCATCGGCTATGTAGTTAATGCGCTCTAAGAAAGCCTCAATAAATTCTTCCAGGCCTTGCTCAAATACCTCATCAATATCGGAATAATCCAAGCTAGCCTTGAGCTTTCCGAGCAGACGTTCAATTTCTTTGGATTGCTGATTCTTCACTTCAGAAATGAGGGGGATTAATTCATTGACGCAGGACACCAAGGATCGTGGCATCTGTTTATTGAAGATAAGTAGTTGTGCGACTTGTTTTGGAGTGACTTGATCGGAATAAATTTGACGATAGATCTCAAAGGCGGAGACGGAGCGCAGTAAGGCTGCCCAGTGATAGAAGTCAAAGAATTCACCATCAGTGCCATCTTCCGAGGATTTCTTAGCGCCAAGAACCCGCAGGGCTGCTGGGTCCTCATACTTAGTTTCCAGAATACGTGCGGTGTTATCAGCGCGTTCTAGCAGTGTTCCCACGTTAATAAAGTAAAAAGCCTCATTTTTCAGCATCGTGCCGTATAGAACACCCCTAAAGAGGTGGCAGCGGTGCTTGACCCACTCCAAAAGGCGGCTGGGATCCGATTGATGTCTTGCTTCTAGAATGCGTTGTAGCTCAAGCCAAGTAGTGTTTTGGGTTTCCCAAACTTCGGAAGTAATCTTGCCGCGGATAACGCGGGCATTCTCACGCGCAGCAAACAGGCAGGAAACGATGCTGGAAGGATTGCTGGTTTCATAAATCATGAAGTCCAAAACATTCTCACGATTAACGACATCATATTTGCTGAGGAAGGCTTCTTCCAACTTAGAAATCGTGAGTAACTTTTTCCAACTCTGCTCTAAAAACTCTGCAGGCTGAGGAAGTAGAGAGGTTTGATGGTTTACATCGAGCATGCGGGCAGTATTCTCTGCGCGCTCGGTGTAACGGGCCATCCAATAAAGACAATCAGCTGTACGACTCAACATATTTTCTTATTCCCCATACTCTTCACTCACTCTTCCAATACCCAGGTATCTTTAGTGCCGCCACCTTGGGAGGAGTTCACCACTAAAGAACCCTCTTTGAGTGCAACCCTAGTCAATCCGCCTGGAACCATCTTGATAGTCTTGCCTGAGAGAACAAAGGGTCTTAAGTCGATATGCCTTGGTGCAACGCCTGACTCAACAAAGGTAGGGCAGGTGGATAGCGCCAATGTAGGTTGCGCAATATATTTATCTGGATTGGCGATAAGGTGAGTTCTAAATTCTTCAATCTCCGCTTTGGTTGATGCTGGACCAACTAACATGCCATAACCACCAGCACCATGAGTCAGTTTCACAACCAGCTTATCCAGATTAGCTAAGGTATAGGCTAAGTCATCTGCCTTACGACATTGGAATGTAGGTACGTTATTAAGAATCGGTTTCTCACCAAGATAAAACTCAATCATCTCTGGAACGTATGGATAAATAGATTTGTCATCAGCAATACCGGTGCCAATCGCATTTGCCAGTGTTACGTTACCAGCGCGGTGTGCTGATAAGAGCCCCGCAACGCCTAAAGTGGAATCAGAGCGGAATGCCAATGGATCCAAGAAGTCATCATCAACACGACGATAGATAACATCAACTCGCTCAGGCCCTTGAGTGGTTCGCATAAAGACTTGCTCATTTTTCACAAATAAGTCTTTACCTTCCACTAACTCAACACCCATCTGCTGCGCGAGGTAGCTGTGCTCAAAGTAAGCAGAGTTATACATACCTGGAGTTAGTACAACGACGTTTGGTTTTTTAACGTCATCTGGTTTAACTGACTTGAGACATTCCAATAAAAGATCGGGGTAATGCTCTACAGGGGCAATGCGATATTTTTGAAAGAGGTCAGGGAAGAGTCGCATCATCATCTTGCGGTCTTCAACCATGTAAGACACGCCAGAAGGAACACGCAGGTTATCTTCTAAAACGTAGAACTCACCTTCACCGGCGCGAACGATATCAATCCCAGCAATTTGTGCGTAGATGTCGCGCGGTATGCTGACGTTGCGCATCTCAGGGCGATATTGCGCATTGTTATAAATCTGTTCGGCTGGAACAATGCCCGCCTTAATAATGTCCTCATCGTGATACACGTCGTAGATAAAGCGATTAAGTGCTTTGACTCGTTGACGTAATCCCGCCTCAAGTTGCTCCCATTCCTTGGCAGTAAAGATGCGTGGCACTTGATCGAAAGGAATGGTTCTTTCCGACCCCAGGTCATCTCCGTAGACGGCAAAGGTAATGCCCACTCTTCTAAAGATCAGGTCTGCTTCAGCGCGTTTGAGACCCATGAGGGTGTCACTTTGCTGTTTCAGCCAATTGTGAAAGATTTGGTAGTGGGGACGCGCTTTGCCTGCGGCGTCGAGCATTTCGTCAAAAGGCAATTTCATAGTTACCAAACTAATGCCTTTATAAAAGCTGGAATGAATGATTTGAAGCGGCTTGGTGCTGAATTGCACCATAAAAGTGCATATATGCTCAAATATTCGCCCTAAGGGCAGTCTACCCCAGTTTTTATGGGCTTAGGCAAGAAATTAAGCGTTTAGATCGCCTCTAGCGATACGGCCTTTTTGGACTTCCCATTCACGTTCTTTGGTGGCTGCGCGTTTGTCATGTTGCTTTTTGCCTCTGGCCAGGCCAATCTCACACTTCACATTGCCTTTAGAGAAGTGCAGGTTTAGGGGTACCAGGGTATAGCCCTTTTGCTCTACTTTGCCGATGAGTTTTTTAATTTCGATGGCATTGAGCAGGAGCTTTCTAGTGCGGGTGCTATCGGGCACGATATGGGTGGAAGCTGAGAGCAGGGGGGTGATATGGCAGCCGATCAAAAACAGCTCCGCCTTGCGAATGACGACATACGCTTCTTTGACGTGCACGCGACCTGCGCGGATGGCTTTCACTTCCCAACCTTCCAACACAAGCCCTGCCTCAAAACGCTCCTCGATAAAATAATCAAAGAAGGCTTTTTTGTTATCGACGATACTCATATTTATTTAGCTCTCAAGAACGATTATGGCAGACGTCTACAAGACCGTTTTAATTGGCCAATCAGCCGACCGTATGTACGGCTTGGTGACCGATGTCGCCCGCTATCCTGAGTTCTTGCCTTGGTGTGGCGGGGTAGAAATTTTTGAGCAAACTGAGACCGTGCTCGACGCCAAAATTAATATTCATTTCAAGGGAATTACCCAATATTTTCATACTCGGAATGTGAATCACCGCCCTGAAACAATTGACATGGTCTTTGTAGACGGCCCGTTTAAGCACTTTTCTGGGCAATGGAACTTTATCCCTTTGCGGGAAGATGCTTGTAAGGTGGAGTTCAAGTTGCACTGGGAGTTCAAAAGCGTCATTTTAGACAAGATTATTGGCCCAGTATTTGGTCATATAGCCGGCACCTTTGTTGACTGCTTTGTAAAGCGTGCCGAGGACCTCTATGGCTGAGCGCTCGCTTGACCTCATTCTCTGTGATGCCAGGCAGGGTGAGCCAGAGCTTAAGGCGTTCAAGCTCATCCTGTCAGCGGGCGAGTTGCCTACTGTTGGTCTGACCCTTATTAGGGCCGGGATTGCAGTTGGTCCAGACGACCCTGTTTTAGCCAGAAAAGGCTGCTTCGGGGTCTTTGGTAAGCGCAAGGACTGGGATAGCCCCATTTATGCTGGAGATCGCCTAGAGCTCTATTCCCCGCTATTAATTGACCCTAAAACGGTTCGGCGTAAGAAGGCTAATCAGAACCAAGATGCCAAATTCCAGGCTGCCGCAGCTAAAAGAAAGGCTAGGAGGCTATAATCTGTTTTTGCGACTAGGGGTTTTGCATGCGACTCATTCAAAAAGCACTCACTTTTGACGATGTGCTCCTCGTACCGGCTTATTCATCGGTACTCCCTCGAGATGCCAGCTTGGCAAGTAAGTTAACTCGAGATATTTCACTTAATACACCATTGGTGTCCGCAGCTATGGATACCGTCACTGAAGGTCGTTTGGCAATTGCCATGGCTAGTGAGGGTGGCATTGGCATCGTTCATAAAAACTTAAAGCCTGCTGAGCAAGCGCGTGAAGTAGCTAAAGTAAAGCGATATGAATCTGGTGTTCTGCGTGATCCAATCACGATAAGCCCAGAGGTCACTCTGCGTCAGGTGATCCAACTTTCTCGTGAGCATGGTTTCTCAGGATTCCCAGTGCTCGTTGGCAAAGAGGTTGTTGGCATTATTACGAACCGAGATTTGCGTTTCGAAGAAGACTTAGATGCTCCAGTAAAAACAAAGATGACTCCACGTGAGCGTTTGATTACCGTGAAAGAAGGTTGCTCACTGGATGAAGCAAAGCGCTTAATGAGTCATCATCGTTTAGAACGCGTGTTGGTTGTCAATAACAAGTTCGAACTGCGTGGTCTGATTACCGTTAAAGACATTCTCAAGGCAACTGAACATCCGAATGCTTGTAAAGACAGCGAAGGTAAATTACGCGTTGGCGCCGCAGTAGGCGTTGGCCCTGATAACGATGAGCGTATTGAGTTATTGGTGCGTGCTGGTGTTGATGTGATTGTGGTTGACACAGCTCATGGCCATAGCCAAGGCGTATTGGATCGCGTGAAGTGGGTTAAGAAAAATTATCCTCAAGTGCAAGTGATTGGCGGCAATATTGCTACTGGTGATGCTGCTAAGGCATTAGCTGATCATGGTGCTGATGGTGTCAAGGTTGGTATTGGTCCTGGCTCAATCTGTACAACACGTATTGTTGCTGGCGTTGGTGTTCCACAAATCACTGCGATAGTGAATGTGGCAACTGCACTTAAGGGCACCGGCATTCCATTAATTGCTGATGGTGGCATACGTTACTCCGGTGACGTTGCAAAAGCATTAGCGGCTGGCGCTAGTTCGGTCATGATGGGTGGCATGTTTGCTGGCACTGAAGAAGCTCCTGGTGAAGTGTTCCTGTATCAAGGACGCTCATATAAGAGCTATCGCGGTATGGGTTCTTTGGGCGCGATGGCGGATGGTTCTGCTGATCGTTATTTCCAAAGCGATATTGTTGCGAATGCAGAAAAGTTAGTGCCAGAAGGCATTGAAGGTCAAGTGCCATACAAAGGTAGCGTGTTGGCAATCTTGCATCAGCTCACTGGTGGTATTCGTTCTTCTATGGGCTATCTCGGTTGCAAGACCATTGATGAGCTCCATGAAAAAGCTAACTTCGTAGAAATCACATCAGCTGGCGTGCGTGAGTCGCACGTTCATGACGTGAAAATCACTAAAGAAGCGCCAAATTACCATATTGATTAACAACTATAAAAAGCTGAAATAAAGGCTGATCTTTTCGTGCACGACAAAATACTGATTCTCGACTTTGGTTCACAGGTAACTCAACTCATTGCTCGGCGTGTGCGCGATGGGCGCGTGTATTCAGAGATCCATTCTTACGATTGCGATCCTGAATTCATTCGCAAGTTTGTTCAGGAGCAGGGTGGCAAAGGCATTATTCTCTCTGGCGGCCCTAGTTCAGTTGCTGAAGACGGCAGTCCCCGTGCACCCCAAATTGTTTTTGAGCTTGGCGTTCCTGTTTTAGGAATTTGCTACGGTATGCAAACCATGGCTACTCAGTTGGGTGGTGCAGTTGCCTCTGCAGAGTCTTTGGGTAAAGCACGTGAGTTTGGTTACTCCGAAGTGCGCGCTCATGGGCACACAAATTTGCTTAAAGGCATTCAGGACTTCTCCACCAGCGAAGGTCATGGGATTTTGAAGGTGTGGATGAGTCATGGCGACTCAGTCACCTCAATGCCGCCTGCGTTTAAGTTGATGGCCTCTACTGAGTCTTGCCCAATTGCTGGCATGGCGGATGAAGAGCGTCGCTTCTATGCATTTCAGTTTCATCCAGAAGTAACCCATACCATTCAAGGCACTGCAATCATTGAGCGCTTTGTCCATGAAATTTGCCAATGCAAACCTGACTGGGTAATGGGCGACTACATTGCAGAAGCAGTTGAGAATATTCGCAAGCAAGTTGGAAATGAAGAAGTCATTCTGGGCTTGTCTGGCGGTGTCGACTCCAGTGTTGCAGCGGCCTTAATTCATCGTGCGATTGGCGATCAATTGACTTGTGTATTTGTGGATCATGGCCTGCTTCGCTTGAATGAAGGTGATATGGTGATGGAAATGTTTGCACGCAATTTGGGTGTGAAGGTTATCCGCGTTGATGCTAAAGAGAAATTCATGGGTGAGTTGGCTGGTGTTGCTGATCCAGAAGCCAAGCGCAAGATCATCGGTAAAGAATTCGTAGAAATTTTCCAGACTGAGTCTGGGAAGATTCAGAATGCCAAATGGCTAGCTCAAGGAACCATTTATCCAGACGTGATTGAGTCTGCTGGCAAGGGCAAGAAGGGCGCTCACACCATTAAGAGTCACCATAACGTTGGCGGCTTGCCTGAAGACATGCATCTCAAATTGCTCGAGCCCTTGCGTGAGCTCTTCAAGGATGAGGTCCGCGAACTTGGAGTGGCCTTAGGTCTTCCCCGTGAGATGGTATATCGCCATCCATTCCCAGGCCCAGGTCTTGGCGTGCGCATACTGGGTGAAGTCAAGGCAGAATTTGCTAGCTTGTTGCAACGTGCTGATGCCATTTTCATTGAAGAGCTGCGCAATACGATTGATGAAGCTAGTCAAAAATCTTGGTATGACCTTACTAGTCAAGCGTTCGCTGTTTTTTTGCCAGTGAAGTCTGTCGGTGTCATGGGCGACGGCAGAACATATGAATATGTTGTTGCCCTCAGGGCAGTCCAAACCCAAGACTTTATGACAGCGCATTGGGCCCACTTGCCACATGAGTTGTTAGGCAAGGTTTCAAACCGCATCATCAATGAAGTGCGCGGCATTAACCGTGTTGTATACGACATCAGTGGAAAACCGCCTGCAACGATCGAGTGGGAATAAGGGGTAGGCGATTTAAGCCTGCCAATATTCATGCTTGAGTTACGCGAAGCTTCACTCGCAATCCTAGCAAGCACTGATGCACAAAACAAAGTAAGTCAGTTACTCGGTTTGTTTGATAGCTATCACAAACAACAAATTACTCTGGATATTGCCCATAAGATAGATGCTCAAGGCCTTTCTCTACCTGGGCGTCCGCTAAAGCCAGAATTGGTACTTCCTAAGCTAGTTCCCAAAAGAAGAATGGATACGCCTGAGGGAAGGGCGGGCTTATTACATTCGCTTGCCCATATTGAATTTAATGCAATGAACCTTGCGCTAGATGCCATCTGGCGTTTCCCAGATATGCCCAAGGAATACTATGAGGACTGGTTGAAGGTTGCCAAAGAAGAGGCCTATCATTTCAGTTTAGTAAATGAGTATTTGCATGCGCTGGGGTTTTCTTATGGAGATTTCCCTGCCCACAATAGTTTGTGGGAGATGGTTGAAAGAACAACGGATTCTGTAATTGCAAGAATGGCTTTGGTGCCCAGAACAATGGAAGCAAGAGGCTTAGATGCGGTGCCAGCGATTCGAGATCGCTTCAAGCAAATTAAAGAAGTGCGTGCAGTGGAGATATTGGAAATTATTCTCAATGATGAAATCGGCCATGTATTGATTGGCAATCGCTGGTTTAATTTCTTGTGCGTGAAAGATAATCTTTCTCCAATCACTGCTTATCGAGAGTTAGCCGCCAAATATCGTGCGCCTGTTTTAAAGCCCCCATTCAATATGGAGGCCCGCAAGCAGGCTGGCTTTACAAGCGAAGAGCTATCTCTTCTTGGTGCATAGTAAATAATGATGAAGGTATTAAGCCTCATTCCACCCATGACCCAGCTGAACACGCCGTATCCCTCTACGGCGTATCTCACGGGATTCTTGAGGTCTCGTGGAGTTGACGCCGTTCAAGAGGATCTCGCCTTAGCTTTAGTGCTCAGTTTCTTTACTCCAGAGGGTATGTCTGAGATTCGTGCTCAAGCGCTCACGGTGCCTGAAGAGAGTCGCAGTGCCAGCGTTAATTTCTTTCTGGATTACTTTGATGCCTATCAATCAACCATTGCCCCAACGATTAGCTTCTTACAGGGGCGCGATAGCACTTTAAGTCATCGCATCAATACCCGTGATTTTCTACCTGAGGGACCACGATTTACTTCTCTTGATGCATTTGATGAAGAGGAGGCGGGTGATCCTTTATCTTGGGCCTTTGGCGCTTTAGGGTCTCAAGACAGGGCGCGTCATTTAGCCACCCTTTATCTCAATGATTTATCCGATGTATTGCGTGATGCTGTTGATGACCGCTTTGAATTCGTGCGTTATGCAGAATCCTTGGCAAGTAGTCAGCCTACCTTTACGCCTTTGGCTGATGCGCTCCAGGCTAAACCAACGCTCATGGACCTGCATTTACAAGAGTTAGCCAGTAAAGCGATTGAGCGTCACCAGCCGAATGTAGTACTCCTATCCGTACCCTTCCCGGGGGCCATGTATGCAGCCTTGCGTATAGCTCAGGTGATTAAAAAATCACATCCCAAAATCAAGATTGCTTTGGGTGGTGGTTATGTCAATACTGAGCTTCGAGAGTTATCCGACGCTCGGATCTTTGATTATGTGGATTTCATTACGCTAGATTCTGGCGAGAGACCGCTGCTTGCTTTACTCGAGCACATCGGCGGCAAACGCTCCACCGAAAGATTGGTGCGAACCTTTATGCGGAATTCTAGTAATCAAGTGCAATACCTCAATTGGCAAGAGCTTGATGTGCCTTTTGAAGAGGTTGGTACTGCCACTTGGGATGGGTTACCGCTGGATTCTTATTTATCTCTTTTGGATATGCTTAATCCGATGCATCGCCTATGGAGTGACGGCCGCTGGAACAAGCTGACTGTTGCGCATGGCTGTTATTGGAAAAAGTGCAGCTTCTGCGATGTATCTCTTGATTACATCTCTCGTTATGAAACTGCGTCAGCCAGTTTATTGGTAGATCGTATTGAGCAAATTGTTCAGGAAACTGGGCAGACAGGATTTCATTTTGTGGATGAAGCTGCGCCACCTAAGATATTAAAAGCGCTGGCTGAGGAGCTCATTCGCCGCAAGGTGCTCATTTCTTGGTGGGGCAATATTCGCTTTGAGAAAACCTTCACGCCTGAATTGGCGGAGCTGTTAGCTAAAAGTGGATGTATTGCGATGTCTGGAGGTCTCGAAGTGGCCTCTGATCGCCTACTCAATCTCATGAAAAAAGGCGTATCGGTTGAACAGGTTGCTCAGGTTACAAAGGGTTTCTCTGATGCCGGAATCTTGGTTCACGCTTATTTAATGTATGGCTTTCCAACACAAACCGTCCAAGAGACGGTGGATGCATTGGAATATGTGAGACAGCTTTTTGAGCATGGCTGCATTCAAAGCGGCTTCTTTCATCGTTTTACTTGCACCGTACATTCTCCGGTGGGTCAAAATCCGCAAGAGTATGGAATTGAACTCATTCCTTTGCCAGAAACCACCTTTGCCAAGAATGATGTTGCCTTTATTGATTCCACTGGGGTTGATCATGGAGTCCTTGGTCAGGGGCTAAAAAAGGCCATTTATAACTATATGCACGGCGTAGGATTTGAGATCAAAACTCAGTCTTGGTTTGATGGTTTGGGCATCTCCATACCCAAGACAACTGTCCCTAAAAATTTCATACAAAACGCTTTATATCGCTAGCCCATGCCTATTTGGCCACTGGAATTACAGACTGGCTGGAATGAATTTTTTACAATCCAATACCAAGTGCCAGCATACCCCGATGGAACTTACTACTGGGGGCTTGGTATGAATGTATCGCAATGGGAGCGCATTCAGACCCCTGCGGGGCCATTTTTGGTATGACAGATTCATAATAAAATCCCGAATTTTGTCAGTAATGACCTATTTAGGGTTGGCAATGAGCGGCAAGAGGACTTGTGGTTTACGCCAGAAATCGGGCGCTGGGTTATTCGGCGTAGTTCAGGACGCTATATCACTACTGGCGTCTATTGGGCTAATGCCTACTGGGAAGACTATCTAGAGTGGGAGTTAATCTCCTGGAAATAAGCAAAGCGCTTAAAATAGACGCACTGCTATGTATACCGTTAAAGAACTATTCCCCACACTTCAAGGCGAAGGCACCCACACTGGTAGGGCTGCCGTATTTTGTCGTTTTGCTGGATGCAATCTTTGGAGTGGGCGTGAAGAAGATCGCGCCTCAGCGATTTGCCAGTTTTGCGACACCGATTTTGTAGGTAGCGATGGTGCTGGCGGTGGTAAGTTTGAAACCGCTGCATCACTTGCTGATGCAATTGAGAATTCATGGCGTAGCACTTCGGCTGGTCCGCAGCAGCGTTATGTAGTTTTCACTGGTGGGGAGCCGCTCCTGCAATTGGATGAGGAGTTAATTGCAGCACTTCATCAAAAAGGTTTTGAAGTGGCGATTGAAACGAACGGCACCATTAAAGTTCCCAAAGGAGTTGATTGGGTTTGTGTAAGCCCTAAAGCTGGCGCTGATCTGATTGTTCTTCAAGCGGATGAGTTAAAGCTAGTCATCCCACAAAATGACCATCAAGCATTAGAAAAAATCATGGCCCGCTTTGAGGGAATGGATTATCGCAATCGTTTCTTGCAACCCATGGATGGGAAAAACCTTAAAAGTAATACTGAGTTAGCGGTAAGCTTATGTCAAAAGCGTCCCTTATGGAGATTGAGCCTGCAATCTCATAAACTGATTGGGATTCGATAGTTGACTAAGCTCAAATAGGATTAATTAAGCACCGAATGACAAATAAACAGCCTGCCATCTCCATTACCCGCCGCCTTGAGTTTGACTCCGGGCATCGTATTCCCAATCATGATGGTCAATGTCGGCATCTGCACGGACATCGCTATGCAATAGAAGTCACTCTGACTGGCAAGGTAGCTGATCATCCTGGTAAAGCAGATGATGGCATGGTGCTCGACTTTGGCGATATCAAACGCCTAACAAACCAATACGTAGTAGATCTTTGGGATCATGCATTTTTAGTGGCCAAAGAGGATGAAGGGCTGGTTGCATTCTTGTCAACCTTACCTGATCACAAGACGGTCATCATGGAGCATGTGCCAACTGTTGAGAACTTAGCTAACACGGCCTTTGCAATCTTGAAGCCCGTTTTCAGCAAAGCTTTTAGTGGTCGCTTAGAGCTCTCTTCCATTCGTCTTTATGAGACGCCCAATTGCTGGGCTGATGTGCATCCTGTCTAAATGACGCAAACAGAGCTTGACCAGCAATATATGCGTATGGCAATTGAGCAAGCTCAGTTGGCAGCGCAATCAGGTGAGGTTCCTGTAGGCGCAGTGCTAGTTCGGGGTGGCCAAGTCATATCGAGGGCATTTAACAAGCCGATTGCAAACCATGATCCTAGTGCTCATGCTGAAATGCTGGCCTTGCGAGAAGCAGCGCTAACCGAAGAGAATTACCGTATCCCAGGCAGCACCTTATATGTCACTCTTGAGCCGTGTGCGATGTGCTCCGGCGCCATGCTCCATGCTAGGATTGATCGAGTGGTTTATGGGGCGCAAGACCCCAAAACAGGCGCTGCTGGTAGCGTGCTAGATATATTTTCTTCAAAACAGATTAATCACCAGACCAGTGTTGAAGGTGGCATCATGAGTGAAGAGTGCGGTCAATTGCTGCGTGATTTTTTTAAGGGGCGACGTTGAAATCCATTCACCTCATTGCTCCTTCTGGAGCAAGCTTAGATAGTAAAAGTCCATTGGCTGGTATTGACTGGTTTGGACTTCAAGATATCGCTATCCTTAATGCAGATTGCATACATCGCGTCCATGAGCGCTTCGCTGGCAACGATGATGAACGGCTTGCTGAGTTAAATGCCATATCCAAATTAGAGCCTCAGACTGTAGTGATGTCTATGCGTGGAGGCTATGGTCTACATCGCTTGCTACCCGGTATTGAGTGGCAAGCAATTGCAAAGGCTATTCAAAACGGCTTGCAAGTATGTGGTCATAGTGATTTCACTGTCTTTCAGTTAGGATTACTAGCAAAAACTGGCGCCATTTCTTTGGCTGGTCCGATGCTGAACTATGACTTTGGAAGGTTGGGTGATGATGGTTCACCGGTAGTGCCGGATGAGTTTATGTGGAAGCATTTCCAGGCCGCAGTTCAAGACCGAAGGCTGGATTGCCAAGTGTCGACCCCACAATCTTTCTTGGGTAAAAAAGATGCGCACTCAATCACAGGTTTATTGTGGGGCGGTAATTTAACGGTTCTGGCTGGTTTAGTTGGCACACCATATCTTCCAAGCGCTCAGCAAACGCAAGGCGGGATCTTATTTTTGGAAGATGTGAATGAGCATCCTTATCGAATTGAAAGAATGTTGATGCAACTTTTAGATGCAGGCATTCTTGCAAATCAATTAGCCATATTGTTGGGTGGATTTTCTGCCTATCGTCTTTACGACAACGATAAGGGGTATTCGCTCGAGCGCGCTATTGAGGCGATACGCAAACGTTTGCCGGAAGCGATTCCAATTTTGACCGGGCTGCCATTCGGACATCAGGCCAATAAATTAACTTTGCCTGTTGGTGCGCAAGCCGATTTACATTTCAATTCAAATGGATTTGAACTTAAAGCACAGTGGTAATGTTTACTGAGACCAGTGTGGGAAACTCTTTTTTTAAAAGTCTTTTAGTTTTCATTGCACTCACCTTTACTGGAGCAGTCATGGCAACCGAAGAGCCAAAATATGCTGTTCTCGAAAAAGAACCACCCTTTGAAATCCGCTCTTATGCACCCATGATTGTTGCTGAGGTACAAGTTGAGGGTGATTTAGATGAGGCCTCGAGCCAAGGATTTCGCTTGATTGCTGCTTATATTTTTGGCCAGAATCAAGTGAGCGAAAAAATTGCAATGACTGCGCCAGTGACAGTCGAAGATCAATCGGTGAAGAGCGCAAAGATTGCAATGACTGCACCGGTAGGAATTGAGTCTAAAGCCGGCAAATGGACAGTGTCGTTCGTGATGCCTGCTGAATATACGATGGAATCGATACCCAAGCCCATGAGTCCGCAAGTGCAATTGCGCCAAATTCCCGCAGTAAAAAGGGCAGTCATTAGTTTTAGTGGTTTTTATAATAGCCAGAAAGTGGCCGAGAAAACGCTAGAGCTGGAGCAGTGGATGAAGTCTCGTAATTTGCAAAGTGCCGGCACTCCTAATTTCGCACGTTATAACCCGCCTTGGACTTTGCCCTTCATGCGTCGCAATGAAGTCATGATCACCTTACGTGACTAGTTCTTAGCTTCGAAGCTCTTCAATAAAAATTGGCCGCCGCCATTGATGCCTAAAGCCTTCGTTAAGGTCGGTAGTGCCTGGGCCAGATGTTTTTCTAGAGTCCATGGTGGGTTGATGATGAACATCCCGCTAGCTTGCAAACGGCGCTCACCTGGCGCATTTTCAACTCGTAATTCTGTATGTAACCATGAGCGTTTATGTGCGGTAGCAATTTTTTTCAGACGGTCAGGTAGGGCTGCCGACTCTCTTCTAGAGAGTGCTGGGTACCAAATCGCATAGCAGCCGGTTGCAAAGCGTTGCAGCGCCTCTTCCATGGCGAGCTCAAGATAACGATAGTCTTGCTTGTCTTCGTAAGAAGGGTCAATTAATACGAGGCCGCGTCGACTAGGAGGGGGCAGTAGTCCCTTGAGTCTGGCAAAGCTATCCTCAGCATAAATATCAATCTGTTTAGACTGTTTTAGTTCGCCAATATTGTGGCGCAGAATATCGATCTCTTTGGGGTGGAGCTCAAAGAGCTTGAGTCGATCTTGTGGACGCAGCAGGCGTGCCAGAATAAAGGGGGAGCCAGGATAGGTATTTAGATGTCCCTCAATGTTCTCAGCATCAATGCACTTCAAGTACTCTTGGATGCTCTCGGGGATTGGATTGTTTGCGTGATGGCAAGTTTCTGCATATTGCTTGAGGCGAAAGATTCCGCCATCAGCTTCTTTACTCACAGTAGAAAAGCCATCTTGCAAACTATAGATGCCAGCACCTGCATGGGTATCAACAAAGGTAATGGCAACAGGCTTCTCTTGAAGGTATTGAACCAAGTGAATTAAGGTAAGGTGCTTCAGGATGTCTGCGTGACTTCCCGCATGAAATGCATGTCGATAGCTAAACATCTTGAATTATTCTGCCTTGCGAGGCGCTTGAGTAAATTGCGCCTTGACATAAAAGACTAGGGTGAAGGCCACTATGGCAATGGAGAGATGCTGCAATGGCAGATTTAAGTCCAGATCCATGATTTGAGTAAGGTGGGCGTACATTGCGATAACACCGCCAAGTGCAATCAGATGCGACCAGATTTTTCTTGGCCCCAGTTGGTTTTCAGAAAATTGATTAGCCGCAAGTGCCCCGAGCATTCCACACCAAATACCAACACCTGCACCACCTAAAACATCAGTTAGCCAATGAGCGCCTACAGCGCTGCGTGATAGGCCCACTAATACTGCAAGTAAAAATAGCAGCATCAATGGAGCGCGTTTATCTTTGTCTACGGAAAAATACAAGGCGCTTGCAATAGCAAATGCAGTGAGCGTATGACCAGATGGGAAAGCTTTATAGAGTAATGCTTCACCAATTCGATAAAAGCTGCCATCGGTTAGGACGCCTGCAGGTCTTGGCAGGTCGAAGAGGCCTTTTAAGACTGTGCTTGCTAATGCGGCTATCCCGCCAGCAAAAATTCCAGCAGTCAGCATCCTTGGTGCAAGCAACAGCAATGGAAAGGTAAGTGCAAATACTCCCCAGCCATTACCTAAAAAAGTAAGCCAAGCCCAAAGGGTATCTGGCAGTAATTGTGTAAAGCGGTTAACGAATAAAAAAGTACTGCTTTGAAACTCACCAAAGTAGATTGCGCAAGCGAGCGCAATAGGAGCTAATGGAATGAACCAAGCAAAGGTAGGAATTGCCATTTTGCTCATCCAGCTTAGCGAGCCTTTGCCTTATCAGCGTCTTGCAATTGTGCGATCACTTTATCCAGCACTTGCGGAACAGTGATGGCCTGCATGCACACGTTGTCTTGACAAGGGGTTTTACGGTGATTGGCAGCACTTACGCAGGGCGAGCAAGCTAGATTGGCAGTGATCGCAATGGAATTGCCAACAGAACCATAAAGGGCTGGAGTCTCCGGTCCAAAGAGAACGACTGTTCTCAATGGCGTCACGGCTGAAAAGTGACCAGGACCAGAGTCGTTGGTAACCATGACATCTGATAGCGTGTACAACGGTGGCAGCTCAGCAAAGCCGACCTGTCCAGCAAAATTTAATGCATTTTTAACATTGGCAACAGCGCGAACTTTTTCTACGTAGACAAACTCAGCAGGTGAGCCGGTAATCAAGATGAGATCGTTGGGATATTGCTGATGGATTGCTTGAATCAACTCAGAAAAACGCTGTTGTGCCCAGCGGCGTTGTGGAAGTAGATCACTTGCATTTGGATTGATCAGGATGAGGCGATCTTTCCCCGGGGTGTAATTGATGCGCGCCTCTTTAGCCATTTTTTCGATACGCTCACGCACCTTTTCTAGTGCGCTTGGATTGATGATGGCTTGCTCTAGGCGTACTTCAGAGTCCGGAATCTCAATCTTGCTGAATGGAACTTCAATTTTTTGGGCAAACGCCGCATGAATTAAAGATAGAAAATTCTTAGTAATGTGAATATGCGGGTTGTAATGCACCTTGCGAGTGAGCATAAAGCCGCGCCACAATCCTTCACCATGAAAAATGTGATAACCGACGCGACGACGAGCACCGCACATGCCAGTCAGTAGGGCGGTAAATCGAGAGAACAACTCTAGGTCAATGACAGTATCAATGCGGTGTTTGCGAGCAAGAACCAAAAAGCGCAGCGTATCCTTGATTAATCCGCCCAAGCTAGATGAGTCAATTGTGAAGATATTTTCTGGTTTAACTGTGTTGAGCAAAGTCAGGCTGGCGCGATTGCTTTTGAAGATCAAGAAAAACAATTCTGCTCCACGAGCTTTTGCATTGCGCATTGCAGGATCTACCAGAATGGCGCTTCCCATTTCCGAGAGTTCAATAAAGAGTAATTTTTTTGGAGTCTCTGGGCCGTGATTGAATATATTTTTTATGCGATCAATCAAAGCGATAAATGGGCTAACGATTGCACAAAGAGGCACACCGACCCAATGATCAATCGCGCGCATAGTGTTGACACTAATAGTCATATTTTGGCTCTAAAAAATTATTTTCGTTTTAATAAAAAATAGGCGCCTGGCAACACCGATAAAACAGTAATTGCTCCGTAGCTAATGGAGGCTAATACTGTTAGCGAGGGGTTAACACCCCATAAGGCCAGGACCGATGAAAGGGTGGCTTCACGCAAGCCCCATCCCGAAATGCTAATTGGCAACATGAGCAACAGGCTGAGCGCAGGTAAGCCAATCATTAAGCCTTCAATAGGTGCATCTACACCGTAAGCCTTAAGACAAAAGAGTAGCGTCAAAATAGTGAGGAAATGAATGCCAATCGCCAGGCATGCTTGAGCAATATTGTTAGGCCACGCAAACGCTAGCTGGATACCAGGCATGGCTTTGTTCATATTGAAACGTTCTAAGAGTTTTTGCAGGAGTTGCTTGCTCGGCCCCCAGGCAAGGATAAGGGCGATTGCTACGCCAGCAAGCAGCATTACCGCCATGACTGCGTAGCCCAAATCTTGACCCCAGGCTGCGAGGGTGGCGCCACCCAATATCAAGCCAATCCCGCCTAGTAAATTGTTGCCCGCTAAACCAAGAAGGCGATCTACCAACACCATCGAAAAACTTAAACGCAATTTAGGTGTGGCGTGCTCAAGGTCTACTGAGTGATGAAGTTCATCATCCAGCTCTTTGGTTTCCGAGAGATTGCCGGTGCTGGTCAAATGCGTTGCAGTAATGGCGCGATAACTATCGCCACCCAAGGTACTAGGCAGGCCTTGGTTTATGAGACCGCCGGCAAAGTAGAGGCCAATGTAAGAGCGAATACGGCTTGGAAATCCCACTCTTTGCATAAACAAGCCCCAGCGATATCCGCCACAAATAAATGCAAATACCATGCTTGCTAGAGCCGCTAAGAACCATAGCGGCTGCATCTGAATATGGGTATCAAATAGTGAGCGCCAATCAATTCCACTCGTTGCTTTCCAAAGCAAGGCAATGGAGAGTAGAACGCGAATAGTAGGCCAAGCCTTCTTGAGAATGGATTTCCACCCCGATTGGGTCTTTGGGGTGGGTTGGGCTGGTGAACTCATAAGCGTAAGGATAATGCCTCGGGCGCCTAAGGTCTTGAATTTGGGGGAATTACTCCGCTTGGCCAGGGCCTTGCCAATGACTGCAGAGGCTAAAGTCAAATTTAGACAGAACTCGGCCAAATCGGACGATTTCTAGGCTATCCAAGGGCTCGCAGGCTTGAAAGGCTGATTTCTTGCCCACCGGTAAAGGGTATGGCATGTCAGACCAGTTAATCAGGAGTACATTCGCCCCTTTTGGTAAATCCCCAAACCAGAGATCAAACTGATCCTGCCTCTGGTCTAAAACATAAACTGGTGTAGGTGAAGCGTACCAAGCAGCTCGGCTTCCTAATGTCCAGTTTTGAACAGCAATGCCATTGGCTTTAGTGGCCTTAGCAAGGTCTGCTGCTTTTTGACCCGCTACCTTCCAGCCATACAAATCAGCAATCGGATTGGATTTGATTGAGGCCGAACTGATGCCACCTGACAATACATATCCAAAGCCGATACAACATAAAGCAATTTGAATAAAAAATAAAATGCGAATCCAGTAACGATGTTGTGTAGCCCAAGCTTTTGCTAAGCCAATTCCGGCAAATGGTGCGAGACAGAACCAAGCAGGTGAAGTCCAGTGAGGAAGTCCACCTCCACCAGAGAGGCTGACAAAGATTGCAAATGGAATCAGAAAGAATCCGAAGAGCGCAAGCAATGACAGTTTTGTAGCGTGCATGCAGTCTTTTAAAAACACAACAGATCCCAAGATGAAAAGAGGACCAAAGACTAGTATTTGAATGCCGATATAAGCGCCTAGCCTGCGCCAGAGCCATTCTCCACCGCCACCATGGGCAAGTTGATATTTGAATGAAATCCAATCGTTAGCCCAATTCCAATACAGGACGGGGGTGATCAGGAGTAGAGCGCTTAGTGTGGCAATCCAAAAACCTACTTTGGTGATCCATGGTTTTCTTGGCGTACTCAAAAATACCAATAGCAACGCAAGCGCAGTAAAGGCGGCCGTGTATTTACTTAAGCCAGCTAGGCCTAACAAAACGCCAGTAATAATCCAATCGCCAATGGTAAATTGGTCTTTACTTAACCAACGTAAAGCCATCCACATCAGACCAAGACTTAATGGCGCAAGTAAAGTGTCCGGTAGTAAACCGATTGCCAGAATGTGCAACATGGGTGCAGCGATAACTGTTAAGACCGCCATTAGTCCGCATAAGTTTGCTGATGGCAGTGCACTGGTGAGATAGCCAGCGTTGCGCCCACGAATAAAGTGGTGTACTTCAACCGTAACTTCATAAACTAAGTAACAAGAGAGAATCCACAACAACTCTGGAATCAGACGAATAATGCCTTCTGAAGAGGTGAGTGCCACCAAGGGCCACTGAATCCAACCCACCAACGGTGGGTGATCAAAATAACTCCAGGCTAAATGTTGGGCATATAGCGCATAGTGGGCCTCATCAACTGAAAACTCTATTGAAAAGCCCAGAGCCAGGTGCACTACCGCGGCAATAAGGACGCAGATTGCAGCCCAGCTGGAAGGTGATTGTTGGCGCATTCGATGATTTTAGACTCACAAAGACCATTCTTTGGGACAATTAAGGCATGCTTAAGCAAGCTCTCCCACTTTTAATCCTTGGCGCAGTCGTATTTTTGACTGGCTGTGCTGGGCTGGGCGGAGAATCTGTGCAAAACGAGGCAGGACAGGCATTTAATGTGGATCAATTGCCGGCGCAAGAAGAGCTACCCAAATTCTCTGCTGAAACTGCGCGTGCTGGCATGCCCAATGGTTGGAACTTTTACCGCATAGCACCCTTTAAAAAGAATACGATATATCGCCTGGAAAACTATCAAGGCAGAACAGTCTTGAGCGCAAATTCCAAAACATCTGCCTCCGGATTGGCTGTGAAGTTACGCCCCCGTAAGGCAAATAATTTATGGCTGCAGTGGGAATGGAAAGCCATCAACCCAATTGCGAATGCTGATAATGCGGATGCTTACGCAGATGATGCTCCGCTACGTATCTTGGTTGCATTCGATGGCAATAAGTCAAAGTTACCCTTAAAAGAAAAAATGACTTTTGAAATGGCCAATCTGATTAGTGGCCAAGAAATGCCGTATGCCACACTGATGTACATCTGGTCCGGAAAGTCCCCTGTGGATGCCATCATTCCAAATGCGCATACCTCTCGCATCAAAATGATTGTGGTGGATTCTGGTTGGGATGGTTTGGATCAGTGGCATAAGCATCAGCGTGATTTAGCGGCCGACTATAAGCGTGCCTACGGTGAGAGCCCTGGTCAGGTCATTGGTATCGCCTTACTCACCGATACAGACAATACCAAATCAGAAGCGCGTGCGTATTATGGTGATATTGAACTTATTCGCAAGAATCAAAAATAAATTACTTCCAAATAAGTGACAATATGCAAGTAAGCAATGCTTCTTATTTGTTAATGCGCAGGACGCCAGCGCTTGAGTAGTAAGGCGTTGCTAAGAACACAGAAGCTCGATAAGGCCATGGCACTGCCAGCTAGCATGGGTGACAGATAACCGAGCGCTGCCAATGGAATCCCGGTAGCATTAAAGATAAAAGCCCAGAATAAATTTTGCTGAATCTTTTTCCAGGTCCGCCTGGAGATATCGATAGCATTCGCAACCAGAGTGGGATCACCTCGCATTAAGGTAATCCCGGCAGCTTGCATGGCCACATCAGTGCCCGTAGACATTGCCATACCCACATCTGCAGTTGCCAAAGCAGGGGCATCATTCACGCCATCTCCTACCATTGCAACAAATTGACGTTCACCATCTTTCGATTGGAGTTGGCGAATAATTTCTGCTTTATTGCTTGGCATAATTTTTGCAAACACTTCTTGAATGCCAATCGTTTTGGCAACACGATTGGCTGCAGCTAGATTGTCACCAGAAAGCATTACTGCGCGAATATGCAACTTATGTAGTGAAGTAACCGCCTCTTGAGCGTTATCTTTGAGTTCATCTCCAAAGGCAATGATCGCAATGGGTGAGGAAGGATTTTCTTGATTCATTAATACGGAGATGGTTTGACCGGCGTCAAAACAGGCTTGTGCCTTTGCAAGTATTGCGGAGTAGTGTGGATTGCCTTCTAACGATGCAATGCTTTGTAGGTTCAGACTAAGGCCCAGAAAAACGCCAGCGCTTGGCCTGCCGCTGATACCAATGCCGGGCAGGGCTTTGCTGTCTGTTGGCGTGATGGGATTTAAGCCCCTTTGTTTAGCGGCATCTAACAGTGCTTTTGCAAGAGGGTGCTCACTACCAAGCTGTAAACCTGCTGCACTCGCGAGAATGTCATCAACCGCATATGAATCACCAAAAGGAATAATCTCTAGCAGTCTTGGTTTGCCAATAGTGAGGGTGCCTGTTTTATCGAAGGCCACTATGTTTAAGCGATGCGCTAACTCTAATACCTGTGGATCTTTGATGAGGATTCCAAAACGTGCTGCCACGCCAGTCCCTGCCATGATGGCTGCAGGTGTTGCAAGACCCAGGGCACATGGACATGCAATAACGAGAACTGAGACTGCGCGCAATATGGCGACAGATGCAGAGTCCAAATAAAACCAGTTCGCTAATCCAGTAATGATTGCAATCCCAATCACGCTAGGAACAAAAATTGCACTTACTTGATCGACTAATTTTTGTATAGGTGCTTTTTGGGTTTGCGCATCCTCTACTAAAGAAATAATTTTTGAGAGAACGCTCTCAACGCCTACCGCCTGGGCCTCGATCACTAACAGGCCTTCCCCATTGAGTGAGCCGCCAATGACCTTTTCACCAAGATGTTTTTTGACGGGGTCGCTTTCTCCAGTGAGGAGGGATTCATCAACATGGCTGTTGCCAAGTAAGATGATTCCATCCACCGGTATACGTTCACCTGGCAACACTAAGACGCGATCTTTAGGGAATACCTGATCTAGAGGAAGATCTCGAAATTGGTCTAATGCAGAGTTCTCGCTGATAACAATATTTCGCTCGATGACTTTGGCATGCTCAGGCCATAGCTTTTGCAAGGCGCGTATTGCTTCACTAGTTTGTTGCTTGGCTCTTGCTTCCAGCCATTTACCAAGCATGACCATGCATATAATGACAGCCGATCCTTCAAAATAGAGTCCATGACTTGCATGGGGTGATGCAATCATTTGATACACACTTAATCCGTAGGCTGCACTTGTGCCGAGCGCGACTAATAAATCCATATTGCCAACACCCGACATCAGAGATTTGAAGCCTGCTTTATAAAAGCGCCATCCTAAAAAGAATTGCACTGGAGTTGCAAGTAATAGTTGCCATGTCGGTGACAGTGACCAATGAATGCCAAAAGGCATGAGGAACATGGGTAGAAAGAGTGGAGCTGAAAGGCTAAAGCCTAGAATGACGCGACCCAGACCATCAGTCCCCCAGAACAATTTAGAGGGGGCTAACTCAGGAATGCCGTGGGGCGCACTGATTTTGGCTGAATAACCTGTTTTTTGTACTAAAGCGATGATGTCATCGATTTTGACCCCGGAATCAGCGTTTACGCGAATTTTGGCTTGTTCAGTTGCCAAATTCACGCTGGCCGCTTCCACGCCGGGAATCTTGTCTAGAGCCTTTTCAACCCTGCCAACACAAGAGGCGCAGGTCATCCCGCCGATATCTAGAGTAAATAGCTCTGAATTAGTGTCTTTTTGGGGATCCATATAGAAGATAATCTACTCTATACAAGCTATTTTCACAGCAAAAGGCCCTATATGTTGAGTTTAAAAGTTTCCGGAATGACCTGTGGGGGCTGCATTAATGCCGTCACTCGGGCAGTGCAGGCTCAGGACCCTCAGGCTAAAGTTCAGGCGGATTTGGCAGGTCAGACCGTCACTCTTGAAACTACTCTATCTGCTGCGCAGGCGAGTCAGCTCATCACAGATGCCGGCTTTCCAGTGATTCAATAGTAATTGTTTAGAATGTCGGCAAACATAACAAAACCCGTAGTTTTTGTTCCTAAAGGATCGTGATTTATGTTCTTCAGTAAGTTAATGCCTCACGATGGTAATTTCTTCGAGCTATTTAATGAGCACGCTAGCAATATCGTTTCCGCCTCCGAATCTTTTTTGAAGTTCGTTGAGTATTACAGTGATGAAACCTTGCGCGCTAAGTACACCCAAGAGGTAGATAAAGCTGAGCATGCTTGTGATGATGTTGTGAAAGAGGTGCATCGTCGTTTGCATAAGACCTTCATCACACCTATAGACCGCGACCAAATTTTTTCACTCATCAATACGATGGATGACGTAGCTGATTTATTGCAAAACGGCACTGAAGCAATGCACTTGTATGACGTGAAGCAAATGACGCCAGAGATGTTGCAAATGGCGGAGCTTTGCAATCAGTGCTGCATCAGCATGAAGAATGCTGTTGCTACATTAAAAGACATTTCTGATCCAGAAGTAGCTAAAGCAGCGTTAAAGACTTGTGATGAAATTGATCACCTGGAGTCTGGGGCTGATCGCCTACTATCTACTGCTATTACTAGGTTGTTCCGTGAAGACATCGAGGTGCGTGAGCTGATTAAGTGCCAGCGTATTTATGAGTTGCTCGAGGAAGTTACCGATAAATGTGAAGACGTTGCCAACTTGGTTGAAGGCATTGTTCTTGAAAACTCTTAAGGCGAATTAAGTTGCCAGCGACAGAAGTAGCCTTTTGGGTTGTAGCGCTATTAGTAGTGCTAGCTCTTGCATTTGATTTCATGAACGGCTTTCATGATGCTGCTAACTCTATTGCGACGGTGGTTTCTACTGGCGTTTTAAAGCCGCAACAGGCAGTGGTGTTCGCTGCCTTCTTTAACTTTCTTGCAATATTCATTTTCCATTTAAGTGTCGCTGCTACTGTGGGCAAGGGAATTGTGCTTCCTGCCGCGGTGGATCTCCACGTGATCTTTGGCGCATTGGTTGGCGCCATCATCTGGAACTTGGTGACTTGGTTCTATGGCATTCCATCAAGCTCTTCTCATGCTTTGATTGGTGGCTTGCTAGGAGCGGCGTTGCCTAAGGCGGGACTTGCCGGCTTAGTTTGGGCAGGTATTATCAAAACCGTTGCTTTTATCTTCATCTCCCCATTGGTTGGATTTCTTTTGGGCTCCTTGATGATGTTGCTGGTGTCATGGGTTTGCCGAAATGTCACGCTCTCTAAAACCGATCGCTGGTTCCGCCGTCTGCAATTGGTTTCTGCTGGCGCATATAGCCTTGGACACGGCGGTAATGATTCACAAAAAACGATTGGCATTATTTGGCTGCTACTCATCATTACTGGCTATACAGATGCCAGCGCAAGTATGCCGCCAATATGGACAATTGTTTGCTGCTATATCGCTATTGCGATGGGCACAATGTTTGGTGGTTGGAGGATTGTTAAAACCATGGGTCAAAAGCTGACAAAACTCAAACCAGTAGGAGGCTTCTGTGCTGAAACTGGTGGCGCCATTACTTTGTTTGCGGCAACAGCCTTGGGTGTTCCTGTTTCGACTACCCATACAATTACTGGGGCTATTGTCGGCGTTGGTTCAACTCAGAGAGCCAGCGCGGTGCGCTGGGGTGTCGCCGGAAACATCGTTTGGGCTTGGATCTTCACCATCCCAGCCACGGCTTTGATGTCAATGGCAGTCTATTACCTGAGTTTGCTGATTTTCTAATGCGGTAGACGGAAGGTGATCAAGGTCGCTTTCAGCAAATATTGGCAGCTACGAGTAAGCTAGCGCTAATTAAGAAAAATACTAAAAACCTAGAAGTCCATTCTAAGGTTATCCATATTAGGAGAATGTAGTGTCGGTTACACCAGAGTTGGTACAAGCAGCGCTAAAAAACTTAGTTGATCCCAATACGAAGATCGATTTTGTTACGGCAAAGAATATTAAAAATCTCCGCGTAGACGGCGGCGATATTTCTTTAGATATTGTGCTGGGATATCCCGCTAAAAGCCAGTTCGATTCGATTCGTAAATCGGTAATCAATGCCGTGCGTGAATTATCAGGCGTCAAAAATGTGAGTGTCAATATCTCTAGTCAAATCGTTGCGCATGCAGTGCAGCGTGGAGTGAAGTTATTGCCCGGCGTAAAAAATATTATTGCAGTGGCTAGCGGTAAGGGTGGAGTAGGGAAGTCCACAACAGCCGTAAATCTCGCCCTAGCTCTTGCTGCGGAGGGTGCGCAGGTCGGTATTTTGGATGCGGATATTTATGGCCCAAGTCAGCCAATGATGTTGGGTATTACCGGTAGACCGGACTCTATTGAAGAAAATACGATTGAGCCAATGGAGGCCTATGGTTTGCAGGCAAGTTCGATCGGTTTCCTGATTGATGACGACGCACCCATGGTGTGGCGTGGACCGATGGTGACTTCAGCCCTTGAGCAGTTGCTTCGCCAAACCCGTTGGCGTGATCTTGACTACCTGATCGTAGATATGCCGCCTGGTACGGGTGATATTCAATTGACCTTGGCGCAAAAGGTTCCTGTTACAGGAACAGTCATTGTTACCACACCTCAAGATATTGCTTTGCTAGATGCTCGCAAGGGCCTCAAGATGTTTGAGAAGGTCGGTGTACCCATCATTGGCATTATTGAAAATATGAGCACTTACGTTTGCACTCAATGTGGACACGAAGAGCACGTATTCGGTACTGGCGGCGGTGAAAAAATGTGTAAAGAGTACGCTGTAGATTTCTTGGGCTCCTTGCCCTTGAATCTTTCAATTCGTGAGCAGGCTGATGCTGGGCGCCCAACAGTAGTGGCTGATCCAGATGGCGCTATTGGTGCTATCTATAAAGGTATTGCTAGACAGGTAGCCATTCGTGTTGCTACTCTATCTAAAGACATGAGCAGTAAATTTCCGAACATTGTGGTTCAAAACACCTGAGGCTCTGAACATTTATGCGCTTTGCAGTGCTAATGCGTAAACAGAATATTGATAACCGATGGGTCTCGTTCCGCTGGGTGCCTCAGGAAGTATTGCCTGATTTTGGGCAATTTAATAGTCAACAAAGTAAATCCATTGCGGGTCAGTTTCTCGGGCGCGATGCTGATGGTGAATCCTGGCTATTCACAGGCTATGAGCTTGATCTCTTTCCGGATGAGGCTGAGGGCTACTACCTCAATGTTTCTGCTACAACGCCCGCATGGTTTGTCATGTGGCGCTTGGAAGAAGATATTGAGCGTTATATCGATGAGCAATCGCTTTCCTTGGCAAAATCTGAAGATTCCTTTGCAGTACCGCATCGCATTTGTGTCAGTTATAACGAAGCCGCTCGCTTGCTCGATGGTGGTGAGTCGGTTGATACGATACCGCTGAGTGAGCAGCATGCATCGTGGTTGCAAGAGTATGTCAATGACAACTATCGGCCGGAACCCAAAAAACGCCATAAGCCAGCTTCATTCAAGGGCGCGCAACGCCCTATGGAGGAATAATGGCTGATGGATTTCTGGGGCGTTGGTCTAAGCGTAAAGCTGGTAAAAAAGTTGTCTCGCCAGAAAAAAAAGTAGAGGTTCCTAAAGAGGTTGATCAGGCTCCACTCGTTGAGGGCGCTCAAGAGGCTGCACCTCCGCCAGCTACCCTAGAGGATGTAGTCAAGATCGATCGTTTCGATCCAGACTTTTCTGCTTTTATGAAGCCGGATGTAGATCCCGCTGTTCAGCAGGCTGCTCTAAAGAAAATGTTTACCGATCCCCATTTCAACATCATGGATGGATTAGATATTTATATTGATGACTACAGTAAGCCGGATCCACTGCCACCTGGAATGCTGGAGAGAATGGTGCAGAGCGATATGCTCAACCTTTTCCGCAAATCGAGCGAAGAGCTTGCTCCAGAATCCCAGCAAAGCATAAACCCAGGGCCTGACCTGCGTCTTGAGGCCGACACATTGGCAGTCGGACAGCAAACTGATTTAACATCCACACAACAAAAACCTACAGATCAGTTGGAAGAAGTGCCCAATAAGGCATCAATAGAGTCTGAACAGAAAAAAACCTAAGAAGATAGCGCATGAGTCAAAAATTAGTCTGCAACTGTAATGGCACCATGCCTTTGGATGCAAAAGCTATCGGGGTTCCGATTCATCAATCCTTGTGCAGGCAGGAGGTCGGCTCTTTTTTAAAAGCGCTAGATGGTTCTGATTCTCTGGTGATAGCGTGTACACAAGAGGGTGCACTTTTTAGTGAGCTCGCTGACCAAGCTGAAAAGCCATTAGTTGCGCCACTGCGTTTTGTCAATATACGTGAAGTAGCTGGTTGGACTCAAGAGGCTAAAACATCCGGACCTAAAATTGCTGCGTTGTTAGCTTTAGCTGACATGCCTGAGGCTGAACCTGTTCCTGTTGTGAATTATGAAAGCCAGGGACGATTATTAATTATCGGCGCTGGGTCACAAGCCATTCCTTGGGCTGAAAAATTAAGCCCATCATTAGATGTTTCTGTCTTATGTACGCAGCCCGGTGACTTGCCGCTGACCCGTAGCTACCCAATCTTTACTGGCGCAGTAACCAAGTTGGATGGTTATCTAGGCAACTTTTCAGTAAATTGGGATTTGCAAAATCCGATTGACCCAGAGATGTGTACTCGCTGTGGGGCCTGTGTTGAAGCATGTCCTGAAAGTGCCATTAATCTTTCCTTCCAGATTGATTTGAGTAAATGTAAATCCCATCGTGACTGCGTTACTGCATGTGCCAGCATTGGCGCCATTTCTTTTGATCGCAAAGAGCGTGAACGTAATTCAGAATTCGATTTAATTTTGGACCTACGTGTAGACCCCAAAATGCGTATGAGTCAAACGCCCCAGGGTTACTTCGCTCCCGGTGTTGATCCCCTTGAGCAGGCGCTGGCAGTTAATCAACTCTCCGAGATGGTGGGGGAGTTTGAAAAGCCTAAATATTTTGCCTATAACGAAAAAATTTGTGCTCATGGCCGTAATGGCAAAGTAGGTTGCAGCGCTTGTATTGATGTTTGTTCAACAGGCGCTATTGGTTCAATCTTTAAAAATGGCCAAGGTTCTGTAGAGGTCAATCCAAATCTTTGTATGGGTTGCGGAGCTTGTGCAACTGCATGCCCTTCCGGGGCAATGCGTTACAACTACCCAAGCGTTGCTCATCAGGGCAAAGAACTCAAAACGGTAGCGAGCGTCTTTACCGCCGAAGCTAAAAAGATTAATCAAGCGATGGCCCCCAGCTTGCTTTTGCATACCCTAAAAGCGGGTACGCAAATGATTGATGGCTTGGGCAGATCAGCGCATGTTATGTCAAAGCAATACGAAGGCCTCCCTGCATTTGTGACTCCTTATGGCATTGAGCATATTGCCTCTACTGGTTTGGACTTATGGCTGGGCGCACTGACGTATGGTTTTGCGGAAGTGACTTTGTTGTTAAGTGGAGACGAGGATCCTGCCTATCGTGCAGTACTTGAAGAGCAGGTAGTTTTAGCAAATAGCATTCTGAATGCGTATGGCTTTGACGATCGCATTCATCTGATCTTGGCTAGTTCTGCTGAAGATATGGCGACGGTGTCTAAAGCAATGGGCGTATTACGTCAGCGAGGAGCACTCAGTCCTATCTGCGCTCCTGCAAGTATTGGTTTATCGAATCAGAAACGCGAAACGCTTGAGGCAGTCTTAGAGCATTTGCAAAAACATGCGAAGACTCCGTTGCCGGAGATGGGCGTTGTACTTCCAAAGTCCTCCCTATTGGGTGGTCTAGCAATTAACAAAGATGCTTGCACCTTGTGCATGTCTTGCGTCAGCGGTTGCCCTGAAGGCGCGCTTTTAGACAATCCCGATGAACCCATTCTTTCTTTTATTGAGAAGCAGTGTGTTCAGTGCGGCATCTGCGTGCAAACCTGTCCCGAGAAGGCCTTAACCCTTATGCCTCGTTTGCAAACCGTTGAGCAACGCAAGCAACGGACTACCTTGAATGAAACCCAGGCATTCCATTGCATCAGCTGCGGCAAGCCTTTTGGAACACTTAAGATGGTTGATTTGATGCTCAGCAAGCTTGGTGCGCATGGTGCTTTTGCTGGAGCTGCAATGGATCGATTGAAGATGTGTAGTGATTGTCGAGTGGTAGATATGGTGAAAAAAGAAACATGAGCGAAATTGCGAAAGAAGCAGCAAAAGAGAATCTATCCGCCGAAGTAGGCGATGTAGGCTTGCCTGAGGATTTGGCTAGGGCCGATTTATATGGCTTGATCGCCCGCTTTTTTCAGATGCCGCCCGATCAAGAGCTTTTAGATCAAATTGCCGCTACCGCCGATCAACAAGATGCTGCCGATGAGGCGCCCTTGGCTAAGGTTTGGATGGATGTAGTGGAGGTCGCTAAAAATAATCCCGCTAAAGCTTGGCATGATGAGTTTGATTTGAATTTCATCAGTGTTGGTAAGCCGAATGTCATTTTGAATGGCTCCTTTTACATGGCAGGCCATCTAAATGAAAAGCCCTTAGTAAATATTCGCAAGGCTTTAGAGGGTTTTGGGCTTGAGGCCGCAGAAGAGGTGACTGAAACTGAAGACCATATCTCGGCCCTCAGTGAGGTCATGCGTTATCTCATTGCGGGGGATGACGTGGAGATCTCAAACCTTACAAATCAAAGGGTTTTTTTCAATGAGCATATTCGTCCCTGGTATGACGAATTTTGCGATGCTATAGAAGGCATACCGGAGATGCATCTGTATCACCCAATCGCAGCCTTAACTAGGGAGTTTCTAGCAATCGAAGGGCAAGGCTTTGACATGATTTGATGTTGCATCGCAATATAAATATTGCCTTAATAACTAATAGTTACACCAATATGTCAAAAATGCGATTTCCTATTACACTTGATGCAAATCAAGAATAATCCGATAGGAGCATGCAATGACCACCAAATCCAAGGTTGCTTTAAGCGAAGAAAACAAGCCGTCGCGCCGTAAGTTCTTTATTGGTGCAAGCGCTGCAGTTGGAGCTGTCGCTGTAGTGAGCCAAACTCCAGTTGGCAAAGCAGTTATCCAAGAAATTACTGGCGCTAAAGCGGTGCAAGATGTTGGTCAAACGATGACTGCTCACATGCGCAAGTACTACGAATCCACTCTGATTTAACAATCTTCGCTTCACTGTTTCTAAATAAATATAAAAACTTTCTCAGGGACATCATATGAGTCTGACTCGTAAATCCAATACCCCACAAAGCAGTCGTTCCACATCGCGCCTGATCGGTAGTCTGTCACGCGGCTTAAAAGCTGCTGTTCCAACGATGGATCGCCGCACATTCCTTAAGCGCTCGGGTGTAGGAGTTGGCGCTGGTATCGCTGCTAGTCAATTAAGTTTTGTTCAAAAAGCATCTGCTGAGCAAAGCAAGGCAATGCTAGATGGCAAGGGCACGATTGAGGTTAAGAGATCTATTTGTACCCATTGTTCTGTGGGCTGCGCTGTAGATGCCACCGTTGAGAATGGCGTATGGGTCCGTCAAAACCCAGTATTTGATTCCCCAATTAACATGGGTGCTCACTGTGCTAAAGGCGCTGCCTTGCGTGAACACGGACATGGTGATTACCGTTTGCGTTACCCAATGAAGTTGGTTGATGGAAAGTACCAACGCATTTCTTGGGATCAAGCCTTAACTGAAATTACCGCTCAGATGAAGGATATTCGCCAGAAATATTCTCCGGATGCAATGTTCTTCATCGGCTCCTCCAAACACAATAATGAACAGTCCTACTTACTCCGTAAGTGGGTCTCTTTCTTTGGCACAAACAACACAGACCATCAAGCTCGTATTTGTCACTCCACAACAGTAGCGGGTGTTGCAAACACCTGGGGCTATGGTGCGATGACCAATAGCTACAACGACATGATGAATGCCAAGGCTGCTTTGTACATTGGTTCAAATGCGGCTGAAGCACACCCAGTTTCGATGTTGATGTTACTGCACGCAAAAGAAAACGGTTGCAAAGTGATCGTTGTAGATCCACGTTACACCCGTACTGCTGCTAAGTCAGACCAGTACATCCGCATTCGTTCTGGTACGGACATTCCTTTCTTATTCGGTATGCTTTATCACATCTTTAAAAATGGCTGGGAAGATAAGAAGTACATCAACGACCGTGTTTATGGCATGGAAGAGATTCGTAAAGAAGTGATGGAGAAGTGGGCGCCTGCTGCAGTTGAGGAGGCTTGTGGTGTGCCTGAGGCTCAGGTTTACCAAGCTGCTAAAACTATGGCAATGAATCGTCCTAGTACCGTTGTTTGGTGTATGGGTCAAACCCAGCACACTATCGGTAATGCGATTGTGCGCGCCTCTTGTATTTTGCAATTGGCTTTAGGTAACATAGGTAAGTCTGGTGGTGGTACTAATATTTTCCGCGGTCACGATAACGTTCAGGGTGCTACTGACGTTGGCCCTAACCCAGATTCATTGCCGGGTTACTATGGTTTGGCTGCTGGCTCATGGAAGCACTTCTCAACAGTTTGGGGTGTTGACTATGAGTGGATTAAAGGTCGTTATGCGCCTGACATGATGGAGAAATCCGGCACTACTGTGTCTCGTTGGGTTGATGCTGTTCTCGAGAAGAATGACATGATCGACCAGCAGACTAACGTAAAAGGCTTGTTCTTCTGGGGTCATGCACCTAACTCACAAACGCGTGGCCTCGACATGAAGCGTGCGATGGATAAGTTGGATCTCTTGGTAGTGGTTGATCCATATCCAAGTGCTACTGCTGCAATGGCAGCAATGCCTGCTGCAGAAGGACAAGCGGTTAATAAGAATCGCAATGTGTACTTATTGCCTGCAGCAACGCAGTTTGAAACTTGCGGTTCAGCGACAGCTTCCAATCGTTCATTACAGTGGCGTGAGAAAGTAATTGATCCATTGTTTGAATCTGTTCCTGACCACGTGATCATGCAGGCTTTTGCTGATCGCTTAGGCTTCGGAGAAGAGTTGTCTAAGAATTACAAAATGCTTAGTTCCAAATTTGCCGGTAAGCAATGGAAAGAGCCGCAAATTGAAGACATCCTGCGCGAGATTAATCGCTCTTGCTGGACCATTGGATACACAGGTCAAACTCCTGAGCGCCTCAAGGCTCACATGAGAATGGTGGCAACCTTTGATCCGAAGACCTTGAAGTCTCGTGGTGCTGTTGATCCAGTTACTGGCTATGACACTACTGGCGACTACTATGGCTTGCCTTGGCCTTGCTACGGTACAGCAGCTATTAAGCATCCTGGCTCACCAAATCTGTATGACACAAGTAAGAGCGTGATGGAGGGCGGTGGTAACTTCCGCGCTAACTTCGGTGTTGAGCGTGATGGCGTCAGCTTGCTTGCTGCCGATGGATCCCACTCTAAGGGGGCTGCAATTACTACCGGCTACCCAGAGTTTGATCACGTGTTTATGAAGAAATTAGGTTGGTGGGATCAGTTAACTGAAGACGAGAAAAAACTCGCTGAAGGTAAAAACTGGAAGACTGACTTATCTGGTGGTATTCAGCGCGTGGTAATGAAGAATGGCTGTCATCCGTTTGGTAACGCCAAGGCGCGTGCGGTGGTTTGGAACTTCCCAGACCCAGTTCCAATTCACCGTGAGGCGCTCTACAGTACAAACGCTCCAATGATGCGTAAGTACCCAACAGCTGCCGATAAGAAAAACTTCTGGCGCTTGCCAACCCTCTATAAAACTGTTCAAGATCAAAACTTGAATCAGAAGTTATATGAGAAGTTCCCAATCATTCTGACTTCAGGTCGTTTGGTTGAGTACGAGGGTGGTGGTGATGAGACTCGTTCCAACCCATGGTTAGCAGAACTCCAACAAGAAAACTTTGTGGAGATTAATCCTAAGGCTGCAGCAGATCGTGGTATTAAGAACTGGGATTATGTTTGGGTGAAATCGCCAACGGGTGCCAAGATTAAGGTGCGCGCATTAGTGACTGAGCGTGTTGATCAAGGAACCGCGTTTGTACCATTCCACTTTGCTGGCTGGTGGCAGGGCGAAAATATTCGCAAGTACTACCCAGAGGGTGCTGCGCCGATAGTTCAGGGTGAAGCGGTTAATACTGCAACTACTTATGGTTATGACATGGTGACGATGATGCAAGAAACGAAAACCACAATGTGTCAAATCGAGAAATTTGCCTAAGTCAAAAAATAAGGTCAGGAGAACACAATGGCAAGAATGAAATTTATTTGCGACACGGAGCGATGCATTGAGTGCAACGGTTGTGTCACAGCCTGTAAGAATGAAAACGAAGTACCTTGGGGTGTTAATCGTCGTCGCGTTGTAACGGTGAATGACGGCATCATTGGTCAAGAAAAATCAGTTTCAGTTGCTTGTATGCACTGTAGCGATGCCCCATGTATGGCCGTATGCCCAGTAGATTGTTTCTACCGCACGGACGAGGGTGTTGTTCTGCACGATAAAGATATCTGTATCGGTTGCGGTTACTGCTCTTTTGCCTGCCCATTTGGCGCGCCTCAGTTCCTCAGCAAGGGTGCTTTCGGCTCCCGCAGCAAAATGGATAAGTGCACATTCTGTAGTGGTGGCCCAGAAGAAAACGGCAGCGTTGCAGAGTTTGAAAAATATGGCCGTAATCGTTTGGCAGAAGGCAAGTTACCGCTTTGCGCTGAAATGTGTTCTACCAAGGCATTGATTGGTGGCGATAGTGATGTCATTAGCGGCATCTTTAATAATCGCGTTGCTACCCGTGAGAAGAATGGCAAGTATCCAGGATCCAAAGCCTTTGGTTGGAATACTGCTTACGGTGGACCAGATGTCCCAGCGCCTACACCAACGCCTGCTGCAAAGATTCCAGGAGCTCAATAATGAAAGTCAATTTCAAAACTCTCGGCTTGTGTTTTGCAGTAGCTGCTTTCTTGGGGGCTTGCTCTGAGCCGCCAGAAATTGCTGCTAAAGCTGCTAAGCGTCCAGATGTAGCTCCTTATATGGGCGCTAATGATGGATTTATGACTAAGAATTGGACGCCAGGCAATCTGGCTAGTTGGACCGAGTCAATTGACAAGCGCAATCAAGGTCAAAACGAATACAGTCGCGTTAAGTGATCAACTAAATAACAATAAATAAAACGAAAACGTTTAAGGACATGTGTATGAAACGATCATTTTCTAAAGTTCTACGCACTTTGGTGGTGGCTGTAGGTTTGTCACTAACTCTAGCGAGTGGTATGAGCTTTGCTGAACGTGCACCGATGGCGCCTTTGCCTTCTCCTAGTGGAGTAGACGTGCCTCCTGCATCTGTGCCGGCAAATCCAAACGCTTTGGCCAATGGCACTCAAGCGCAGGCTCAGCCAGCTAATCCATCCATTTTCACGGCGCCAAACAGTGATCCACAAAACTACGTCAGTATTCCGGATAAACAAGCAGGTGTTTTAATCCAGCGTGCTGGTCAAGAATGGCGCGTAATTCGTAACGGCATCATTACTGTATACGGAGGCTGGTTGTTGGCGATTGCCTTCTTTGGCATTATTGCTATGTTCACCATCAAAGGCTCAATCAAACTACACGAGCCATTGTCAGGCATTAAAGTAAAGCGCTTTAGTGCATTGGACCGCATCACTCACTGGGTTATGGCCTTTAGCTTCCTGGCCTTAGCGTTTACTGGTTTGATGATTTTGTATGGCAAATATTTTGTAATGCCATTGATGGGCGGTGTCGCATATGGATCCTTCTTGTTTGTTTGCAAGAATATTCATAATTTTTCCGGCCCATTATTTACCCTAAGCATTGTGATTTTCTTCTTGCTCTTTGTCGGTAAAAATATTCCAGAAAAAGGCGATCTCAACTGGCTGTTAACTTTCGGTGGAATGTTTAGCGGCAAGCATGTGCCTGCTGGCTTTTTCAATATGGGTGAGAAGTTTTGGTTCTGGTTCGGTATGACTTTCTTAGGCTTAGTAATTTCTGCCTCAGGATTTGTGCTCGACATGATTGTGCCGTTTATGCAGATAGAGTACCTGCGTGGCACGATGCAAATCGCCAACATCATTCACAGTAGCGCTGCAATCTTGATGACTACCATGGCGATGGGCCATATTTATATCGGCACCATTGGTATGCAAGGTTCAATCGATGGCATGAAGACCGGCTATGTAGATGCTACTTGGGCTAAAGAGCACCATGAGCTCTGGTATGACAAACTGAATAAATAAGGATAAGGCCATGAAAAGAATCATTGCTCTTACGTTTTGCGCATTTGCTGCCTCCTCGGTACTTGCGACTTTGCCACCATTGAGCCCAGAGGCACAAGAGGCTGCTAATTTGGCTAAAGCTAAAGCCGCTTATGGGGACAAGGTTGGCGCATATAAATTGTGTTTAGTCCAAAATAAGGTGGCAGATCAATTTAAGGTCTCTGGAACTCCAGCGCCAGCAGCGTGCACTGCACCACCACCATTTACTCCGCCTGTTGCAGCTGTTGCCAAATAATTAGGTGGAAAGTAATTCTTGCCGTAAGTAGCGTTTAGCTGCTGGAGTTTGAGGATTGCTAAAGAAGGGGCCTACGGGTCCCTTTTCCTTTATTTCCCCTTGGTCAATGAAGATAATGTACTCAGCTAGTCTTTGTACTTGGGCAAGTTGATGGGATGAAAAAATCACATCTACCCCCTGACGGTCAAATTGACGAATCAGCTCTTCAACCTGTTCGGTAGTCTTGGGGTCGAGATTGGCAGTAGGCTCATCTAGTAGAACCAAATTGGGTTTTTGCAGAATAGCTCTTCCAAGGCAAACCTTTTGTCTTTCGCCTGCGGATAATTTATGCGCTGGGCTCTTAGCTAGCTCGCTTAAGCCTACTTGCTCAATCACAGAGTCTATATCAGCATTCGTAATGGACGCGTCCGCATCACAAACTATTGCGATATTTGTTTTTGCTGAGGCTTTGATCATCGGGGTGTGATGTAAAACCAAAGCCGTTTTTGTTTTAAACGAGTAACTCACTGTTCCGCCATCTGGCTTAACGAGCCCATCTAGAAGTTTCAGAAGAGTAGTTTTGCCAGCGCCATTGGGGCCAATACAAGCAGTAATTCTGTCTGCTGGAATGAGGGCGTGCTGGATATTCAGAATGGTTCTGCCATTGCTTTTGACGATGATGTCTTTGAGCTCAATGAACTTTTCAAAAGTTTCCATTGCATTAACCATAGCGATGCTCCGCAATTTGGCGAACTGCAAAGGTAAATAAATTGGCCAGAAGAACAATGGCGAGCAAGACGATGCCAAGGGCAAGGGCTAAAGGTAGGTCGCCTTTGCTAGTCTCCAGCGCAATCGCAGTTGTCATTGTTCTGGTGGAATGATCAATATTGCCACCAACAATCATGACCGCTCCAACCTCGGATATGGCTCTAGCTAGGCCGGCAAGCACGGCAATGGTCAGCGAGAACCGGCAATCCCATATCAGCCATTTAAAGCGGGAAAGGGGTGGCAATTTAAGGCTCAGAAAGGAATCGCGATGTATTTTCCAGGAGTCCTCCAGGATTTGGCGGCTAAGGGCTGCGATTAAAGGGGTTGTGAGCAATGTTTGAGCCACAGTCATACCCTTTACTGTAAATAGCCAGCCCCACATGCCAAGGGGCCCTGTACGTGACAGCATGAGATATACCAATACGCCAACTATGACTGTAGGCACACCCATGAGGGTGTTCAGGATCACAATGATGGTCCTTTTGCCCGCAAAACGTTCGGTGGCCAGAAGGGCGCCAATCGGTAGACCCAAAAGCGTTCCAACCAGAAGGGCGGTAAGGCTGACCTGTAGAGAAACCCAGACGATCCCCATTACACCGCCATCGAGGTGGGCTAACAAGGAAAGGGCATCTTGAAAAGCTTTTAACATGCGCCTGATTCTATCAAGGCAATGGCAAAATGACTGTAATGAAATTGATTTCCCTATTTTTGACCTATGGCTGAAGTGGTGTGCCTCTGCAATGAGGTCCTCGACGTGGATTTGCGCGAATATTTAGATACTCACCCGATAGACTCGATTGACGAGTTGCGGGAGCGGGCATCCATTTGCAATAAATGCATGCAGTGTCAAGATTTAGTCGAGAGCGAAATCTACTTGGCGCGCGTTCGACGTCAACGTGCCGCAGGTCAGTTTTAATGAGTCCTAATAAAACTTCTCGTTTCACGGTGCTGAGTATGAATGTCCATAAGGGGGTATCTCCCTTACATAGACATTCCACGATTTACCAGCTGCGTGAAAAAATGCGTAGTCATCACCCAGATCTACTTTTCTTGCAGGAGTTGCAACAGGAGCATCGTGGTAGGGTGCGTCGTTTTACTCAATGGCCTTTAGCAGAGTTGACTCACTTCCTTTCGGAGGGATTTTGGCGCGATTGGCATTATGGAAAAAATGTTGAGTATCTCGATGGACATCATGGCAATGCCATCCTCTCTAAGCACCCTCAGCAAAAAGGAAATAACTACGATATTTCAGCATACCGCTTTGAGAGTCGCGGTCTTCTACATAGCGTTACTACTTTGGATGGTATGGATCAACCCATTCATTGTTTCTGTGTACATTTGGCGCTTTTCGAAGGAGGTAGAGAGCGACAGCTGGAGGCCATCATTGGACATATTCAGGATCTCACCCAAAATGGACCTACGATCGTGGCGGGAGACTTCAATGATTGGCGCAATCGGGTAAGCGCCCCCATGAAGGCTGCTGGCTTCGATGAGGTGTTTGAATTACTGACCGGCTCCCCGGCAAAAACATTTCCTAGTGTGAAGCCGTTGCTTGCAATGGATAGAATTTATGTTCGAGGAATAAAAGTACATTCAGCAGAAATTTTGCATGAATGGTTAACGTTATCAGATCACCTAGGTATTACTGCTGAATTGGAACTTGAATGAATGATTTATTAGGCATTTTTATTAATACACAATCTCCTTTTAATTTGAGATTGATTTTATTAATCCATTTCTTATTGGTAACGTATTTTATTCTCCTTATTATTTCTGTAAGAAGGCCTGTTGGCGTAGCTTTTGCATGGATATTTATTGTGATGACGTTCCCGCTGCTGGGAATAGGTTTGTATATTTTGATTGGTGAGCGCCCAGTTGGAAGAGTCTTGACTCGAAAAATTATTCGGATGAATCGCGAATACCAGGAAACTACTGAGCTGATGAGGAGGCAATTTATTGGCGATAGAGAGAAATTGCCAATGGAAGGTAGGGCCTTGAGCCTGCTTGCAGAATCTAAGAACGGCTCACCCGTGGTTGCTGGCAATAAGATTAAATTGCACACAGAATCATTAAAAATTCTACAAAATTTCATTGATGAAATTAACTCAGCCAAGAAAAGCCTCCATTTAGAGTTCTATATCTGGGCATTGGGCGGTGATGCCGATCGGGTTTGTGAAGCCTTGATAACCGCAGCCAAGCGTGGGGTTGCATGCCGCGTTTTGTTAGACTCGCTCGGAAGTAAAGATTGGTTTAAGTCTGCTTGGCCCAAACGTTTTAAAACGGCTGGCATTCAGGTCACTGAGGCATTGCCGATTCAGATTGGCCGTTTCCAGTTCCGCCGTGCAGATTTACGCTTGCATCGAAAAATATTTGTGGTGGACGGTTCTGTGGTGTGGACTGGCAGCATGAATATGGTTGACCCTCGTACTTTTAAGCAGGACTCTGGAGTGGGAGAGTGGGTTGATGCCATGGTGCGCATCGAGGGCCCAGTTGCATCTCAGTTTGAACTTACGTTTTCCTTAGACTGGAGTATTGATAACCCTAAAATTACCCACTTCAATGATCGTGAGCCACCAGTATCGCCACATGAAGGTGGTGTTTTAGCTCAGGAGTTTTCATCTGGCCCGGTATACCGAGACGATATTCTTTATCAAGTACTCTTGTCGGCCATTATGGATGCTAGACAGGAGTTAACCATTACTACGCCATACTTTGGCCCAGATGATGGTTTACTTCAGGCATTGATGGCGGCTGCGGCCCGTGGAGTAAACGTTACGCTGATCGTTCCCAAATTGAATGATTCCAAATTGGTTGCCTGGAGTAGTAGAAGTTTCTATGGCGATTTAATGAATGCAGGCGTCAAAATCGCAGAGTTCCATGGGGGGCTCTTACATACCAAGAGTTTGCTGATCGATAAACGGATTGCAATCTTTGGTTCAGTGAATTTTGATCAACGTAGTTTGCGACTCAACTTTGAAATTAGCTTGATTGTGTATGACGATGACTTCTGCGCCAATCTAGAAAGGCTGATTCAGTCCTACTTAGCGCAATCAGATTACGTTGATCCTAAGGCCTGGGCGAAGCGCCCGCGCTGGCATCGCTATCTTGAAAATGCAGCGCATCTTACTTCGCCGCTGCTTTAAATCGCGCCACTTGCCCTCATGCTGGCAATATCAGTCTCGTCCAGCCCTAATTCTTTAAGGATGGAGTCGGTATGATCTCCAACCGCTGGGATGGGATCCATACGATAGTCATAGCTACTATTTAAGCCGGGGGGCAGTAGGGCTGCAATCGCACCGTTGGGGGTATCTACCTCAGTCCAGCGATTACGCGCTTTAAGCTGCTCATGCTTCCAAAGACCCTCCATATCATTGAGGTGGGCATTTGCAATCTGTGCCTTTTCTAGTCTTGTAATTAATTGCTCGGAAGTAAGCTTGCTAAAGCAAGCGTCAATAATTTCTAAAAGCTCAGTGCGCTTTTCATTGCGCTTAAAGTTACGATCAAAGCGTTCATCTTGGGCAAGCGCAGGGTTTTCTAAGACGGTTTCGCAAAATTGCACCCACTCACGTTCATTCTGTAAGCCCAGCATGACCGTCTTACCATCACCAGCCTTAAAGGGGCCATATGGATAGATGGTGGCATGGGAGGCGCCATTGCGTGGTGGCGGCTCTGCGCCTTTGTAGGCGTAGTACAGAGGAAAACTCATCCATTCAGTGAGCGACTCGAGCATAGAGATATCGATGACAGATCCTTTACCTGTTTTTCCTCTTTGCAAGAGGGCCGCCAAGATATTGGTATAGGCATACATGCCGGCTGCAATATCAGCAATCGAGTTTCCCGCTTTGCTAGGGGTTTCAGGTGTACCCGTGACCGATAAGAATCCGGCCTCACTCTGAATAAGTAAGTCGTAAGCTTTTTTATCTCGATAGGGGCCGTTATTGCCGTAGCCCGAGATATCACACAGAATGAGTTTTGGATTGTCTTTCTGCAAAATCTCGGCTGTGAGTCCCATACGTGCAGCAGCACCTGGGGCAAGGTTTTGTACTAAGACATCTGCCGTCTTTAGTAATGTCTTAAGCGCTGCAATTGCTGATGGCTGCTTAAGATCTAGCGTCAAACTTTCCTTAGAGCGATTGACCCAAACGAAGTGAGAGCATAGCCCATCTACCTGCGTGTCATACCCTCTAGCAAAGTCACCTCCACCAGGCCTCTCAACCTTAATGACTCTTGCCCCTAAGTCTGCTAATTGGCGTGTGCAGAAAGGTGCTGCTATAGCATGCTCTAGAGAAACAACGGTAATGCCATCCAATGGACGAATGCTCATATTAATGTCTTCTTAGAAAGATCTTGGAAGACCAAGAACATGTTCGGCAATATAGGAATAAATTAAATTCGTTGAAATAGGTGCCACTTGATAGAGGCGAGTTTCTCTAAATTTACGCTCAACATCGTATTCATTGGCAAAGCCGAAGCCACCATGGGTTTGTAAGGAGACGTTTGCTGCTTCCCAAGATGCTTTGGCCGCTAGGTATTTGGCCATATTAGCCTCTGGACCACAGGGTTGGTGATTGTCAAATAACTCGCATGCTTTAAAGCGCATGAGATTTGCGGCTTCGGTTTCAATATAGCTATCCGCAATCGGAAATTGAATCCCTTGGTTTTTACCAATTGGGCGATCAAAAACGACTCGGTCATTAGCATAGCGGCGGGCGCGATCAATAAACCAGTAGGCGTCACCAATACATTCAGCAGCGATCAAGACTCGCTCGGCATTCAAGCCATCCAAAATATATTTAAATCCTTGACCTTCGGTGCCAATGAGATTCTCTGCAGGGATTTCTAGGTTATCGAAGAACACTTCGTTAGTTTCGTGGTTCACCATATTAGCGATGGGTCGCACTTCCATGCCTTTGCCAATGGCGTCAGCGAGATTAACGATAAAGATCGACATGCCTTCTGACTTGCGTTGTACTTCACTAAGTGGAGTAGTGCGCGCCAGCAAAATCATTAAGTCAGAGTGCTGAATTCTGGAGATCCATACCTTTTGACCATTCACTACGTACTTGTCACCTTTTTTAACGGCAGTTGTTTTTAGTTTGGTGGTATCTGTTCCTGTGGTGGGCTCTGTGACTGCCATGCTTTGAAGACGTAATTCACCCGAAGCAATTTTGGGAAGATACATTTTTTTCTGAGCATCTGAGCCATGGCGAAGTAGGGTGCCCATGTTGTACATCTGTCCGTGACATGAACCTGAGTTACCCCCAGAAAAATTAATCTCTTCCATGATTACGGAGGCTTCCGCTAAGCCTAAACCAGAGCCAGCATATTCTTCTGGAATTAAGGCAGCCAGCCAGCCAGCCTTAGTCATCGCATCCACAAAAGCCTCTGGATAACCTCGTTCGTGATCAATCTTTTGCCAATAGGCGGAATCAAAAGAGCCGCAGAGATCACGCAATGCTTCACGGATTTCTTGATATTGGTCTGGCTTGGGAATAGGGTGATTCATGAAAGTCTCAATTTATAGGCTTTATGGTGTATTTACCGTTTCAAGCATTAGTTTAAGCAAGATTTGAAATTCCTGGAGATTGGCCAAAACAAGGCAAAATAGACTGATTGGGGTTAATGAATCCCTAGAAGGCATTACATAAGGGGTATGCGTTTTATGGAGCACGCACTTTCACATTTTTTTAGCTGGTTTGGAATGCCTTCAGTTGGCTTACCTGCGGTGTTTATCAGCGCTTTTGTTTCAGCAACTTTATTACCGGTTGGTTCGGAGCCAATTCTGTTTGGTTACACCGCCTTGAATCCAGATTTATATTGGGTTGCAATTTTTGTGGCCGCTGTTGGAAATACCTTGGGGGGCATGTTCGACTGGTGGCTTGGTCTCATTGCCCGTAGAAGTATGAAGTCTGTTGGTGAGCCAAAAAATGAACGCCTCAAAGATTGGCTAGAAGCTTGGGGTCCAAAAATTCTGTTACTTTCATGGCTGCCTGGGCTTGGTGATCCCCTATGCCTTGCCGCTGGATGGTTGAAACTTGCTTGGCAACCTTGCATAATTTATATGTTCATTGGCAAGTTGCTGCGCTATCTGACCTTAACCTGGTTGCTGACTTTGGTGCCAGATAGTTTTTGGCACCAGTTGGGTCACTGGCTACATCTCATCTAAACGGCGCAATACTTCTGCTGAACCTCATCATTGTTCAAGAGGTTCTGTGCAGTGTCATGAAAAACAATCTCACCCTGATCGAGAATATAGGCCCGGTCAGAAATTTTCAGAGCTTGTTGAACGTTTTGCTCAACCAGGAGAATGGTTAGACCTTCTTGCTTTAGTTTGGCAAAAAGCTCAAACATCTCTTCAACCAAGACTGGCATGATGCCTTCTGAAGGCTCATCAAGCAGAATGACTTTAGGTTTGCCAATCATTGCTCTGGCAATGGCAAGCATTTGTTGCTCACCTCCGGACATCGATGTGCCGTCTTGATGTAAACGCTCTTTCAGTCTGGGGAAGGTTTCGGCAATCTCATCAACTAATGCACTCATGTCGCCTGAATTCTTCTTGGCGATCACCCCAAGCTCTAAGTTTTCTTTGACGGTCAGCCCAGGAACAATGCGACGATCCTCTGGAACATATGCCAGGCCTAGATGAAAGCGCTCATGAGCGGGTAAATCTAAAAATGAAGTGCCATCAATGGATGCTTTACCTTGGCGTTTAGATAGCAGGCCCATTAGAGAGCGTAGGGTGGTGGTTTTGCCAGCGCCATTACGACCCATCAAAGTAACGATCTCTCCTTTATTTACTTCCAGTGAGACGCCTTGCAATACGTGACTACGGTCATACCAAGCGTTTAAGTTTTCAACACGCAACATAGTTTGCTTTCTGTTTAACCTTGACCTAGGTACACACGACGTACCTCTGAATTATTTTGGATTTCTTCTGGAGTGCCTTCTGCCAAAAACTCACCATGGTGCAGCACGATGATGCGCTTGCAAAGACCCATGATGAGTTTCATCTTGTGCTCAACCAAAATCACTGTCCGCTCGCTAGCGAGTGTGCGAATCAATTCCATCATCACTAATGTTTCTTCTGGAGACATGCCAGCAGTGGGCTCATCTAGCAAAAGTAGGCTCGGGTTGCAGGCCAATGCCATCGCAATTTCAAGAGCGCGCTGCTGACCATGCGCTAAGTCACCTGTTTTCTTATTCCGTAAGTGCTCCAGATTGACTCGATGCAGCAATTCATCGGCAATCTCAATTGGCTTTGGATAGCTTTGCGCATTCCGGAGGAAGTTGTAACGTGCTGTTTCCATCTGTGCGGCCACCCGGACATTCTCATGAACGCTGAGTTGCTTAAACACATTGGTGATCTGAAAGCTTTTAGAAATTCCGATGCGAGCAAATTCATGCTGCTGCATGCCGGTGATATCTTTGCCATTAAATAGAATTTGACCGCTCGATGGTGGAAACGCGCCACTCAAGACATTAAAGAAGGTGCTTTTACCTGCACCATTCGGGCCAATAATGGCCGTAAGTGTTCCAGGCATAAAGCTAGTGGATACGTCCTGTAATGCCTTGAACTTACCAAAGCTCTTGCTGACATGACGCGCTTCAAGAATAGGGGTTGTAGTTGCGCTATTCATTATTTCGAATCCTGATTAATTTGTAGCTTGCTCAGAATGGTTCCCCAGATACCTTTAGGGAAGAACAGCACAAAGAACATGAACACTAAACCAACGACAGCCATCCAATGCTTAGTGAAGGTGGTGACGACGTCTTCCAAGTAGAGCATGACTGCTGCGCCGATGAATGGGCCAAAGAAGGTGCCCATTCCACCAAGAATGCTCATCATGACCGCCTGACCAGACTGTAGGTAGTGCAGAGAATCAATCGGCACGATGGAGAGGTGCAGCGCGCGCAATGAGCCCGCTAAGCCACAAATTGCCGCTGACAATACAAAAACCAATAGTTTGGTACGGGCTACGTCAAATCCACAAGCTGCTGCGCGCTTCTCATTCTCGCGAATCGCCTCCATTACGGCACCTAAAGGTGAGCTTAGGATGCGGGAAATAAGCCAAATGGCAATCACCACAAAGAAAAGAATGATGTAGTACTTCACTAATGGATTTAAGAAGTCAACTGGGATGCCTAAGATGTTGAATTCATCTACGCGGACACCTCGTAAACCATTCTCACCACCAGTAAGGCTCTCTGCCTTATAGAAGATGTAGTACACAATTTGGCCAAGCGCTAAGGTCACCATGGAGAAGTAGATGCCACGAGTACGAATTGCAAGGAAGCCCATGATGAGGCCGCCAATAGCGGCGCCAATAACGCCCACCAGAATGGCAGCGCCCCAAGGTAGGCCATAGTGAACAATGGCTATGCCGGTGATGTAGCTACCAATGCCTAGGAAGGCTGCATGACCAAAGGATAGTAGTCCCATGTAACCAAACAGTAAGTTAAAGCCCATGGCGAATAAACCAAAGATCAAAATATTGATCGCCAGAGCTTCATACGGCATGATGAATGGGAAGATTGCTAAGAACAGCGTGCTAGCTAGTACGCGATGACGTGCAATAAGTTGGAAAAATGAATTCATAAATATTCGGAGCCTTAGCCCATCGCTCCTGCTTTACCAAATAAACCCTGTGGGCGAATTAACAGCACTACGGCCATCAGTACAAAAATGGAAAGCTCTGCTAAGTCGGGGAAGAAGAGGGAAGTCATGCTGTAGACCACGCCCACTAACAAGCCGGCTACCACTGCGCCAACTGGTGAGCCCATGCCGCCAACAACAGTCACTACAAATGATTCCGCCAGAATGGGAATGCCCATCTCTGGATTGACAGAGCGTGTTGGTGAGGCAAGAATTCCGGAAAGGCCGGCGATTGCGCAACCCAATCCAAAAACCAAAAGCCACACCTTGGCGATATCGACACCCAAGACCTTCACAATTTCTTGGTCGGCAGCGCCGGCTTTAATGATGAGGCCGTAACGTGTCTTTTGAATGAAGAACCAAACGCCTAAAATAACGACCGCAGTTGCTGCAATGAGGAAGAGGCGGTATTTAGGGAAGTAACCAATGCCTACATTCACTGTTCCGCCAAGACCTTCCGGGGTGATTGAGGGTAAGCCTTCGATTCCAAAGGTAACGCGCATTACTTCAATCAGGACGTATGACAGTCCGAAGGTGAGTAGTAAAGCGTAATCTAGCCCGCGTCCATAGAGTGGTCTGACCAAAAAACGCTCAGTGACAAGCCCTATGCCGCCTGTAAGCAATGGCGTAAGTACTAGGCTGAACCAAAAGCTTCCAGTGATGCCTAAGAAGTACACGCCTAAAAATGCGCCCACCATAAAGAAGGCGCCATGTGCAAAGTTCACCACGTTCAGCATGCCAAAAATGAGGCAAAGGCCAAGGGCTAAAAGTGCATAAATACTCCCTAAGGCGATGCCTGTAAGCAGTTGCATGCAAAGAAGTTCGAATGAAAGACCGGTCATAAATGTACTCAGAAAAAACTCCCCTTTACCAAATGGTGCGGGGGAGTGGATCAAGGTGAATGGGTCATCCACCTTGAAATTTTAAGATTAGGCTTTGTGACCTAGCTCCGCGCATGAACGCATATTTTTCTCGGTAGTAGGTTCGATTGTCAGAATATTAAAGACGTCATACTTATCTTTCATATTCTTAGATTTGGACTCTACGATGATGACGGTTTGCACGGCCTGATGGTCGCACTTACGATAGTACTCAGGACCTTTGTACCAGTCATACTTGAGGTTTTCCATTGCGGAAACTACTTTCAAAGTTTCTGTAGACTTGGCGATCTTAATAGAAGCCAATACACTCTTAACGCCTGCATAACCTAATGCACCATAGTCAGACGGTACTGAGCCGTTATACATTTTTCGGAAAGCATCGTTAAATGTTTTTGCAGTTGGGATGCGATCTTCTAGACCCCAGTAATAAGATGTGCCACCAATAATGCCTTCAAAGGCTTCTGGCCCACCTGCAAGGCGTGAGGTATAGAGGAGTACTGGCGTAACAATCTTCATGCTGGATTTAAGGCCAAAGTCAGTACATTGTTTTGCTGCATTGACCAAGTCGCGACCAAAGTTACAGAGCACCAAAATATCTGGATTCAAAGCTTTGATACGTGGCAAGAAGGCGGAGTAATCGGATGCGCCTAATGGGTGACGGATGTCAGCCAGGATAGTGGCACCCATTTCTTTGCCAGCACGCTCAAACGCACGCACCATTTCATGGCCGTATGCATAGTCAGCCGTTAAGAACACAATTTTTTTACCAAAACGTGGGATGGAGTAACGCGCTACAGCGCCAGCAGTCATCGTTGGGTTCAGGGCCTCGTGGAATGTATAGACGCTCCAGTCTTTCGCTTCGTTAATCGCATCGGATTGGCTGATGGAATTAAAGAGAACCTTACGCTCCTTACAAACGGCATTGATCGAGAGTTGGGTTGCTGCAGAAAGTGAGCCAACTACAAAGTTCACCTTGTCTTTTTCAATTAACTCCAATGTACGTGTTGCTGCTTCGCCAGGATTGAGTTTGTCGTCACGCACTAAGAGTTCTGCTTTGCGTCCATTAAAGCCGCCTGCATCGTTAAATTCTTTAATGGCTAATTCAGCAGCTTTCACCTGATCTTGAGCTTCTGCTGAGAAGGGCCCTGTCAACGGCGTCGGAAAGCCGATCTTGATAGTGTCAGCCTGAGCATTTGCTACGTTTAACCAAAGTGGGGTGCTTGCTGCTGCGGCTCCACCAATCAACATCTTGCGTCTCGTTTGATTCGTTACTTTTTGTTTCATGGTTGTCTCCTCCATATAAAACTTTGTTAAATAAGAATATTTTTTATTTTTTAAATCTTAACTGAATGCGCCATTTAGTGCGCAGATTCAGGCACTGCTTTCCCTTGAGCTAATAGATCGCTGATATCAATCGCAGTTTCCGCCATCACAGTATCGGCATTTCTTTTCAACTTCTCGTTATCCCTATTACCCTTGCTTCCTTGGGCTTGCATATAGCGACCCAAATACTGGGCTCTAGCCACTACTTGTTGACCTAGCTTTAAGCGCTCTTCGCTATATGCATTGAGTGCTGCTGGAGTAGCGCCATGGGCGGCAACATGCTTGGCTATCACAATAGCTTCATCACCAGCCTTAGTGACACCCATTCCTACGTGCGGTCTACCAACAAAAGCAGCATCACCCATGAGTGCGATTCTGCCAAAGACAATTTGTTCGGAGCGCACGTCATAAATGGCTTGTAAAAATGGTGCAGTTGTTTTTTCTAATATTTCTGAGTACTGTGGCGCCAAGATCTCCTGTGCGACTTTACGCATGTGGGCAATATGCTTCCAAGACACCTTGAGGGGCGGGATACCAGTGGGGTAATAATGACCATCATCGTCTGTCAGAAGGCTTATTAACTCTTCATGCTCTGAAGCTGGGCGATACCAAACAAAGTTATAGCGACGCTTTCCAGGGCGCGTGTCATTGCCAGAGCCAGCAACTGGGTAACCCAGCATTTGCTCGCCATTAGGCAAACAAAAGCCAAAGCGATTAAATAGAGTGCCCAAGGTGTTCCTTGATAGGCAGGCTTCGTCACATACGCCACGCCAAGCTATATAGCCGGCATATTCAGGTTGAATCTGTGGTGCGACTTGCGCTCGCACTGCAGAGCGTATGCCATCGGATGCAATGAGTAATTCAGCATCATATTGGCTGCCGTCTTCACAAAGCACCTGTACAGCGTGCGCATCTTGGGTGGCCGACTTTACTGTCTTGCCTTGAAGGTAGCGCTCGCTTGGAAAGCTTTCTTTGAGCATGTGATACAGGCGACTCCAAGAGGTTAATACTTGAGGTAATTCCATTTCGCCCAAGCTTTGACCGTCAGCACCCAAAGTGACGCGCTTAGTCACAGGTACGCCGAGTGTTTCGTCAACAGTCACTCCAGCAGCGCGTAGCGCTTCAGCCAAAGCATCATGGGTCACAATGCCAGCGCCACGACCGTCTAAGGATCCAATAGTCTTTTCTAGCAAAGTAACGTCATGCCCTTGGCGCAGCAAAATATTTGCCACAAACAAACCGCCAAGAGAGCCGCCTACAACTAGAATTTTTGCCATCAATAGCCCCTATGCTGCTTTCGTATCCAGAGCAGCCTTTTCTTCAGCTGGGTAGTTGAGTTCAATAACCACACCATTAGGATCGTCCAAAAATATTTGGTGGAGCTTCAGGACGGGTACAGTGCGCTCGCGATAAGAAACATTGAGTTTCTTTAGGAGAGCAATTTTTTCTTCTAGTCCGGTTGCAAAAAAAGCAATGTGATCTACTGCACCTGACCCATGGAGTGTGCTGGGGTCGCGTTCACCTAAATATTTTTTCAGTCCGTTCGGATCATTTTTGTCGATAGCAATGAGATGCAGGACCGCATTAGCCCAACTACTCTCATCACCGTTGTATAGCCAAACACCTGGGAAAGGGAACTCAGGTCTTGGACCAACAGTTAAGCCAAGGAGCTTGCTAAAAAATTCAGTCGTTTTTTCAATCTCTAGACTGCGGATGGAGAAGTGATTTAGGCTTAGATTAGACATAGATACCTTTTGAATTAAGCAAACAGTGATTTAGCAGAGTGAAGGTAAGACTGCACTCGGTCGCGAATGATCTCTTGTTCTGTATTGGGGCTTTCGGCGGCATAGATGGCTTGCCCGTAGATCCAACGTCTCATGCCGATATAGAAAACGCCACCATGCAATCCCATGAGAAATTCAAGTTCACGCTGGGTGGGCTTTGATGCATCAGACCTGCCGCAATACTTGCGAGTTTCGCGAATGAGTCTTGGTAATAAGCGCGTGCGCAAGAGCTCGAAGAAGCGATCGCTAATAGAGTGATCACTTAAGCCAGAAAAAATCAAAATGCGCACAAAGTCATAAGTTAAGACTGTGTTGGAGTAGTCCAAATAGAACGCATTGAATTTTTCTTCGGGAGTAAGGGAATCATCATCCAGCAGTTCTTCCCACTCTGGCTTCCAGCGAGATTCAAAGACCTCTTTATAGACTTCTTGAATCAGCGCATCTTTGGTGGGGAAGTAGTGATAGAGCAGGGTGTGAGTGATGCCTAGTTCTTTAGATAAATTTCTTAATTGACCATCGATACCATTTCTAGCAAAGAACTGAATAGCGCTATCCAATATTTGGCGTTTACGCTCGGCTGTACCCATTCTTTTTCGGATGGGCGCCAAAGGGCCTTCTGAACTTTCAGTAGTATTTGGGCTGGAAACGCTATCTTCAGTAAAACGCATGGATTCTCAGGGTTTATCCGAATTTGGACTTATTGACCAAAAGTTAAATAATGGTACATTGTTGAACAATTGGTAGATAAGACTCTATTCGTACAAACCCCAAGGAGATCAAATGGAATTAAATGGCGAGCAACTCATATCCGCTCCAATCCCTGAAGTATGGAAGGGTTTGAACGATATTGACGTGTTGGCCAAGTCCATTCCTGGCTGCGAGGAGATCAGTCGCATCTCCCCAGAAGAGATTCATGCCAAGGTGATGTTCAAAATTGGGCCCGTTAGAGCCCGTTTTGCAGGGAAATTGCTCCTAAGTGACATCATCCCGGACCAATCTTGCTCTATGGCCTTTGAAGGGTCTGGTGGGGCGGCAGGGTTTGCCAAAGGTAAGTCACGAGTGGAGCTAAAGCAAGCCGAAGGAGGTACTTTGGTCTCTTATACGACGGAAGCCTCGATTGGTGGCAAGTTAGGTCAAATTGGCGGTCGCTTAATTAGCGCATCGGCAAAAAAGATTGCAGATGATTTTTTTCAGAAATTCGCAAAAGAATTAGGCGGGGAGACGGTGGCGTTGGAGTCAGACGCTGGTGGTAAATAAAAAAGCGGTAATAAAAAAGTAGCGCAAAAAATAAAAAGCTAGAAAAGCTTAATACATTGGTGGTGGAGGAGACTTAATGAAATCTGCAGCATTCGATTATGTAAAGCCCAAGGCCTTACAAGAGGCCTTGTCTTTGCTTGAGCAGGGCGGTGATGATGCTCAATTAATTGCGGGTGGGCAAACTTTATTAGCCACTTTGAATATGCGTTTGTCTGAGCCCGCAGTGTTAATCGATATCACTGATATCGCTGAGCTCAAAGGTATTTCAGTTGTTGGCGATAGTTTGCGTATTGGCGCGCTAGTGACCCATACTGAAATTGAAGATTCAGAATTAGTCGCAAAATATGCCCCACTTTTAAAAGCAGCAGCCCCACATATTGCCCATCGCGCCATTCGTAATCTAGGAACCTGGGGAGGCTCACTGGCATATGGTGACCCAGCGGCTGAATGGCCCGCTTGCAGCTTAACTTTACGGGCGACGATGATTATTCATGGACCAGCAGGCGAGCGCCGAATTTCTGCAAACGATTTTTTCATTGACCTGTATACGACCTCATTAGAGCCCGATGAAATTCTCGTGGCGACTGAGATTCCATCGGCAAGCAAGCAAGAAGTTTTCTATTTTCATGAGCTGGCTAGACGTCATGGCGACTATGCGGTTGCTGGTTTAGCTGCAGTTGCACAGAAGCAAGGTGATGTTTTGACTCGCTGTGCCTTTACATTCTTCTCTGTTGGCGCTACGCCAGTAATGGCAACTAAAGCGCAGGATTTAATCAATGGCCAAAAACTCAACGATGAGTTGATTGCTAGGGCTGTAGCAGAAGCGCGTGATGAAATCGAAGCAATTGCAGACATAACTAATAGCGCAGAAGCGAAACAACATTTAATTGGTGTATTGCTCGAGCGTGGACTCAAGCACATGATTGCTTAATACTCAAATAGTAAGTATTGGCAAAAGAATTCGGAGATCAAAATGAGTTTGAAGAAAAAAATTTCAATGACCGTGAATGGTCGACTCGTCAACGCAGAGATTGAACCGCGCAGACACCTAGTGGATTTTTTACGCGAAGATTTGCATTTAAAAGGCCCTCACTTGGGTTGTGAGCAGGGCGCGTGCGGGGCTTGTACCGTCAAGGTGGATGGGCAAATCATTCGCGGATGCCTATTTCTGGCAGTACAGGCGGATGGTAGTGTGGTTGAAACGGTCGAAGGTCTCACCAAAAATGGTGTTTTGACAGATCTACAAGAATCTTTTATGCGCCACAACGCTATGCAGTGCGGCTTCTGCTCCTCTGGCATGTTGTTAGCTGCAGCAGAGTTGATTGAGAAACAACCAAAAGCAACGCGCGAACAAGTGCGCGAATGGATCTCAGGCAATTACTGTCGTTGCACTGGCTACCACTCTATCGTCGATGCAATCATCGACGTATTGAATGCTCGTGCCAAGGGCCAAAAAATTAAACCTGTCCTTGCTGACGCTTAAGGAAAACGCATTATGAATAAGCCAAGTGATTTAAAGGGAATGGTACTGGATCCCGTAACAAATGATCAGCGATATATAGGTCATAGCGAACCACGACATGGAGCTCGTCGTCTGCTTGAAGGTCAGGGCACTTACATTGACGATATTCAATTGCCTCGTATGGCGCATGTGGTGTTCTGGCGCTCCCCAGTAGCACACATGAAAATCGGCAAAATTCATACTGAGCATGCCAGCAAGATGCCTGGAGTGCTTGCAGTAGTTGATGGCGTGCAAATGGCGAAAATTTGCAAGCCTTGGGTAGCCACTTTGGGCCACCTAGCTGGTATGAAGTCCGCCCCTCAACACGCCTTAGCAATTGATCGTGCTTGTTGGCAGGGTGAGCCGGTGGTAGCGGTAGTTGCAGAAACTAGAGCGCAGGCGGAAGACGCTCTGCAGCATATCGATGTTGAGTGGGAAGAGTTGCCGGCAGTCGTTTCCATGGAAACTGCGCTTGATGCAGATACTCCGGTTATTCATCCCGACCTTGGCGACAATTTATGCTTCACCCGTACTTTAGATGTCGGTAATGTGGAAGAAGTATTTGCAACTGCTGACGTGGTAGCAGAAGCTACTTTTGGATTTGGGCGCCATACCGGCGTAACACTTGAGCCGCGCTGTCAGATTGCAGATTACAACCCAGGCGATCGTCGCCTCACTGTGTACCATTCGCAACAAGCGCCACACATGATGCAAGATCTATATTGTCGTCAGTTTGGGCTTTCGGAATCAGATGTGCATGTCATTTGTAAGGATGTGGGCGGATCATTTGGTATTAAGGTGCATGCCTATCCAGATGACTTTGCTACCGTAGGGCTTGCCATGATGCTTGAGCGCCCGGTGAAGTTTGTTGCAGACCGTCTTGAATCATTTACCAGTGATATTCATGCGCGTGAGCATCGTATTAAAGGACGTATAGCTGCCAATAAGGCAGGCGATATATTGGCTTTTGAGATCGATGATCTGACTGCAATTGGCCCATACTCCATGTTCCCTAGAACTAGCGCTATTGAAGGCAATCAAGTCGTGAACTTGGTCGGTGGTCCTTACAAGCATCAAAACTATCGCGCTAAGCTGAATGTCGTTTTTCAGAATAAAACACCCACTTGTCAGTATCGTGGGGTAGGTCATCCGATTGCTTGTGCTGTGACCGAAGGTTTAGTGGATTTGGCTGCGCAAAAATTACAAATGGATCCGCTCGAGTTTCGTAAACGTAACGTCATTCCGGATGATGCTTATCCTTGCTCTGGAATTTCTGGAATTAAGTTGGAAGTTCTATCACATGAGCAATGTTTGCGAACCATCGAAAAGATGATGGATTATTCTGCATTGCGTAAAGAGCAGGCTGAGTTGCGCAAAAAAGGGATCTATCGCGGCATTGGGTTTGCAACATTAATTGAGCTAACCAATCCAAGCCCTGCTTTCTATGGCGTAGGAGGTGCTCGCATTGCCTCTCAGGATGGCGCTACCGTTCGCATGGATCCTAGTGGTGTGGTTTCAGTCTTGATTGGTGTTGGTGAACAAGGTCAAGGTACTGAAGGTATCTATACCCAGATTGCGGCTGATGCTGTCGGTGTTTCAATCGACCAAGTGCGCGTTATTACTGGTGATACCGATGTGACTCCTTACGGCGGTGGCACGTGGGCTTCACGTGGAGCAGGTGTTGGCGGTGAAGCGGTTCTCTTGGCTTCTCAAGCCCTACAAGAAAATATTATTAAACTGGCGGGCGCCATTTTGAATCGGCCTGTTGCAGAACTCACTGCGCGTCGTGGATACATCTTAGATAAAGCGACTGGTGAGCAATTGTTGCCGTTTGGTGAAGTGGGTAGAGTGGGTTATTTCCGTACCGATACTTTGCCGGCTGGATTCTCTGCAGATCTGATGGTAACGCGCCACTACACTCAAAAAGAATACCCATTCATTTTTACAAATGGAGTGCAAGCGTCTTATGTAGAGGTTGACCCAGATACAGGCTTTGTGAAGTTATTGAAGCATTGGGCGGTAGAAGACTGTGGCCGTGTTATTAATCCAATGTTGGTGAATGAACAAGTGCGCGGTGCAATCGTTCAAGGTATTGGCGGCGTTCTTTTTGAAGAGTGCCTCTATGACGAAAGTGGTTTGTTGCGCAATGGCAGCATGGCAGATTACTTGGTGCCGATGGCTAATGAGATGCCGGATATTGAGGTTGCTCACGTTGAGACGCCTACCCAATCTTCCAAATTGGGTGCTAAAGGAGCAGGTGAGGCTGGTACAGCCGGAGCGCCAGGTGCAGTTCAAAACGCTATTAATGATGCCTTGGCACCATTAAATGCATCCGTCTTTGATCAGCCCATCACCTGTGAAAAGATCCTGCGGGCTCTTAAGAAAATCTAATATTTATAGGTTCTGACCACCCTGGTGCATCACCTCCGGGGGTGGTTCAGCACATCCTGTAACATCCAGTTTTGGGGCCCATAAAGCGTTTTGCAGCCCTTTTAATTAACTTGATACGGTAAATGATATGTCCACATTAAAAGGTAAAACAGCTTTAGTTACTGGCTCCACTAGCGGTATTGGCTTAGGAATGGCTATTGCACTGGCTAAACAAGGCGTCAACATCATGGTCAATGGTTTTGGCGAGAAAGATGAAGCCATTGCTCAAATTAAAGCCTGTGGTGTAGAGGTTGATTACCATGGTGCTGATATGAGCAAGCCCGCTGAGATTGAAGACCTGATCAAGCAAACAGAGAAGCGTTTTGGTTCGCTTGATATCTTAATTAATAATGCGGGTATTCAGTACACTGCGAACATTGAAGAGTTTCCAACAGATAAGTGGGATGCCATCATTGCTATTAATTTAAGTTCGGCATTTCACACAACACACCATGTCTTACCCGGTATGAAAAAACGCAACTGGGGCCGCATTATTAATATCGCCTCAGTACATGGCTTAGTAGCTTCTACTCAGAAGGCTGCCTATGTTGCTGCTAAGCATGGCATTGTTGGATTAACTAAAGTGACGGCTTTGGAAAATGCGCGCACTGGCATTACTTGCAATGCAATCTGCCCGGGTTGGGTATTAACCCCGTTAGTTCAGAAGCAGGTAGACGCTCGCGCAGAACGCGAAGGCATTTCTAATGAGGCCGCCAAGAATGCCCTGGTATCCGAAAAGCAGCCCTCTGGAGAGTTTGTGAATCCAGAGCAATTGGCAGCCTTGGCGGTTTTCCTTTGTGGGCCAGACGCCTCTGAAGTTCGTGGAGTGGCTTGGAACATGGATGGCGGCTGGACCGCTCAATAAACCTTTATAAACAGAGTTGAAGTTAATGCCGGTAGGCTGCTTTGCCGGCATTTTTCTTGGATCAAACAAAAACCTCAGAATAGTCTATAGTTATCCAAAATTAATCTAACTTTGGCGCAATGTAATTAAAAGGAATATAAATGGAACATACCTTACCTCAGTTGCCATATGCACTCGATGCTTTGGCTCCATATATCTCCAAGGAAACTTTGGAGTACCACTATGGTAAACATCACCAGGCTTATGTCACTAATTTAAATAATTTGATTAAAGGGACTGAGTTTGAAAATTCATCTCTTGAAGATATCATTAAGAAATCTACAGGTGGTGTATTTAATAACGCCGCACAAGTTTGGAACCATACCTTTTATTGGTCAAGCATGAAGCCAAATGGTGGTGGAGCTCCTAGCGGCCCATTGGCTGATGCTATCAATACCAAGTGGGGCTCGTTTGATAAATTCAAAGAAGAGTTTACAAAGTGTGCTGTAGGAACTTTTGGTTCAGGTTGGGCATGGCTGGTTAAAAAAGCAGATGGCAGCCTTGATCTTGCTTCCACCAGTAATGCTGCAACTCCTATCACCACAGATGCTAAGCCGCTGATGACATGTGATGTTTGGGAGCATGCTTATTATATTGATACACGCAATGCGCGACCAAAATATGTAGAAAATTTTTGGAATGTAGTGAATTGGGATTTTGCTAGCCAAAATTTTGCTTAATTCAATTTATCTCATTTAGGAAAATCTAATGACATCAATCTTGACCTCTTTGGGACGCACTATTTTTGCCGGTTTTGTCCTGCTCGCCCTTATTATTTTGGCTTTAGGCGGCAACTTTAGTTCTGCTGAACTTCCGTTTGTCTTCCGCTGGTTGCACGTGATGTGCGGTGTGATGTGGATTGGTTTGCTCTGGTACTTTAACTTTGTGCAGATTCCATCAATGCCAAAGATTCCCGATGAGCAAAAGCCAGCGATTGGCAAAGTCATTGCTCCAGCAGCATTGTTCTGGTTTCGTTACGCGGCTTTGTTTACTGTGCTAACGGGTTTGATTGTGGCCGCTTTAAATGGTTACCTTCATCAAGCCTTCACATTGCAAGCCCCGTTCCGCGCAATCGGTTTAGGTATGTGGATTGCCTTGGTAATGGCTATTAACGTTTGGTTCATTATTTGGCCAAATCAAAAGCGCGCTCTTGGTATCGTTGCTGTTGAAGCTGACGTTAAGGCAAAATCTGCTCGCGTTGCGATGTTGACATCCCGTTTGAATACATTGCTATCCGTACCAATGTTGTTCTTGATGGTTGCTCAATCACACAACACTACATGGTTCGTGATCGTTTCTTAATCACTGCCAGCTGCATAAAGAAAAGGCCCGCATCGCGGGCCTTTTTGTTTGATCAATCAAATAAATGCCAGAGAATTTAAGCCAGAATAGCCGGCAACTCCTTGGTGAGGGCGCCGCGTTGTGCGGTGGCAGTTCCCATTAATATAAAACCCAACAACTTGCCATCAGCAGATTCAAAGCGAGACTCCATGCCACCTTCAATAGGTGTTGTGGTCCATTTGCCTTCGGCACCTTTAGCTGGCGGAGAAACGATGGTAGCTAATGCAGGAGTTTTGACCATCACAGGCATTGCAGGATAGGTCAAAGCAGTGGTTTGTCCAATTAAGGTGGGCGCCAATGCTCTCGCTGCTTGCATGATGGGCATCACGTAAGGCAGGACTAAGCCGTCCACCTCTGCGCAATCTCCAATTGCGAATATGTTTTTAATGTTGGTTTCGAGTTCGCGGTTTACCTGAATGCCAGCTCCTGTATTCATGCCACTTTCTTTAGCTAATTCAATTCTGGGCTTTAGACCAACGGCCGATAAAAATACGTCGCAAGAGATTGTGTTGCCATTGGCTAGTGTGACCTGCAAAGCGTCCCCATGACGATCAATTGCTTGCACGGTTGTAGATAGGTGCCAATGCACGCCAGCCGCACTGAGTTTCTCCTGCAGCTCTAGGGCTGCAGCTTCAGGCAAAAGGCGACCCAGAGCTTGTGGAGATAAGTCAATCACATCTACCTCATAACCTCCCAGCACAAGATCATTGGCGAATTCACAACCAATCAGACCTGCACCCAGAATAGCAACTTTCTTTTTTCCATTGATTGCATTGCGAAAGCGTGCATAGTCCTCCAGATCATTTACTGTGATGACTTCGTTCGCGGCGCTCCCTTGAAGTGGGAGGCGAATTTGATCGGCACCCAAAGCCATTACCAGTTTTCCATAAGGTACCTCACCTTTGCTGGTTAGGATAGTTTGCGCACTAGGCTTAATTGAGATGACATCACACTCGCCCAAGACAGTCATTTCTAGTTGCGTTGCCATGCCATCAGCTGGCGTGGAGATTAATTGCGCTGCTTCTTTCTTGCTCGCAAGAGCGGTGGAAAGCATAGGCTTTGAATAAAAATATCCAGGCTCACGCGTTACTAGCGTTATCGGAACTGCTTTATCCAGTTTACGAATTTCCCGAATGACAGTGTAGCCAGCCAATCCACTGCCAATGATGACAATTGCGGATTGGGATTGAGGGGTAGTTTGATCCAAAGCTGGGCTCTCCAAGTGACGAATAGGTAAACAGGGTAAAGGGATGTTGAAGCGGTCTTAGCTTACCTGAACCATTTCGAAGTCTGCTTTTGCTACACCGCAATCAGGGCATTCCCAATCTTCTGGTACATCAGCCCAGAGTGTGCCGGCTGGAATGCCATCTTCTGGGATTCCTTTGGCTTCGTCATAAATATAGCCGCACACGATACATTGGTAAGTTTTCATTTTGATTCCTTAAATAGTCTGTTGATTTTAAATTTAATTTCTAATTCTTTCTGGGCTCATCTTATTGGGCTGCAAAAACCTTAGCATTTTCCAAAGCTTGCTTGTAATGGTTCGCATGACGCTCTTCAACGTTTGCTAACGCTGCGAAGCGTTTTGCTGCTTTGGCCAATACCGCCTGAAATTGCTCAGCATGCTCTTTAGATTCCGCAATTTGCTCATCGATTTCTTGTATGGCCGCAGCATTGCCTTCTTCAACTGCCGTTTTCCGAAAGGATGGATACATTTCTGTGTATTCATAGGTTTCGCCTTCAATGGCAATCTCTAAGGCTCTTGCTGGAGTAATTGTGCCGGCAGGGTAGAGTAAGTCTAAGTGGCCAAAGGCATGCATCACTTCTTGGTCAGCGGTTGCTTCAAAGATCTTTGCGGTTTCTTCGTCACCAGCAGCGCGAGCTAATTTTGCAAAATAACGATACTTGATATGAGCCATAGATTCGCCGGCGAAGGCGGACTCTAAGTTTTGGATAGTTTTGATTTCTGGACGTGTCATTTTGATTCCTTTATTAAGACATACGGTTTGTTGAGTATTCCTTGCTGCTTTCTCAACTATGGATGCAGTGTGCACCTTATTTATTGATCAGTCTAATGAATCATTATGATAGTATTTATCTAATTATTCGATAAAGGAGGGAAAATGGCCTATTTACCGTCTTTAAGGCAGCTGGGGTATTTCGTTGCATTGGCAAAAGAACTCAATTTCACGCGCGCAGCACAGGCTTGTTTTGTTGGCCAGTCCACTTTAAGTGCCGGCCTGAAGGAGTTGGAGGATGCGCTGGGAATCCATTTGGTGGAGCGTGATCGACAGAATGTATCCATCACTCCAATAGGTTTGGAGGTTCTTGAGCGTGCCAAGCTCATCTTGGCGGCATCTGAGGATTTGGTGGAGTATGCAGGCGCAACCGGCAAGCCCATGACTGCCACAATTCGTTTGGGCGTCATACCCACTATTGCACCATTTCTATTGCCAACAGTGCTTCCGGAAATTCGTAGCCGTTTTCCAGAACTTAAAATCACACTCAGAGAAGATCTCACTGCCAATCTCCTTTCCAGATTAGCTGAGCATAAATTGGATTTTGCTCTGATAGCACTTCCATATGATGTTGAGGGTCTTCTCGTTCAGGAATTATTTGACGACCATTTTTGGTTGGTTGCGAAAGAAGGTGATCCCGCCTTGAAGGGAAAAGAAGTGACCTTACCTGCCAAGATGGCCGAACGCCTCTTGCTACTTGAAGAAGGGCATTGTCTACGAGAGCATAGTTTGCAAGCGTGCAAGCGCACTGACATTCGTAAGGCTGAGGGGATGGAAGCCACTAGCTTGTTGACCTTGTTGCAAATGGTGGAGTCTGGACTTGGCATTGCTTTACTTCCCGGAATGGCAGTTAAAAGTAGTCTATTAAATAACTCTGAGTTAGTGGCAAAAGAGTTGGCCTCACCAGCGCCCAAGAGAGTGATTGCCTTAGTTGCAAGACCTTCTACCGCGCACACTCAAGAATTTAATGCGCTGGCAGATTGCATACGCGAACAATTTGGAACCGCATAATCACATGCTCAGCAAAATTTGTTAATCCTTGTTACAGTCAATCCTCTTTTTACTCATTTAAAAGGCAGCAAATGTCAGGCAAAGAAATTATGTTCACCCCGGTAAATCTGGGAGCACTTCATTTAAAAAATCGTTTAGTGATGGCACCGCTCACGCGGATGCGTGCTGTTGGTGGTGATGTTCCTAACCCGTTAGCGAAAACCTATTACGCACAACGTGCGAGTGCCGGACTCATTATTACTGAGGCAACACAGATTTCTCCATTGGGTAAAGGTTACCCAGCGACGCCTGGAATTTATTCGCCCGAGCAAACCGCTGCATGGAAAGAGATTGTTGAGGCAGTTCACGCCAAGGGTGGTGCGATTGTTGCGCAGCTATGGCACGTAGGCCGCATCTCCCATTCTTCCTTGCATCCAGAGCAGGGTGCACCTGAGGCGCCTTCCGCAATTGCTGCGGCTGGTCAAACCTATGGCGCAGACTGGAAGTTGCATGATTATGAGATGCCAACCGCGATGAGTTTGGAAGATATCGCTCGCTTGCTCAAAGAGTTTGAGTTAGCGGCACAAAATGCAAAATCTGCAGGCTTTGATGGTATTGAAATTCACTCGGCTAATGGCTACTTGTTAGATCAGTACTTGCAAGACAAAACCAATCAACGTACGGATGAATATGGCGGTTCGATCGACAATCGTCTGCGCCTATTGGGTCAAGTCATTGAAGTTGTAAGTAAAGTATTCCCGAGCGATAAGGTAGGAGTTCGCCTTTCACCATACGGCACTTTTAACGATATGGGTGATAGCGATCCAGTAGCGTTATTCACTGCTGCAATTAAGAAGCTCAATGGCTATAACTTAGCTTACGTGCACATGATTGAGCCACGTTCAACTAGCGCTGGTGGTGGCGATCAGGTCTTGGAAGATGCCCCGATTACTTCAGAGATGTTCCGTGCCGCTTATCAAGGACAATTTATTACTGCTGGTGGCTATGACCAGGCAATGGGTGAAAAGGTGTTAGAAGATGGCTTGGCTGATGCGGTAGCTTATGGCCGTCTCTATATCTCTAATCCAGATCTAGCAGAGAGATTTCAGCAGGGTGCCGCACTAAATCCATATAACCGCGCTACTTTTTATGGTGGCGAGGAAGTGGGCTACACAGATTACCCAACTCTGTAATAGAAGTCCCAGATTCTGGGAGGGTTGCTAATAAATCCCGCTCTTAATAAAGCGGGATTATTTTTTGTCTTCAGGGTCTTTAAGAAGACCGTATTGGTTTGCTGCGAGTAAAAAGGCAATAGATGCGCAACCCATAGCAAAAAATTGCCATTGATGCAGCATTGCGGTGCCCACCACCGTCATTAGGACTGTCCAGCCTATTGCCATCTTGGCTTTTTTAGAGAGAGGTTTCATTTTAAGCATCAACTTTATTCAACATACGACGAAGTGTATCGTCCTTTACGACGTAATGTTGCCACAAGCCTGCTAAAGCATGAATGCCAATCAAAAAGTAGAGCGAGTTTCCTAGGAATTCATGGATGCCTTCAACTACTTTTTTCATCTCTGGATTAGGAGTGACTAGTTGAGGCCACACCAGGCCAAAAAAGTAGATTTCTTTGCCGCCATACTGAAAATACAGGATGCCAAAAATAGGCGATATCAAGAGCAGGGCATACAGCAGCCAATGCATGACCTTGGCTAATGAGATGAACAAAGTCTTTGGGTTTGTGGGCTCGGGAACACCATAAGTCAAACGGATGATGAGGCGAAGAGCCATAGCTATAAAAATGAGCTGTCCAATAACGCCATGAATTGATTTGCACAGCTCACGAGGCTCGCTGCCTTTGGGAAACTGTCCTTTGAGCTCAATCACTGCAAAAGCAGCGACAACTAGGAAGAAAACAAGCCAATGAAAGAAGATAGAGGCGGGGTGGTATTTGATTTTCGGCATTGCATATAGATGTTAAGTGAATTCATCACAAATGATAATGAATCTCATTCACATTATTAATGCCAGGGACTTTACCCTTTAAGGCGGAAATTCAGGTTTAGTTATTAAGCCTAACCTTGGCGCTGAGCTCATTTACTAAGCCACGCTTGTCTATTTGGGAGAGCCTAAGAGCCTCAACTTCAAAATCTAGCTGTCCAGGATGAAATTCCTCGTCATTCTGAAGATGGATGACATAGGTCCACACCAGTTCGCGCCCCCGGTTTTTAAAAACATCGACTACTCGTTTCATCTGGGCCGCCTTTAAGGTGAAGCTTATTGATTGCCGATAGATGGACTGGCAATTTTCATCTGTTGGCTTAGGTTATTTTTTAGTGCCACTAAGTTTCTAGCTTCAATCCGAATGACTCCACCCCTTGGACTATCAATATCGGCAATCAAAAAGAAAGATACCGCGATAACAAAAGGGAAGATCATGAATAGGCCGATATTCTTCTCAAAATTCCGCGCGCCAAACCCAACCAATAGATTGGCGCAAATAGCGATTGCTGACATCAGCGCCCAGGCCGTAAGGGGGATGCGATTCCACCAAGCTGCTTGTACATAGCCTTGAGAATTCAAAACATCATTCATACCAGCAGCAACCAATGCAATAGAAGCAGTGTGTTGCGTGCGAACGGTTGGAAGAATCTCATTCCAGAGGGCAGTTTGCAATTGATCTGTTTTACTACGAATCTCTTCAATCTTTTCGGGGCTCTGTTTTGAGTAAAACAGAATGCGTTGATCTGTATATTGAAGTAAGAGGTCCTTGGTAGCCGCTGCAGCCTTTGGGAGCAGCAGATCAGCTCTTAAGAATTCGGTACCAATGGCATTTGCCTCGCCTTCCTCAAAGAGCTCTCGCTGATCATGGCGATTGATAGCCATTGAGAAGGTAAAGCCAATAATTAAGGCTAGCAAGGTTAAGGTGGCGGTCTGAATAATGCCAAGATCTGCAGATGTCTCAGTATCTTTTGTACGGTAGCGACTCAGTGCGGCATATCCAAACCAAACAGAGAAGGCAAATACTGTAAGTGAGACGCCAAAGACAGCAAGAGGGTGGTTGAGGATGGGAAAAATTTAAAAGGTTCCTGGATACAAAATATCTTTAGTCACATTCTGAATATCGCGATGACCTGTGAATGCCATAGTGATATCCAACTCATTGTGAATTAACTCTAAACACTTGGTGACACCAGCCTCACCCATGGCGCCTAAGCCATATAGGAAAGGGCGACCAATCATCGTGCCGCGCGCACCCAAAGCCCATGCTTTTAAAACATCTTGACCTGAGCGAATGCCGCCATCCATCCATACTTCAATATCTTTGCCAACAGCATCCACAATTCCAGGTAAAGCCTGAATGCTAGAAATCGCGCCATCTAATTGACGGCCGCCATGGTTGGAGACAATTAAAGCATCGGCGCCCGAGTTTGCTGCCAAGCGCGCATCACCTTCATCTAAGATACCTTTGATAATGAGCTTTCCACCCCAGAGTTTTTTAATCCATTCCACATCACCCCAATTGAGGCCCGGATCAAATTGCTCTGCAGTCCAAGAAGACAGTGAAGACATATTGCCGACACCAGTAGCGTGACCAACAATATTGCGAAAGGTTCTGCGTGGCGTCATAGCCATACCCAAGCACCAGCGTGGCTTAGTCGCCATATTGATCATATTGGCAATCGTCAGCTTAGGAGGGGCGGAGAGGCCATTCTTAAGATCTTTATGACGCTGACCTAGGATTTGCAAATCCAGAGTCAGAACTAGTGCGGAACATTTGGCTGCTTTAGCGCGCTCAATTAAGCGCTCAATAAAGCCGCGATCTTTCATGACGTAAAGTTGGAACCAAAATGGTTTTGTAGTGTGCTCCGCCACATCTTCAATTGAGCAAATACTCATAGTAGATAAGCAAAATGGCACACCAAACTTTTCAGCAGCCTTGGCTGCCAAAATTTCACCATCGGCATGTTGCATGCCAGTAAGACCTGTAGGTGCCAGCGCCACTGGCATTGCAACCTCTTGGCCAATCATGGTTGTCTTGGTGGTGCGGTTAGTCATATTGACCGCTACACGCTGACGCAATTTAATCTTTTGAAAATCGGATTCATTGGCACGGTATGTTGACTCAGTCCACGATCCCGAGTCTGCATAGTCGTAGAACATCTTAGGGGTGCGCTTTTGATGGAGGACCCGCAAGTCTTCTATATTGGTAATGATTGCCACAATGTATCCTTCTTTTTGATGCTATTTTGTAGAAGCAAAAGCTTAATTTAAGCTCTATCTTAGCAATACCGGGGATTTGTTTCTACAATGCTAGGGTATCCCTTGCTTGGAGACCTCAAATAACTACTTCCCCATTAAGCCCCTCTGTATGTACCAACTGAATTTCGCCACCATTGCCTACTTGCTCACAGCTACCGCTTTATGGGCAGGTAATGCAATCGCTGGGCGAGTATTGGTTGGAAGCATCTCCCCAATTACCTTAAGCGCAGTCCGCTGGGGATTGGCTGCCTTACTGTTACTTCCTTTGGGTTGGCGTGTACTGATGCCGGGAAGTGCTTTATGGCAAAACAAGAAACGTTTCCTCCTCTTGGGTTTATTCGGGGTAGGTAGCTATAACGTACTGTTATATCTCGCCCTTCAAACATCTACCGCTATTAACGTCACCTTGATCGGCGCTAGCATGCCCATCTGGATGCTATTCATTGGCGCTGTGTTTTATCAAGTAAAGCCCGGCATCTTGCAGATGATTGGCGCAGTAGTGAGCTTGCTCGGTGTTGGCATTGTGCTTACTCGTGGAGACCTGTCGGCCTTACTGTCTATGCAAATGGTAGTAGGCGATCTTTTAATAATGTTAGCCACTATCTTGTGGGCCTTTTATAGTTGGATGTTAAGTCGTCCAGGCACCAGCACAGAACGCCAATGGCCATGGGCTGAATTTTTAATGGCGCAAGTAACAGTGGGTCTGTTGTGGACGGGATTTTTTGATGGTTTTGAAATTGCAGCTGGGCATGCTTTTCTGCATCTCAATTGGTGGACCGCCTCTTTAATTGTCTTTGTAGCAATTGGCCCCTCCTTAATTGCTTATCGCTTCTGGGGTCTGGGCGTGAATGGAGCGGGACCTACGGTTGCCGCTTTTTTTGCTAATTTCATACCCTTATTTACTGCGCTTTTATCGGCTGCCATGCTGGGTGAGCCTCCCCAACTATTTCATGGGCTCGCCTTTGGTCTGATTGTGGCGGGTATTGTTATCTCCTCGAAAAGAGGAGGGTAAAACTGCCAAAACTGGCAAAAACGCCCTTTTAAGCAGGGTTTTGGGGTCTAGACCACAAGAAAGCCTTAAATCGGTATCATTTAGGGCTAATCACTGAAATCCCTAGGAAATTACTATGCCAGGCTTACTCCCCAATGTTGATCCAGATGGATTATTGGAATTCTCGGTTGTTTATACCGACCGCTCCTTAAATCACATGTCTGAAGAGTTCAAGCGCGTGATGGTTGATATTTCGAGTGTCCTTAAAGATGCTTATAACGCTAGCTCTGCAGTCATCGTGCCCGGTAGCGGAACTTTTGGGATGGAGGCGGTAGCTCGCCAATTCGCCAACAATGAAAAATGCTTAGTCTTACGCAATGGCTGGTTTAGCTATCGCTGGACGCAAATCTTTGATTTGGCCAACATAACTAAAGACGTGACGGTTATCAAAGGTCATCAGTTAGAAGATTCAACACAGGGCGTATTTGCACCAGCTCCAATCGAAGAAGTAGTTGCCTTCATCAAGAAAGAAAAACCAGCGGTGGTATTTGCGCCGCACGTAGAAACTTCTGCCGGCATTATTCTTCCAGATGATTACCTAAAAGCAGTCGGTGAAGCAGTGCGCTCTGTAAATGGTTTATTTGTGTTGGATTGCATTGCTTCTGGCGCAATGTGGGTTGATATGGAAGCTTGTAATGTCGATGTGTTAATTACTGCACCTCAAAAAGGTTGGAGTAGTTCCCCATGCTGCGCATTGATCGCTCTAGGCGACCGTGCACGTGAGCGCATTGACGCAACCCAAAGCAGCAGCTTTTCTATGGATCTCAAAAAGTGGCTGCAGATTATGGAAGCATATGAAAAGGGTGGTCATGTGTATCACACCACCATGCCTACTGATGCCTTAAAGATTCTGCGCAATGTAATGAAGGAGACTCAGTCGCTTGGCTTCGCTGCATTGAAGGACAAGCAAATAGAGTTGGGCACAAAAGTTCGTAATATATTGGTCTCTCAGGGCTATAGCTCTGTAGCCGCCAAGGGCTTTCAGGCCTCTGGCGTGGTCGTAAGCTACACCAAGGACCCTGATATTCAATCTGGCAAGAAGTTTATTGCTCTGGGTATGCAAACAGCTGCAGGCGTTCCCTTGCAGTGTGACGAGCGTGCAGATTTCCGCACCTTCCGTCTTGGATTGTTTGGTTTAGAGAAGTTGGCGAATGTTGATCGCACAGTTGAACATCTTGCTACTGCATTAGAAAAAATTACTGAGACTGAAGCGCAGCCTGCGTAATCAAGTAATGTAGTTCAGCATTAAGCAATAAAGGCCATCAGATGATGGCCTTTATTACATCTGACAAATTAATTTGATCAGTTGCTTATCTAGCTAATGGATTAGGAGTGGCTTCACCAATCTTATGCAGTGTATTGTTATCAACGTGGTGAAATAACTCTGCTTGATCTTTAATCTTCATCACGGTGTCTTGTTCATAAGACCAAGTACCATCATCGTGAATTGAAATCTGAATGCGAAACTCAATCGTTCTGAAGGCGTAATCCAAAAATGGATTGGATGAGATGCCTGCGCAGCGATCATCTTCCTTTGCATGCAGTTCAAATTGCCTTGCATTTGCAGCAGCATTACCAGAGGCCATCGTAATCATGCCTCGAGGAATACTCAGTGTATGAATGATGTTGCCAGTTGCGGGCTCCCATAACCAATACCCTACTTGGTCATGATAGGTCTTTACTTGATCGGGTTTAGTGATGTGGGTGTGGTATCTCAAGCCATAAAAAAGCTGGGGGCCATTGGTTTGGGGGTCAATAGGCTGAAGCTCAATTCTCTCAACATAAGCTTGCTTCTTAGGTCCTTCTGCTTTGGGCTTTACGTCTAAGCCACGAACTCCTTCCCAGATGCCAGCCATGCCAGTCAAGGGCCCAAGCTGTTCTAGGGTATTGACGGAGTAGCCTTGGGGTTCGGTAAAAATGTCGTTTGGAAAATTACTCATCAGCAACCTTTTAAAAATGAAGCATTTCTCTCAAATTTTTGAGTATTATTAAATTATCCACAAACTATCTTGGAGAATTACATGATTTCTCGTATCGCGCGCTTGAGCCTGGCAACCCTTATTTCTGCTGCTATCGGCATTGCCCCCATCTCTGTGATGGCTGCTGATCCAGCTCCTGCACCTGCACCAGTGGCCGCACCTGCTGCCGCTCCAGTAGCTGCACCTGCCGCCACTCCGGCCGAGAAGTCAGCTGAGAAAAAAGCAAAGAAAAAAGCAAAGAAAGAAAAGAAGGCTGAGAAAAAAGCAAAAAAGAAATCTAAAAAGAAGGCTAAAGCAGCAGCTGACGCCGCAGCTCAGTAATACACTTAAATGAGCCCCTCTTAGTTGAGGGGCTCTGCACCATCGAAGTCATCAGATCTTTTGGGGTCTGGTGACTTTTTTCTTTGCGCATCATTGCGTACTAACAACCACATTGCAGCCATCACCAAAGTCATGCCGCTAATTTGCGTCCAAGTGATTGGCTCCGCAAGAATGAGATATCCCATGAAGATAGTGGAGACAGGGCCAAGTATTCCGGCTTGAGCTACTAATGGAGATCCGATGCGGTTGATGGCAATCATAATCAGCAGCATTGGAATGACCGTGCATAAGCTGGCATTCAGAAGGCTAAACCAATAAATGGGTAGAGGCTGTTCAAATATGGCCATTGGATTATGGATGGTTGATTGCGCTATGCTCAAAAATGCCGAGGCTGAACTGGCATAGACCACTAAGCGCACGCTACCAATACGCTTCACCATTTCTCCAGCGCCAATCATGTAGGCTGCATAGGAGCAGGCACTACCGAATACGAGAGCCATGCCTAACCAAGCGCCAATGCCAGTGGAGCTAGTATCTTGAATAAAGACAATGAAAACGCCAATGTAGCCAACGATGAGAGAGAGCCACTGTAGTTTAGAGACCGGTTTCTTTAAAACAAAATAAGAGATTAATAAAACAATGGTTGGCGTGAGGTAGAGAACAATTCTCTCCAGGCCAACCGAGATGTATTGAAGTCCCAAGAAATCAATGTAGCTAGATAAAAAGTAACCTAAAAATCCGAGGAAAAATAATTTGGAGCGATCAAGCCAGGTGATGGGGCTCATCGCCTTGCGGCGCGACTCCCACCAAAAGATCCCCCAGAACAAGGGGAGCGCCATGAGCATGCGTAAGGCTAGGAGGGTCTCCGCATTTGCACCGTAACCAAAGGCGAGCTTAACCAAAATAGCTTTGCCGGAAAATAGCATAGAGCCTACTCCGGCTATCAAAATGCCATAGAGGTAGCGTCGGTGGTGATGTGCTGCGCTTACTGAATGCATAACGATTTATAACAGCTTATTGAGTAGCGCTCGCATTTCTAAAATAGTCTCAGAGGGCGTTAGACCTATAGGACCAATCCCTTTACTCACTAGACTATCTGCCGCGCTGGCGTGCAACTCAACTGCAATCCCAGTGGCTTGCCATAGATCTAGTTGATGGCGTATACCTTGAGCGGCGATAGCGGCAATGCTTCCCGTCAGAATATCTCCCATGCCTCCAGTGCCCATACCGGCATTACCGGCAAGGCATTGAACTGGAGAATGTTGGGATGAGGCAATCAGAGTGTGCTGCCCTTTAAGAACCACGATCGATTGGGTTAATTCAACTAACTTTTGAATGGCGTCCACACGATCTGATTGCACTTTTTCTGTGGTGGTCATTAAAAGCTTTGCCGCTTCGCCGGGGTGAGGGGTGAGAACAGTCAACCCTGGAAGTGCTTGATTACGAACTTGTAGCTTCTCGAGTAGCTCAGTAGATTCACTGATTAAGTTGAGAGCATCAGCATCAATTACTAGTGGAATGTTGGAGTATGAAAGTGTTGCACCTAGGCATTGAATTGCTAAAGGAGATTTGCCAAGGCCTGGGCCAACAGCAATAACATCGGGCTGAGCGGTATTCAGTGTTTGACGAATATCGTCTGTCGCAAGACGAATCATGAGCTCGGGGTGATCGAAATCTGCGTGTGCTGAAGCAGGATCTAAGATTTCTAAGATAGTCCAGCCTGCGCCTAGATGTAAGCAAGCATTACCCGCCAAAATCAGAGCGCCCGCCATTCCTGGTGCGCCACCTATTAAAACAACTTTGCCTGCATTGCCTTTATGTTCTGAAGCCTCGCGCTCAAGAAATTTAACCAATTTAAGAGCGTCAAGGGTGTCTGGTTTGATGGTCATATTAATAGTATCGCTCTGATTTAAGAGGTCTTGAGCAAATTACAGGAAAGAGTATGCTGAGTATATGAAGATCCAATTTCTTGGTGCGGCAGGTGAGGTAACAGGCTCTCGCCATTTGGTTGAGGTCATGTTATCTGGCATGCCAAGGCGTTTCATGGTTGACTATGGCATGTTTCAGGGTGGACGCGAGGCAACAAATAAGAATCTTGAGCCCTTACCATTTTCACCAAAAGATCTTGATTTCGTGGTGCTAACGCACGCGCATATTGACCACAGCGGTTTATTACCTCGTCTATGCGCACAAGGTTTTGCTGGACCCATTTACTGTACAAATGCCACCTTTGAGTTATTAAAAATTTTATTGCTCGATAGCGCCCATTTGCAGCGCGCAGACGTAGAGAGGGCCGAGAGAAAAATCAAGGTTGGAAAGTGGCGTGGAGAGGTGCCTGTTGCCCTGTATTCCAGAGAGGAAGTTGAGATGACTCTGGCTCAATTTGAGCCTTTGGAATATGGGCAGTCATTAGAGTTGATGCCTGGAATTCTGTTGGAATTTCATAATGCTGGACATATTTTGGGTTCTGCTATCGCTGTAATCGATATTGCAGAAGATGAGCTTGAGAAAAAGCGTTGTGTATTTTCAGGTGACATCGGCATGAAGGGTAAAGTCTTAATGCCTGACCCTGATTTAATTCAAGAGGCTGATATTGTTGTGGTTGAATCTACTTATGGAGATAGATTACACCGCAGCTTGCAAGATACCGAGGATGAGTTAGTTGAGGTTATCACCTCAACCATGACCGCGCATGGCAATGTAGTAATGCCAGCTTTTGCAGTAGGACGCACCCAAGAAATTTTATTTCTCTTAATCGACTTAGTAAGAAGAGGGCGTCTACCTCATTTGAGCATTTGGGTTGACTCACCCATGGCTACTGCAGCGACACATCTCACTCAGCACTTTTTCTCCCAATTGGATGGTCAGTCTCAAGCTACTTTTGAGTGGTACAAAAATAACCCGGAAGCTGTGGATCTTCGCTTTATTGCGGATGTGGAAGAGTCAAAGGCCTTGAATAAAATTAAAGGTGGAGCAATCATTATTTCAGCGAGTGGCATGTGCGATGCTGGCCGTATTGTTTATCACTTAGCCAGTAATTTGCCGCGCGAACAAAATGCCATTGTCATCACTGGATTTCAGGCATATGGAAGTCTGGGTAGGCGATTGGTGGATAAGGTGGAGAAGGTTCGACTATTTGGTGAGGAGGTTCCGGTAAAGGCCTCGATTCACACAATTGGTGGTTTATCTGCTCACGCTGATCAGGCGGGTTTGCTAGACTGGCTTAGAGGATTCAAGCAGGAACCAAGTGCTGTCTTTGTTGTGCATGGTGAACCAGAATCATCATCAGTTTTAGCTCAATGCATCAGGGATGAATTGCATTGGACTAAGGTCATAATTCCTGAGCGCTTGCATTCTTATCAGTGCTAACCCAATTATCTTATTTAGTCGGCTACTTTTGCGCCTTGGATATTGTGACGCTTCATGGCGTCTGCCACAAACCCAGACTGCTTGAGTTCCGCGATGACATTGCTTAAATAGGCGTTTGTACTTTCATAATTGGCTCTAGCCTTCGGAATGCCAATCGCTTGATTGATCACCATGAAACGACCGGGCAGCATCCGTAAGCCCCCATAGCGCTTGGCATCACTCTCTAGCTGCTGTTTGACACCTGCTGCAACATTGCCTGTTCCAGACATAAAGTCATCCACTACGGCTTGTGAGCTAGCGGCTCTTAATAGGGCGGCATTTTTAATCTCACGCGTAAGGTAAAGATCATAAGCGCTGCCTTTGCCTACGACAATTTCATTGCCGGCAGCATCTACTTCATCATTCGTCTTTAAAGCAGAGGAGGCCTTCACCATATAGGCGCCTTCAATTTGTATATAGGCTGGGGTATAGCTAATATCAGCGCCACGAACTGGGTCGATCGCCACAAATACCAAATCAATTTCTCCGGTCTTCACTGCATCGACTGTTGCCCCCGCCGTTTTGAATGGGATCAGTTGGACGGGTAATGAAATATGTTTCCCAATCTCATTGGCAATATCAATGGTTACTCCGTATAAGCTTTTGGAGTTTGAATCCTGATTGGCCAGAATCGGATTGCCTAAATTAATGCCGACGCGCAGAACGCCATTTGGCGCAAAAGAAGTTAAGGTGGATTGGTCAATAGTTTTCATAGTCTTAGGTGATTGACTTATAGCGAGTTGTGATAAGCACAAAAGCGTCAGAGATAGGAGTGAGGAAAATATCAGCTTCATTAAAAGATGGAGATAAAAAAACCGCGGCGGACCGCGGCTTTTTGTGCAAAAGAAGGAATTACTTCTTAGCGTCAGCCGCTGGAGCAGCAGCAGGTGCTGTTGGAGCAGCGGCGGGAGCATCTTTCTTAGCTTCTTCCATATGAGCAGCTTCTGCACCATGCTTCTCGCCGCCCATATCCACGTTGCCGTCGCCTTTGAGGAGTAAGTAGGCGGTGGCACCAATTAAGACTAGCACCATGATGATAATTGAACGGTTGCTCATTGCTTTTCCTTCGATTTAGTTGAGATTCAGCCAATCTTAACTCTGCTTAAGTGCTAGGTAAATCCTGATAAGCCCTAAGCCCTCATATCCTTGGTTAATCTAGGTGTTAATACTGATTTAGTTCACAGAGTAAGATGACCCTAAATAGATGTCAAAAGGTTGCAATATGAGTCCAAAACTCCCCATTAATAACTCACAGACGATTACTGAGTTTTTAAATCTACACAAGAATCAAATATCGGAAGAAGATTCCGAGGATTCTTATAAGTTTGCTTTTGGTGACGAGGCTTTTTTGTCGCGCAGGGAAACGATTGGCATTCGTTTTGAATTGGAGTTATTAAAGCCAGAGATCCTACTCAAGGAGCATGGTATCGAACATACGATTACCGTATTTGGGTCGACTCGATTTATCAGTCATGCTGAAGCATTAACTCTGAAGGAAAATGCAAAGACACCAGAGAAGATTGCAGATGCCAACAGAGCGCTTCTGCATAGCAAGTATTACGAGTCAGCCCGAGAGTTCGGCTCATTGGTTGCTCATTACAACGCTACTCAAGAGAATAACTTTAATAAACTTCATATTTGCACAGGCGGCGGCCCCGGAATTATGGAGGCTGCTAATCGAGGTGCATTTGAAGCGGGCGATAAAACCATTGGTTTTAATATCAGTCTACCTAGGGAGCAGCACCCCAATCCTTATGTCAGCCCCGGCTTAAGTTTTCGCTTTCATTACTTCGCGTTGCGCAAGATGCACTTCATGTTGCGTGCTAGAGCGATTGTTGCCTTTCCTGGCGGATTTGGGTCCTGTGACGAGTTATTTGAGGTGTTGACACTGATTCAGACCAAAAAAGTCGTCCCCATCCCCGTGATTCTGGTGGGCAAAGAATATTGGAATGAGATGATTAACTTTGATCACATGGTGGAATTTGGTGTGATTGATCAAGAGGATATGCAAACCATTCACTTCTCAGAGACTGCCCAGGAGGCTTGGCAGGTGATTCAGGATTGGTATCAATTGGGTTAACAAGTACTCGCCTGTAAAATCCCACTATGAATCCAGCGCAAACTAGCATCGCCACATCTCTAGATCTTCCGGGCTATCTCTTGGGTGGTACCATGCTTTTATTGGTTATGATTTTTCATGGAGTGGTGCTGCTGCAGATTTCGAAGCGCTATGAAGTCAAAACTTTTCTATATTTGGCCGAAAAGAAATACTCTGCCGTAGCTCTCTGTTTTTACGCAAGCATCTTCTGCTTATTCTTAACCCATATCGCTGAAATACTGATTTGGGGTGTTGCTTTGTATGCATTCAAGTTGTTGCCTGCTCTGGGGCAAAGTATTCTATTTAGTGGTAGCACCTATACTGCAATGGGATTTATGGAAGATATCCTTCCTGATGGCTGGAAGATGCTGGCAGTGATCATCGCTTTTTCTGGAATGTTTTCCTTCGCATGGACTGCATCAGTCATGATCTCCATGACTAAGAACTTCCGCCAAGCCTATACCAAGCTTCATATGAGAAAGCTCAATATCTCATCTGACATCATTGATCGTTTTGAGTAATGCATGAGTAAAACTTGGGATGCCATCATTATCGGTGGTGGAGCAGCTGGCTTATTTTGCGCAGGAGTTGCTGGCCAGTTAGGAAAAAAAGTACTTGTACTGGATCATGCTGAGGTATTGGGTGAGAAGATTCGTATTAGCGGTGGCGGCCGTTGTAATTTCACCAATCTTCATTGTAGCCCAGCTAACTTTTTATCTCTCAATCAGCATTTTGTTAAAAGTGCACTCGCTAGATACCCCTCAACAGAATTTATCAAGCTGGTGACATCCTATGGTATTAATTACCATGAGAAACATCAGGGTCAATTATTTTGCGATGAGTCTGCCAAACAAATCATTGATCTATTGTTTGCAGAGTGCGCCAAGGGGAATGTGACTGTTCGTCATCCAGTCTCCGTGCAAGCGATTGAGCAAGAAGGTGATCGATGGTCCATTCAAACGAATGCTGGCACTGAAAAATCTAAGTCAGTCGTTATGGCAACTGGAGGGTTGCCGGTTCCCGCCATCGGAGCCACGGCCTATTCATTGGATATTGCCAAGCAGTTTGGCTTGAATGTGATTGATCCTAGGCCCGCTTTAGTACCGCTCTCATTTACTGCAGATAACTTCGGCGATCTCAGTGAATTAGCTGGTCTAGCTGTCCCAGTCAGAATCGCCTCCGGCTCTAAGGGATATCGATATGGCGCCTGTAGATTCAATGAGGACTTACTTCTGACCCATAAGGGCTTATCTGGTCCCGCAGTTCTTCAGGCTAGCAGTTATTGGGAAGAGGGCGAACCGATTCACATCGATTGGCTTGGCGCAATTGAGCGTCCTGGAGGATTTAACTGCGATGAGCTTTTTAATAATGAAGAGAATCGCTTAAAGCTTACCGAAACGATTTTGGCTTCTGTGCTTCCTCAGCGCTTAGCTAAAGTATTTGCAGAGCAGCGCAATCTAATGGGTCGAAAATGGGCCGAAGTCTCTAAAAAGGATCGTCAAGCTCTCAAGGAGCTGCTCACGAACTGGTCTGTAAAGCCAGCGGGTACCTTGGGTTGGAAAAAAGCTGAGGTCATGTTGGGTGGGGTGGATACAAAAGAGTTGGACGGTCAAACGATGATGTCGCGCAAACACCAAGGGCTATTCTTTATAGGTGAGTGCGTTGATGTCACTGGTCATTTGGGTGGGCACAATTTCCAATGGGCATGGGCCAGCGGCTATGCTTGTGCGCAATCCCTATAAATTTCTCATCGCACCAGGGCTTACTTCAGTTTTTTCTTCTTTTCACGCGAGCGGATATTTAAAAGCTCAACAGATAAAGAAAATGCCATAGCAACGTAGACATAGCCTTTAGGAATGTGAACGCCCATTCCTTCTGCGATCAATACCACACCAACAACAGTCAAAAATGACAGGGCCAGCACTTTAATAGAGGGGTGGCGCTGAACAAAATCCCCGATGGGTTTAGCGGCAATCAGCATGATGAGCACCGAAGCAAGGACTGCTGCGATCATGACGCTAATTTGATCCACCATACCTACTGCTGTTATCACGCTATCTAGGGAAAAAATAATATCTAGCAAGCCAATTTGTAAAACAGAGCCAATAAATAAAGAGAGCATTGACTTGGCGCGGTCTTTCCCCTGAGAGTCAATTTGTTCATCACCATGTTCACCCACCTCTACTTCAATATAAATTTCTTTAGAAGCCTTCCAGATCAGGAAGAAGCCACCAAGCAATAAGATTAAATCTCTGCCGCTAATCAGGTGGTCGGAGATACTTAAGAGGGGATTGGTAAGGCCCATTACCCACGATAGACTTAGCAATAAAAGAATGCGGGTGACAAGCGCAAACAAAAGACCAAAGCGGCGCACCTTCTCCCGAATTTCAGAGGGGAGTCTGTTGGCGATAACGCTAATAAAAATGATGTTATCAATGCCGAGAATAATTTCAAGGGCAGAGAGTGTCAGAAAGGCAATCCAAGTATTGGGATCACTCAGGAGCTGCATCGTGCTTTCGATCATTTTCTACTTTACTAATGTAACTATTGATGAGAGTTTAGCGAATAACACCAACCCCCTATTTCAATTTAATGACCACATCATTAGTTGGGTTGATTTCTCATCCAGTCGGCAGTATTGAAAAAGGATTCTTCTAATTGCTTGGCAACGTTGCCATCAATCCCGCAATCTTCCATGGCCTTATACATGCAAGCAAGCCATTGATCTCGTTCTTTTAAGCCAATCTTGAATGGCAGATGCCGAGCCCTTAGCATGGGGTGGCCATATTTGGGTGAGTAGATATCAGGACCGCCCATCCAGCCGGTGAGGAAGAACTTGAGTTTTTCCCTAGAGCCGGAAAGATCTTGCGGGTGCATGGACCGTAGATCCTCAAAATGGGGTTCTAGGGCCATTAAATCGTAAAAACGATCTACTAACGCGTCAATTTGGTCTATGCCGCCAATGGACTCATAAATGGATATTTTTTCACTCATTTTGTCATTTTAATGCGGTAAATTCGGGGAATTGGCAGTTCTTCTATTTCGGTATAGAGTTAAATGCCAAAGCTGTATTAACCCTTGTTTATAGGAGTGTACAAATGGATGCAAAAGAACTTCAAAAATGGCAACGTGAAAAAGCAAAAGAATTATTCGATTACTCACATACTTTGCTTGAGGCAGCAAAAAAATTAAGTGAGCATCATATGGCGGAGATTGAGTGGGGTATGAAAAATGCCCTCGATAGCGCCAAGTCAGCCGCTAAGAACGATTTAGCAAAATTAAAAGACTTGCAGGAAGATGCTGCAAAAGAAACTGCGAAACGTGCAGCTGCATATCAAAAGAAGGTAAAAGCAGTTTTAAAAGATCTCGGCGAAGGTGCTGCTGATGAAACTGAGAAGCATCTTGAAAAGGTTCGTAGCTCTTTGGTAACTTGGCTTGAGGACGCTGAAAATAAAATCCCAGCGCATGCTGAAAAGCTATCTAAGGTAGTTCATGAAATGTCAACGACTGGTCAGAATATGTTTAAAGAAGGGCGTCGCATTGTGAACCAAGTGGCCGAGACTGCCGAAAAGAATATCGATGACTTGGTTAAAAAATCTGGTGGTAAGAAGAAGGCTGATGAATAGCCCTGATTAAACCAAACAAAAAAACCGCCTCATGACTGGGGCGGTTTTTTATTTCCAGCCTTGTAGCCATAGCTCGCTATTGGTGAGATCACGCCATGCAATTTGCGTAGTTTGCTTCGAGTAGACCGCCTCAATTTCGACGAACTCAATTTTCTCGTTTGGTGGTTCTGGCAGAATTACTTTACTCACCAAGAAATGCTTTTGCTTGGCAATCGGTTTAACTGCGGTCCATTTGGTGAGGAGTAATTTCTTAGGGCTGAGTCGATTCATCGGTAATGCATTCCTATTCTTTTTATAAGGCGGTGCACTGGAATTCTTGACCATTGATCAAAAGCAATCCTGAGGAGGGAGAAAATATGGTCTTCGATTGAGTGGTTTGACCTGAGCATTTCTCATCAAAGTAGCTTTGGGTACCCAAACTGCCGCAATAATCCAGTGCCGCCCCCTTAAATTCCATTTGGGCCTTTCGGAGCACCATGGTAATTTTAGACTCGGAAGGGGAGCTACAACTCCAAGTGGTGTATGTCTCTCGACCGCAGGCACTGAGCCCGAGAAGGATCGCAAGGTAGAAGGCTAGGCGAATTTGGGGAGGGATTCTCAAGGATTGCACCCCTAGAGGATAGCGATATTTCCAATATTTCGCCTAAGAAACAGGTTTGGTATTAATATTTACAGCAGATTGTTTAATAAACAACAAATAAGTCTTGATAAGACATTTAAAACAAAATATTGAAGGAGACGCTGTGGATACAAATCGGAGAGATGCGCTTAAATTGGGTGCATCTGCTGCTATTAGCGGTATGTTTATTTCTAATGCAATTGCTGCTACTGATGGTCAGCCGCCGATTGTGGTGGAGCCATTGACTGGTAAAGCAGGCCTTAGAATTGCAAACTATCTGCCTAAAATGGGTGCCACCTCAAGATTAGGTTTGGTTACCAATGACGGTATGGTGGTTGATATCCCTGCAGAAGCGGCTCGTCAAAAAGTACAGCTCTCATTTGATCCTACTTCAATGATTTCATTGGCTGCCTCTGGCAACAAAGGCTTGCTGGAGTTGGCTACATTATTTAAAGGTCGCGGAAGTAATTTGGCGAATGTGAATAATGTGATCTTGCTATCACCTATTCCTAAGCCACAAAGCAATATTTATTGTGTGGGCTGGAATTACCTAGACCATTTTGAAGAGGGCCTCAAGCATCGTGCCGATACTGCTGTGAAGGAGTATCCAAAGGTTCCTGTGCTCTTTACTAAAGGCACGCAAACCATGAATGGCCCGTTCGATAACATTCCTTATGATGCTGGCATCTCCACCATGATTGACTGGGAGGCTGAGCTAGCAGTGGTGATTGGTAAAAAGGGTAAGAATATTTCTGAAGAGAATGCAATGGACTACGTCTTTGGCTATTCTGCCTTCAACGATACTACGGCGCGTGATATTCAGCAAAAGCGTCAGTCCGGCCAATGGTTTAAAGGCAAGAGCTTAGATGGTCACGGCCCAATGGGTCCATGGGTTGTTACTGCAGGTGGCGTCAATTTGGATGACACTCGCATTATTTGCCGTGTGAATGGTGTTGAAAAGCAAAACGCTAGTTATAAGCAAATGTATTTCAAGATCCCAGCAATTATTGCTGAGCTATCGCGTGGCTTAACATTACTGCCTGGCGACATTATTGCAACCGGCACTCCTTCTGGGGTTGGCGCAGGCAGAACGCCTCAGGAGTTTATGAAGCCAGGTGATGTTATGGAAACAAACATCACTGGCATCGGCATTATCCGCAACAAGATTGTTTAACTGATCAACTTAGTAAGCTTTTAGAACATCAACAAGGACTTAGAGAACCCAGAAGTGATGGGTTCCGTCCTTGCCTAGTTGTTCCACTAAACCAAACTCCCAATCAAGATATGCCTGCATCGCTGCAGGATCTACGCTAGTGCCTTCATAGGGGCGCTTATAGCGATCCAGGGGAGGCGAGGCTAAATGACTCGGACCTTTCTCCAACTCAAATCCTGCTTTTACCCAGGCAGTATTGCCGCCCTCTAAAACGAGTACCTCGGCTTCAGTCAATGCTTGTACTTCCTGAGCAGCAAAGAGGCTTAATTCAGCTGGTGTACTGGTAATGACATAGCGATCTACCTGAGGAATTTTTTTCATTGCTTCTGCCATTTGTGATCGAAGGGCATACCAACTTCCAGGGACGTGTCCTTTAACATAGTTAGCATGGGTGCTGAAATCAATTGCAATCGTATTGCTATCACTCTTAAGCCAATTGGAAACGGTTGCGGCATCTACGCTTTCAATGGTTGGAAGAGCGGGTAGGGGCGCCTTCCAAATACCTTTTTCTGTGAGATCGGAGGCATTGACTCCATCAAGAACATAGATATCCCAAGCCATTTGCGCTAACCAAGATGCGGGCATATTGGCGCGTACTCCGCCGCCACTGGGGTCTACCAACACTACCCGTGCGCCACGAACTGGAGAAACCATCTCCGTTTCCTGTACAAGCTGTCCACCAGGTACCGATCTAAAGCCAGGAAGATGACCTGCTTCATATTCTTCTGGAGTGCGCGTATCAAAGAAATAAGTCGTTCGATCAGATTGCGTTTTCCATGTCTGCACATCGCTGAGGCTAGCGCGCTTTACCCCTGCACGATCAGCAACGCTACGAGCGCGAATTGCCGCCCCATTTCTTGTGCCGTCACTCACTTCCTGAAACTTTCTGCTTTGCCCTTTATCCAATTCTTGACCAGCAAGCGTCCAGCCAATCGTGCCATTACGTAGCGCATTGACTTCGTTTGGAATGCCGGCATTAATTAGCGACTGCGTGCCAATAATGCTGCGAGTTCTACCGGCGCAGTTCACAATCACTTTTGTCTTTGGGTTAGGCGCTAATTCTGGGAGACGCAAAACTAGCTCTGCGCCTGGAACGCTAATACCGGTTGGAATACTCATAGTGTTGTATTCATCAAAGCGGCGTACATCAACAACAACGACATCTTCTTTGTTATCGATTAATTGTTTTACTTCTTGCGCTGATAAAGAGGGGGTATGGACCTTGGATTCTACAAACTCACCAAATGATTTACTGGGAACATTCACATCTTTAAATACTTCACCGCCAGCTGCTTTCCAGCCTTGAACACCTCCCTCAAAAACCGATACATCGGTGTACCCAAGATTGATTAAGCGTTGCGCAGCTAATTGAGCAAAACCTTCACCATCATCAAGGGTGACGATAGGTACGTTTTTCTTTGGTAGCTTTGCGTAAGCATCAATCTCTACCCTGGAAAGAGGCAGGTTTGCGGCAAAGAGGGGATGCTCTTGCGCATGAGGATCTTCCTCGCGGACATCTAAAAATGCAATTTCTTCTTTATTAAGAAGTTTGTTGCGAACGAATGAATGATTTTTAGTTTGAATGGTCATACCGTCTCTAGGATCTTTTATGGAGTCATTATCTTTTAATCTGACTCTTCATTGAATTATTGGAGGTCAGAATGCCTTTACCAAAGACTGTCCATGGAGAGCCGCAGGCCAGTTAAAAGAGCGGCCAAGCGCTCATTTTGGGGTAAGCGGACAGCCCAATAAGGCGGCAAATAGGCGACAAAGGCGATTTTCTGGGGATTTTTAACCTTTTTAGGTAATTTTGGTTCAATAAGGCTATTTTGAATTAACCCGCAAATATAAGAGTTATCCCTGATTTAGGGGGCGATTTTCTATGGTTTTTATGGGGATATACTGACCGGGCTGTCAGTATAAATATTCATTTGTTAATAGGAGACGAGATGTCACAACACGATACATTGTTGGCTGCTTTTGAAGCTTACAAAGCTGAAAACGAAAAATTTATTGAAAAAGGTATTAAGGCATCTGCTGCTCGCGCACGTAAAGCCTTGCAAGAAATTGCCGGTGCCTGCAAGGAGCGCCGCAAAGAAATCACTGCTGCTAAAGAGGCGATGGAAGCCAAGAAGTAATTCTCACTCCAGACTGATTGATAAGCCTGGCTTTTACGAGCTAGGCTTTTTTATTGGGGGCTTGTACTTTCAGTGCTGCGCTTAGATAGCAATGCTAAACAAAGTGAGTTTCATTGCCTGGCTGCGAATAGTTGCTAGCGCTTCGATCCATTAGCTCCATCAGCCCAATGACTTTCACCATCATGACTTTTTATATAAATGACCTCATGCTAAGAGAGTATATCCACGCTATAGTTAGACCATGAATACAGAGCAATTTCAACGGTTACTTGAGCAGGAAGGATTTCCTGAGCCGGTAGAGGTTCAGCAAGTTCCTAATGGAGAGCTTGGTAATCACGAGCATCCTTTTGAAGTGAAGGCGCTAGTAATTGAAGGCAGTATCGATATCGTCATACATGGGGAGAGCGGGACCTACAAAGCTGGTGATGTATTTGAGCTGGGATTGAAAGAAGTGCATTCCGAGTCCTATGGGCCTGAGGGCGTCAAATATCTCGCTTCTAGAAAACAATAAACAATATTAAGAAATTGGGATCGATATGAAAATCGGATTTATTGGACTTGGCAATATGGGCTTGCCGATGGCCCTGAACTTATTAAAAGCAGGACATCAAGTTACAGGCTTCGATTTGGTAAACAGTCAGCTTGATGTTTTTGCAGCTGCAGGAGGTAGCGTTGCAGCAAATGCAAACGACACCGCAAAAGATGTCGATGTTTTGATCAGCATGCTGCCCGCCTCTCGTCATGTGGAGGGTTTGTATATTGGTGATGCCGGTTTGTTGGCAAGCGCGAACCCTAAAACGTTGCTTATTGATTGCTCAACGATTTCACCAAAGGCAGCACAAACCGTTGCTGCTGCCGCTAAGGCAAAAGGGTTTGCCATGGTTGATGCGCCAGTCTCGGGTGGAACTGCAGGCGCGCAATCGGGCACTTTAACGTTTATGGTCGGCGGGGAAACGAGTGCTGTTGAGTGCGCGCGTCCTTTGTTGGAGGCGATGGGCAAGAACATCTTTCACGCTGGAGGCAATGGAGCGGGGCAGACTGTCAAAGTCTGCAACAACATGCTTTTAGGTATTCAGATGCTGGGGACGAGTGAGGCGCTGCGATTAGGTATTGCTAATGGCCTGGACCCCAAAGTTCTTTCTGACATCATGTCTAAGAGTTCGGGTCGCAACTGGGCTTTGGAGTTATATAACCCTTGTCCAGGCGTCATGGAAAACGTGCCATCTTCAAAAGGTTACGCTGGTGGTTTTGGCGTGGATCTCATGCTCAAAGACATGGGGCTGGCAGTTGAGAATGCAGAAGATCTAGATGCTAGTGTTCCTCTTGGGAAATTAGCGCAACAGCTTTATGAGAGTCATAGCAAAGCAGGTAATGGCCAGCTAGATTTCTCAAGCGTATTTAATTTAAAAAATTAAATTAAGAGTTGTCCTAAGAAACAACCAGGGGCTTTCCTTGAAGCTTGCTCATTTGGCCAATGACGCGGGCGCCAAGGAGCTGATGTTGATTGAAGATATCCAACACCTCTTTAACGCTCTCAGGGCTGCAAGATACCAATAAGCCGCCACTGGTTTGGGGATCGGTCAATAAAGCACGTTGAGCTAGTGTGAAATCTGCAGGAATGCCTACTTCATCGCCATAGCTAAGCCAGTTACGATCTGATGCGCCGGTAATAACGCCATCATCAGCCAGCATTTGAACATTAGATAGCAGGGGCACTTGGCTCCAGTCAATATGCGCTGTGCAGTTGGAGCCTCGTGCGAGTTCTAAAGTATGGCCAGCTAATCCAAAGCCAGTCACATCTGTTAATGCATGTACGCCAGCTAGTTTGGCTAAATCAGGGCCGGCAGAATTCAGCTTAGTAGTATTGGAGATCATCTCTCGATAGCCATCTGGCCCCAAAAGATCTTTTTTCAGCGCGGCAGATAAAACACCGACACCTAGAGGTTTGCCGAGAATCAGTACGTCTCCCGGTTTGGCGCTAGCATTACTTTTCACGCGCTTAGGATCCACAATACCAATGGCTACCAGTCCGTATATAGGTTCTACAGAGTCAATCGTATGACCACCAGCAATAGGAATGCCGGCGCTACGACAAGCTTCAGCGCCACCCTCTAGAATTCGGGCAATAGTTTTATTGGATAAGACCTTAATCGGCATGCCGACTAATGCAAGTGCGAATAGGGGTGTGCCACCCATTGCATAGATATCGCTGATCGCATTCGTAGCGGCAATTTTTCCGAAATCAAACGGATCATCCACAATCGGCATGAAAAAATCCGTTGTGGCTACGATTGCTTGAGACTCATTAATCTGATAAACAGCGGCATCATCAGAGGTTTCAATGCCAATGAGTAACTCTTTTGGAAAGGGCAGTTGAGGTACGTTCTGAAGGATTTCAGAAAGAACGCCGGGAGCAATTTTGCAGCCGCAGCCCCCACCGTGAGAAAGGGAGGTAAGACGCGGTTCGGTAGGGAAATTTTCTGTGTTCACGGTATTCATATAGTGAGAGTATCAGATGCAGAACGGAGTCTGTTTATTGGCGTAGCAGAGATTCTATTCTCCCCTTGACCTCGTTGCTATCAACATTCTCGATAGCACCAATCCAAACTCCTTCAATTTTGCCGCTTTTGCTAACAAGAAAAGTGGTTGGTAATCCACGGGCTTTCCAGGACTTGTAGGCGGTGCTATTGCGATCAAGTAGGATTTCAAGACTGTTTTCAGGGAGACCATTACCTTTTAAAAACTGCATGACACGCGGCTTCATTTCAGCAAGATTCACCGCCAAAACTATAAGTCCTTTGGAGCTGTAGTTTTCCTGTAGCTGAATAAGCTCTTCAAATTCTTCGCGGCAAGGTTCGCACCAGCTAGCCCAAAAGTTCACCACAACAACCTTACCCTTGAGGCTGGATAGATCTACTGATTTACCAGAGAGATTATTTAGCTGTAGAGATGGGGCTGTTGATGGCAGACCCAACTGAGCTGGCGCACGCCACTCTGCTCTAGCTGAAAGGCTAAATAAGGTCAGAAAAGAAAATGCCAGCACAAGAGAAAATTCTCGGGCTGGCTTATACATAAATAACTTCATCAAATTTCTTAATGAAACGTTAGGCAATACGTCTGCTGGTAATTTTGTACTTAAAGTTATCCGGGTCAAGAGAATCAAAGCGACCTTCGTTATTTTCAGCTTGTGGATACATTAAGAATGGAATATCAGCTTTACTGCCGAGCTTGGAGCCTGGCAATGTGATGTCATGGTCATAGTTATAGGCCATCCAGTTCATTTCCCAATTACCAAAGAGATAATCACGAATGGCGATCACTTTTGGATCAGTCACAGCTAGACCACCAGTTTCCTCAAGGATTACCTTGCGAACGTCGGCTGGATCAACCGGCACCCAACCATAACCTGATGCATAAAACTCAGCACGGCAATGTTGTGCTTTAGTAATATCACCTGACTTACCTAAGCTCTTGTAGCCGCGCGCAGAATCGGCAATGCGAATGCCATAGACATCACGCGCTGGTAAACCGGCTGAACGCGCTAGCGCTACAAAAACGGCGTTGATATCAGCGCATTTGCCGCCAAGGTTATTGGTTTCGAGCATGAGCTTGACATCGCCTTGACCGCAACCACGTGTTTTTGGGTCACGATGGGTGTTATCCACCACCCAGTTATAGATTGCTTTGGCTTTATCAACATCACTAGCGTTGGCTGGCAATTTGGCAAGCGCCTCTTGCGCTTTAGTTTTCACAATGCCATCGGTAGGGAGGTATTTAGTAGGGCGAGTCCAAAAGCGTTGATCAGCTTTGGAGAGCTTGAGTGCTGGATCTGGCGCTGAGAGTTCTAGGTTGCGATTACGAGTGCTTACCAAGATAGAAACTTTGACGCTATGAGTGGTTGCTGCAGCGTCCCATTTAGTCCAAACCATGCGCGCTTGCTTATCCGGCGTCTCATACATTTGGGTTGTCGCTTTAGGATCGCTCGCTTCTGAGCGGATGGCGATAGTGCGGAAATAATCCGTATCCAAAATGAGGGGTAATGGAACCCAACTCTGTGCGATGCCCTTAGGTGACTCTAAATTGACTTCAGTCACGATCTCGTATGTAGTCCACTCGAGTGAAGATTGAGCAAATACAGAAGCAATTGGGCTGAGGGTTGGTAATGCTAATGCGCCAACAATGGTTTTGATGGCTGAGCGGCGTGATGTAGTCATATTAGATTAGTGGGGTAGTTATAAAAAATAAGCTTAGTATTTTAAAGAATTAATTAACGATTAAAACTTCTTTTAGGTGAGCTACTGCGCTTGGCAGGAGCCTTCCTTGCTGGAGCTCCAGTTGTCCCAGCGGGCCTTGGCTTGCGAGATTGCTGGTGTTGCTGACTGCGCAGCTGAATCGGTTGCGCCACGGCATTTGGATCTGGTTCAAAGCCGGCAATCACCTCTTGTGGTAACTTTTGTTTAATGAGTTTTTCAATATCCCTGAGCATTTGATGTTCATCAACGCACACTAGGGAAACTGCTACGCCATTTGATCCTGCGCGACCGGTACGTCCAATGCGATGTACGTAATCTTCAGAAACATTTGGAAGGTCGTAGTTCACTACATGAGGGAGCTGGTCAATATCGATGCCACGTGCAGCAATATCGGTAGCAACCAATGCGGTTAACTTACCTGCCTTGAAATCAGCCAATGCTTTGGTACGAGCGCTTTGGCTTTTATTGCCATGAATGGCCATACTCGTAATGCCATCTTTTTCTAATTGGGTTACTAACTTATTCGCACCATGCTTAGTACGGGTAAAAACCAGTACCTGCTTCCAATCGTTACTCTTGATGAGGTGCGCCAATAAAGGGTGCTTATTTGTTCTATCAACCGGATGAATCAACTGGGCAATTGCTTCGTTGGTGCTATTACTACGAGCCACCTCAATCAACTCAGGCGAATTGAGCAAGCCGTCTGCTAATTGTTTAATTTCGGTAGAGAAGGTTGCCGAGAACAAAAGATTCTGACGCTTCTTAGGTAAGGCGGCCAAGATCTTTTTAATATCTCGTAAGAAGCCCATATCGAGCATGCGATCAGCTTCATCTAAAACCAAAATCTCAATGTCGTTAAGTGATACGCAATTTTGTGACATGAGGTCAAGTAGTCGACCTGGCGTAGCTACCAATATATCGAGACCGCCAGCAATGGCTTTGATTTGCGGATTAGCGCCAACTCCGCCAAAAATCACAGTGGATTTTAAGCCAGTATATTTTCCATAAGTGACAACAGACTCTTGGACTTGAGCAGCTAACTCACGAGTAGGGGTCAAGATCAAAACTCGTAATAATCTTTTGCCACTAGATTTAGGGGTGCTGCTTAAACGTTGCAGAATTGGAAGCGTGAAGCCAGCCGTTTTTCCTGTGCCGGTTTGTGCGGCAGCTAAAAGATCGCCGCCTTTTAAAACGGCAGGAATCGATTTTGCTTGAATTGGGGTAGGGCTGGTGTAGCCTTCTTCAGCAATAGCACGAAGAATGGGTTCTGATAAACCAAGATCTGTAAATAACATAGGGACCAATAAAGTATTGACCCGTATTCAATTAAACGACTATCCCGGCCAATGGGGTGAGCTGCCACGCTAGAGCGTTTGCAGTAAGAGCCTCTATTTTAAGTCATCAACTCCAAAAGCCAGATAATTAGAGAATTACGCTGGATTCCAGAGGTTTGGTACGACCCTATTCGCATAACCGGATACAAATGACTTTTCTGCACCAGTTGCAGGATCAAATACCGAGCGATGAATGCGGCCGATATTGCCACCATACACGTGAATGCTGATTGAGGTTTTGTCGCTCAAACTATTCTCGACCACATGAATGTCATGCGTATCGGGTGATACGGTATCAACGTTCCCAGGCAGGCTGACACATGCATTGCCTGCCTTGAAACTGGAATCTGCTTGGCGATAGTAGGGGGTGCCCGTTTCTTCACCACGTAATTGACCAATCATTCCCCAAACGGTGTGATTGTGTAGTGGTGTTTTTTGCCCCGGACCCCACACGAAACTCACCACAGAGAATCGATCCAATGGGTCTGCATAGAGAAGATATTGCTGGTAGTGCTGCGGGTGCGGTTTAGTGAACTCTTCTGGCAGCCAATCATCTACTGCAATCAGTTTCTCTAGTATTTTCTTGCCTTCAGTAAAGACGATCTCTTCACTTGGCTTTTGTTCAAGCAGCAAGCTAAGCTCTTTAACGAAGGTCAGTAATTTACCATCAGACATTTTTTGCTCCATTACTTACATTACTCGTCTTGGAATACACAATCAGGCCATGCCTTAGGCTTAAGTGTGTTGGTATCAACGCAAACGATATGTAGCACGGCGCTTGCAATAACTTGGAATTCTTCGCTATCAGGGAGCTTTCTTTGCGCAGTCTGTTTAACACTCACCTGAGTGCGTCCGCGATGTTCAATCACTTGATCTATGTAAAGCAAGTCATCTAGACGCCCTGGTTTATAGAAGTTCATTGTGAGTTCGCGCAACGGCATCACCATATTAAATTCATTCTCGAGTTTGGTAGGGCTTAAGCCTTTTTGGGCAAGCCATTCTGCGCGACTACGTTCAAAAATCTCGAGATAACGTCCGTGATAGACAAAACCTGCTGCATCTGTATCTGAGTAGCAGACTCGATGGGTATAAGTAAATACGGCAGGGTTTGGATTGTGGATAGTTGTCATCGATTGGTAAGCTAGTTTGGCAATATAAGAATCATATTACGGTGGGGCATACCTGCCTCATCATATATGGGGCCTTCTGGTTTAAAGCCTAGCTTTTCATAGAAGGGGATGGCAACCACTTGGGAGTGCAACACAATCGATTTTGCCCCTTGGCTTTTTGCTAAGTCAGTCAATTTCTCTAGAATTTGCAGCCCTATGCCCTGATTTCTGAATTGGGCCAAGATGGCCATGCGTCCAATTTGAGATATCCCACCGCCTAGATCTACCAGTCTTCCAGTGCCAATACAACATGCTTCTAGATAGGCTAGGGCATGTGCTGCAAAGGGGTCAAATTCGTCCAATTCGAGCTCGGCTGGGACCTTTTGCTCCCTTACGAATACCTCCTGGCGCACCAAAAAGGCCTCTACTTCAGCCTCTTTCCAGGGTTTTATTAATATTTCCAAGATTCCAAATGCCTCCAAGCGCTAATTCCCACCCAATTTACCAAATAAACGTGAATATAAGCATGGTTCGAAACCGTACAAAAAGCGCCCCATTCCATGGTTACAATGAATTGTGGCTCTGTATTGGGCCCATCCGTAACCTTTTACTCAACTAGGAGTTATCTTGAAGAAATCTTTATTAGCCGGTTTGTTTGCCGTAGTAGGTGTGACCTTTGCAAGCTCTGTTTTTGCACAGCTTCCTGCAAAGATGTTGCCTTTAGCTGCTGATGTTGTCGTTTTGAGCGCAACCGTTGATTCAGTAGATGCAAAGAAGCGTATCGTTGTATTGAAAGATGCTAACGGCAATTTGGCGCAGATGAACGTCGCTAAGTCAGTAAATGATTTAGATAAAGTTAAAAAGGGCGACGTGTTCTTGGTTGAGCATGCGCAGGCAGTTGCTGTTGGCTTAACTGCTGTTGGTAAAGATCAAAAACCAGGTGTTTCAGGCGTTCGCTCTGTAGTGATCGCTGGCAAAGGCGCTACTAAGCCATTTGAAGAGACAACTGAAACTGTTTATGCAACTGTAAAGATCTCAACCATTGATCAAAAGACACGTATTGTGAGCTTCACATTGCCAAGTGGCGAGAAGCAAAAAGTAAAAGTAGATCCATCTGTTCTTGGTCTTGAGAAGTTCAAAGCTGGTGATGACGTGATGGTTGAGTTTGTTGACGACACAGCTATTGGTTTCGTAACACCAAAGAAGTAATCAATACTAAGTAGCATATAACTGGTCAGTAGGACGGTTGTAAAAAAGCCCGCAAATGCGGGCTTTTTGTTTGATGGGGCTAGATTATTTTTTAGCGTTCGGAAAGAAAAGCTGCTCGCCATCAATTTTGTAGCTAGCAATGACGTCCTGCCCATTCTTAGAGATGAGCCAATCAATAAATTCTTGACCCTGTACTTTTTTCACATGAGGGAACTTGGCTGGATTAACCAACATAACACCATATTGATTAAATAGCTTTGGGTCGCCTTGAACTAGGATCGCAAGATCGCCACGATTCTTAAAGCTCAGCCAGGTGCCGCGGTCAGCCAAAATGTAGCCATTCATAGCGGAGGCGGTGTTGAGGGCAGGACCCATACCTGAACCTGTTTCTTTGTACCAGGGTTGGTTAGAGGAAGGAGAAATACCCGCACCTTTCCAGTAGCGAAGCTCTGCAGCATGTGTGCCACTTTTATCTGCACGTGATACAAAAGGAGCTTGTGCAGTAGCAATTTTTTGGAGTGCGACTTGAATATCTTTGCCACCACCGATTTTTGCGGGATCTGCTTTAGGTCCAATGAGTATAAAGTCGTTGTACATCACTTCGTAACGCTTAGTAGAAAAGCCTTCTTCAACAAACTTCTCTTCGGCAGGTTTGTCATGAACAAAAACGACATCAGCATCACCACGGCGGCCAATATCTAATGCCTGCCCAGTTCCAACAGCCACAACCTTCACCTCAATACCAGTCTTCATCTTAAAGATGGGGAGTATGTAATTGAACAGACCGGATTGCTCGGTAGAGGTAGTGGAGGAGACCACAATGCTTTTTTCTTGAGCGACAGCCTGTGTGCCGTTGAGGGCAATGCCCGTTAGGGTCGCTAGAAGTAGGTTGCGGATTGATTTTTTCATGGGCGTGCACCGAGTAATGTATTAAGGTAATATCATCGCATAATAATTACCACTTGAATATGCAATCAATTACATATGCAAATTGAAGTTAGACCAACCTTAGTATTAAATAATCAAGCCAAAGGCGGGGTCCCTATTGATTTGGTTTGGCTGTCTCAGCTGTTAAGGGATATCGGTCGCGGTAACTCGTTAATTTCAGCAAGTAAAAAATCCAGCACCTCTTATCGAAGCGCCTGGGGCAAGATGAATGATGTTGAGGCTGAGCTTGGCATGCCACTCATTACGAGGACCAAAGGACATGGCTCAAAGTTAACAAAACTCGGCGAGTTTTTAATTGAGTTTATTGATGAGATGCAAGCGGGGTATGTTGAGCATGGAAGCGCATATCAAGATACCTTACTTAAAGAAATCAAAAAGATTCAAAAGACTGATAGTAGAAAATGGAAGTTTCTCTCTAGCAGTGATTCCATCATTCAAAGGGCCGCCGCAGAGATTAAAGGCTTCGATTTGAAGATTGCTGGTTCGGGAGAGTCCCTTGAAAAGCTTCTGAGTAACGAAGCTCATATTGCCGGATACCATGTATCAGATGAGCGAAGCTCAAAGGCTATTCATCATCGCTTGTCAAAAAATGATATTCAAATATATCCTGTCATGAAGCGCACACAAGGCTTGCTGGTGAAAAAAGGAAACCCCCTCCGCATCTCTGCTCTCTATGATTTGGTGAATCCAAAAATTCGCTTTATCAATCGTCAGATCGGCTCCGGCACAAGGCTACTACTTGATGGTCTGCTGATAGAGGGGGGTATTGATCCTTCTGAAGTGAATGGCTATCTGCATGAAGAGTTCACTCATTCAGCGGTTGCGAATGCTATTTTGGCCGACAAGGCTGATGTAGGTTTGGGCGTGAAAAATATTGCTATTGAAAATGGTTTGGGGTTTATACCGCTTAAAGATGAGTTATTTTTCATCGCCATGCATAGGGAGATGGTTGCTCAATCAGAGGCCTCCAAATTAATCAGGAAGATAAGAAGCTATTCGGGAGATACGCCTGGATATAAGGCTGTAGGCCTTAATCGACAAATTGAGGGTTGGTTGTAACGTAAAGAAGTAGCTACTGTGTAGTAAATATAACTATAAATAGGAGGCAACATGTTTCATCTATTAGATAAAGAAAGAACGATTGCAGGGCCAGGCTTTAATCGCTGGCTTGTGCCACCGGCGGCGTTAGCTATTCACCTGTGTATTGGTATGGCGTATGGCTTCTCAGTGTTCTGGTTACCGCTATCTAAGGCATTGGGTGTTTCACTAGGCGGTACTGAGGCAATTAAATGTGCTGCCGATGTTGGCTTCTTTGCGCAACTTTTCACAACTACTTGTGACTGGCAAATTTCGACCTTAGGTTGGATGTATACATTATTTTTCGTGTTCCTTGGTATCTCTGCTGCTATTTGGGGCGGCTGGTTAGAGCGCGCGGGTCCACGCAAAGCGGGTGTTGTAGCGGCTTGTTGTTGGGCTGGTGGCATGCTCTTTTCTGCCTGGGGTATTTATCTCCATCAATTCTGGATGATGATTCTCGGCTCAGGTGTGATTGGAGGTATCGGCTTGGGGCTGGGCTACATCTCACCAGTTTCAACCTTGATTAAGTGGTTCCCAGACCGTCGCGGAATGGCAACTGGCATGGCCATTATGGGCTTTGGCGGTGGCGCAATGATTGGCTCACCATTGGCCGCAATGCTCATGAAGAACTTTGCAACGCCTACTAGTGTCGGTGTGGCACAAACATTCGTGGTGATGGGTGTGATCTATTTCATCTACATGATGATTGGCGCAATGAGCTATCGCGTGCCGGCGAGCGATTGGAAGCCTGCTGGTTGGACACCTCCTGTTGCTGATACATCTAAGGCGATGATCACTACACGCAGCGTTAGTGTTAAGAAAATCTGGGGTATTCCTCAATTTTGGTTGGTTTGGATTGTGCTAACTATGAACGTTTCTGCTGGCATTGGTGTGATTGGCATGGCATCTCCAATGCTCCAAGAAATTTTTGCTGGTAGCTTAATTGGTAATGCATTGAAATTTGGCGAGCTCGATAAGGGTCAGTTAGTAGCGATTGCTGGTATTGCCGCTGGCTTTACTGCGCTGCTGAGCTTGTTTAATATTGTCGGCCGTTTCTTCTGGGCCAGCTTGTCAGATAAGTTGGGTCGTAAATTAACTTACAGCATATTTTTCATATTAGGTGGGGTGTTGTATTTCAGCATTCCCTCTAGTGCTGCTGCAGGTAGTTTGGTTCTCTTCGTTGGTGCCTTCTGCATTATCTTAAGTATGTATGGTGGAGCCTTTGCTACTGTCCCTGCTTATCTTGCTGACTTGTTTGGTACTCAAAACGTAGGCGCAATTCATGGTCGATTGTTAACTGCTTGGTCTACAGCAGGTATCCTGGGTCCAGTGATTGTGAACTACATGCGTGACTATCAACTAAGTCTTGGAATTGCGAAGAGTCAGGTGTACAACCAGACGATGTACATCCTTGTAGGTATGTTAGTTATCGGCTTGATTGCTAATTTGATGATTCGCCCAGTTGCAGATAAGTGGTTTATGACTGATGCTGAATTAGCAGAAGAAAAGCGTCTTGCCCATGAAAAGGCAATGGGATCGATTGTTAAAGGGGAAGCTGGCCATGAGCATACCTCTACTTTGACAGTCATTTTGGCGTGGGCATTTGTAGGCATACCACTTGCTTGGGGTGTCTATAAAACCTTCTTAAGCGCTTTAAAGTTGCTTGGTTGATCAGGTTTCTAAGCATCGATAACCACCCTTCGGGGTGGTTTTTTATTTCTATCCGCTAGAATTAACTCAATCATGTTTATTCGCCCGATTTCCCTATTCGCATCGCTGCTTTTATTTACCAATCTTGCCTTTGCGCAGACCTCAACTGTTGCCGTTGCTGCCAATATGAAAGATGCTTTTAACGAGATTATGGTTGCCTTTAAGGCTAGCGGTAAAGCAGAGATGAGAGTGGTCTATGGCTCATCCGGTAACTTCGCGGCGCAAATCATGAACGGCGCTCCATTCAATCTTTTTATTGCGGCAGATGAGCATTTTCCGTTGGAGCTATTTAAGAATGGTAAGACGGTAGATGAGGGCGCTACATATGCGATTGGTAAGCTTGCCTTAATTGCCAAAACCTCATCTGGGATTCGTTTGGCTGACAGCAAGACAGAAATTGCTCGGGCAATTGCACAAACAAACAAAGTGGCAATTGCTAAGCCAGAGCTCGCTCCTTATGGTAAAGCTGCGGTTGATTATCTCAAGGCAGAAGGCCTATGGGATCTGGCTAAAGACAAGCTTGTCTATGGAGACAACATTGGCGTAGCTACAACATATGTGGTGAGCGGTGCGGCAGATATTGGTTTTACTGCCTTATCTTTGGCCAAATCTCCAGAGGTCGCAAAAGAAACTAGCCTCCTTTTGGTCGACGCTAAGTTATACGAGCCCATTAAGCAGCGCATGGTGCTAATAAAAGGTGCGCCCCAAGAATCAGTGGATATGTATCGCTTTATGCAGGGACCCCAAGCCAAATCCATTTTGCAAAGGTATGGATACACCACGCCTTAGTAGCTAATTACTTGGGTGCTCTCATGTACTTCAGCATCTCTTGTAAAGCTTCTTGCGGCGACTTCGCTAGTTGCTCTACTACTGCTTCATAGTCTTCGGCCGGCCGGTTCTGGCTTAGCTTGAATTTACCAACCAAGCTACTGATCTCAATCTCGATACCAATAATGGCCTTGAGCATCATTTGTACGTACTCTTCTGGAGCATCGTCTAACTTCCAGTTAGATTGATAGGTTGGTTCGTGAATATTGGTCATTTGTGATACATGACTTCTTAACCACTGTGCATCCTCAATTAACTTAATGCTACCTTCTGCATGAACCGCAGCATAGTTCCACGTAGGCACCACTTTTCCACTCTCTTGTTTTGATGGATACCAAGATGGGGTCACATATGCATTTGGCCCATTAAAGATTGCTGTAACAGATGTCTTGTTACTGCTCGCAACTTTAACGAGTGGATTCATTCTGGCGACATGTCCGTAAAGCTTGGTTTTGTCGGCGCTCAACATGAGTGGTAGGTGGTTGATTTCAAAATGGCCATCCAGATTCGCAACAATAGTCGCCAAAGGATATTCAGAAATAAGCTGGGCTAATACCGCTTGATCTTCAACTAAAAAATGTTTTGGTAGGTACATAAGAGACTAAGCGGAGTGGGTAAAAGGTTGTATTTAGTAAGAACATAGCAGAGATTGAGCTCATGTTCTTAAAATTCGTACTCCACCTGCATTCTGATGGTGTTTTTTGGTGATGCCGTGGTAGTCCCCCAAAGGTAGGCTACGTTGTATTTCAAGGCTTCCTTGCGGCCCAGTTTAGTTTTTCCAAAAATGGCTGGCCCCGCACTAGATTGTTGTTGTTCATTGGTGTTCCAGCTATTGACCTGTCCTAGCCAAGAGTAAATCTGAGCTCCAAGCTCCAGCTCTGGTTGAAGGCGGTACTTCACCTGGCCCTGGTAGCCGAAATAGGTCCCCTGATTTTCGGTGCCCGTGTAATGTCCTTGCATCAAGAAGTTGAGATTGGCGACCCACTTTTTCCATTCACTTTGAAATAAGAAGCCGTACTTGGCTTCATAGCCTTCATTACGATTTTGAGGACGCTCCAACTCAAGCAAGAAGCCGATGTCCACTGGGTATTTTCCAGTCTCCGTTAGTTGAAATTTGTTCTCCCATACCACCGCATCAAATTGAGAGTTGGTCCCATCCCAAATAGCTTTTCCATAAATCTCAGTGAACCACCAGGAGTTCACGCCATAACCGAAACCAATAGAAGCGCCTGATTGTCTATTGTCTTCACCGCTTCTGGGAGTCTGGGTTCCAAACTTCGTGTCTATCTCTCTTTCACCCTCTTCCACTCTTGGGGTGTAGATGTAATCTGCTGGCCCACTTAAGTATTCACCAGCATGAACCAAGGGGCTGGCAGAGAGAAGGGCTAGGCAACACAAGCCTTGCATTAAATTGTTTCTCATCATCATTTAACCCTCACCACACCTTGAGCAGTTTCCGGACTAAATTCGCCTTCAAATTTATAGACACCAGGACTTAAGGGTCCGATGTAGAAAGAGGCTTTGCTTTTGGCTTTGATTAATACCTCTCTGTTGAGGTCGTAGCTTTCAAATTCCTCTGGAGTGTCATCCAGGTTTTCAATCGTGAGTTTTACTTTGGTATCGGCGGGGATATCAATCTCTGATGGTAAAAATCGCCCATTTTTAATTGAAATCTGGATATCGTTGCTTGCTCCATAGGCAATATTTGTCAAATTTAACAACAAGAAAATGCTGATAAGTAACTGTTTTGTATAAGTATTTTTCATAAATGAGAACCATTCTCAAGTATAAGGTATATAATGAGAATCGTTCCTATTTATTGATAAAAGTGACAATCCTCCATGCATTTGGACCAGGTTGATTTGGAAGTTCTTTACCGAGTGAGCGCGGTTAACGCGCCTAAGGGTGCCCCTCAAATTAAAGGGCAGCTAGAAGATATTGGATTTTTACCTGGTGAACAGGTGACTCTTCTGCGCAAAGGTTTGCTTGGTAAAGGTCCATATATGGTTCGCGTCGGAGCTTCCACATTCGCATTGCGTCAAGCCGAAGCTCGCATGATCACGGTCGATGCTATTTCACATGCCTGAATCTAAAGTTCACTTTTTCTCGAGTGAGCCACTCGTAGCTTTATTGGGTAATCCCAATTGTGGAAAAACGGCATTATTCAATTTGCTGACTGGCAGTCGTCAAAAGGTGGCGAACTATTCAGGCGTTACTGTTGAGCGCAAAGAAGGGCGCCTATCGCTCGAGTCCGGAAAAAATATTCGCATACTGGATTTGCCTGGCGCTTATAGCTTGTATCCAAGATCCTTAGATGAGCGTGTGACCTGCAACGTATTGCTTGGTCGAGCTGAAGGTGAAAAACGTCCTGACCTGGTGATTTGCGTATTGAGCGCCATGAATTTGCGTCGTAACTTGCGTTTAGTACTTGCTGCAAAGCGCTTGGGGCTGCCTTGTATCGTAGTACTCAATATGCTTGATATTGCTAAGCGTCAAGGCCTGCATATAGACACTGCCGCACTTTCAAGTGAATTGGGTTTGCCGGTGCTCACTAGTATTGGCATTCAGTCTGATGGCGCTGATGAAATCAAGCAGTTCTTATCGAATCTGGACTGGCGTAATCTCAATGGATTGCGCACAGGTACTAGTGATGCGACCCTAGAGAATGTTGCCTCTCATATTGCCCATACTGAATCTGACAATATTCAAGTTCAACGAATTCTGCAAAACCTCAAGCTAGATCAAATCATTCCCGATCAATTGAGCGATCGTTTAGATGCGGTATTACTCCATCCAGTTTTTGGCCCCATCATTTTGGTGGCCTTACTCTTTTGTATTTTTCAGGCTGTGTTCAGTTGGGCTACGGTACCCATGGACCTGATTAAATCCGCAGTAGACTTTCTGGGTGATCAGATCGTCGAAGTATTGCCCAATGGATGGATACGTAGTCTATTGATCAATGGAATCTTGGCAGGTTTAGGTGGCGTGGTGATTTTCTTGCCGCAAATTCTGATTTTGTTCTTCTTTATTCTTTTGCTAGAAGAGTCGGGCTATCTTCCAAGGGCTGCTTATTTGCTAGATAGAGTGATGGGTTCTGTCGGCTTATCAGGCAGATCATTCATTCCACTTCTCTCCAGTTTTGCCTGTGCCATCCCCGGAATTATGGCCACCAGAAGCATCTCTAATGCGCGTGATCGCATGGTGACGATTCTGATTGCACCCATGATGACTTGTTCTGCACGTCTACCGGTATATGCCTTATTGATATCAGCATTCATTCCAGAGCAAAAGCTATGGGCGGGCATTGATTTACAAGGCCTAGTTTTATTCTTGCTTTATCTCGCTGGAATTTTGGGGGCGATGGCAGTAGCCTGGATTCTGAAGCGCTTTACGAGTGAGCAATTTAGGATGAACGCGCTCATGATGGAGTTGCCAAGCTATCACTTGCCTCGCTTAGGCAATCTAGCTATTAGCTTGTGGCAAAGAGCAGAAATCTTTTTGCGCCGTGTTGGCGGAATTATTTTGCTGATGACTATTGGTTTGTGGGTGTTATCTAGCTTTCCATTCCCGCCCGAGGGCGCAACAGGATCACCGATTCAATACAGCTTTGCTGGAATGATGGGGCAGGCATTAGCGCATGTGTTTTCACCAATTGGATTTAACTGGCAGATCAGTATTGCTCTAGTGCCAGGTATGGCAGCCCGTGAAGTTGTGGTTAGCTCACTGGCAACGGTTTATGCGCTATCTAGCTCGAGTGTCGACGCAGCTGATGCGCTGATTCCCTTAATCTCCAATGGCTGGTCCTTAGCCACAGCTTTATCTCTATTGGCCTGGTTTGTATTTGCCCCTCAATGTTTGTCCACCATTGCTGCAGTAAAGCGCGAGACGGGTGGCTGGAAGATTCCGATCATCATGCTGAGCTACTTATTTGCCTTGGCCTATATCGCCTCCTTTATTACCTATCACTTAGCTATTTATCTAGGTCTGGGTTAAGCCTGCTGACATCTATATTTGCTGCGGCACCGCATAAAAGGGTGCGGTAGTATTCTTGTTGTAGTTAAAAAATAGATAACAAAACAAGGAGATATAGATGAGTTCACGTCGCCAATTTATGAAGACTGCTTCAGCTGCTGGGGCCGGTTTAGTAGCTGCCTCTACTATGGGTGTAATGAAAGAGGCTTCAGCACATCCCACCTCAGTATGGGGAGGGGAGGTTTACACCGGTCCACGTGAAATGGTGAAAAACAGCAAAATTCTCTCGATCCAAAATGCGGATGGAACAGAAACCTTGGGTGTAGTTACCCCAAAAGGTGTTATCGATATTCGTGCCGTAGCTAAAAAAATGAAGATTGCAGCACCGACTACCTTGGATCAATTATTGCAAGAGGGTAATGCTGCGGGATTTAATAAGGTAGTAGCAAGCGCTGATAAATCTGGCGTGCCTTATTTAAATGAATCGGACATTACTTTCGGGCGCCTGTTTAAAAACCCTGGAAAGATTGTTTGCGTTGGCTTAAATTACCGTGCGCATGCGGATGAGGTTGGTATGGCTCGCCCACGAGTACCGCCGCTATTCAATAAGTACAACAATAGTCTTACGGCTCATAACTGTTTATTGCAAATTCCACCGCCATCGGTTTCTTATAAACTAGATTATGAAACTGAGTTGTTGATTGTTGTCGGCAAGCAGATGCGCAATGTTCCTGAATCGGCTGCTTTGGATTATGTGGCAGGTTATTGCACCTCAAATGATTTCTCATCACGTGATTTGCAACTGGAATTGCCAAGTGGGCAATGGATGATTGGTAAGACCTTGGACCAATACGCACCAATTGGACCTTACTTTGTTACTTCTGACTTAGTGGGTGACCCTAATAAGCTTGACGTAAAGACTTGGGTGAATGGTGAGTTGCGTCAGAACTCAAATACTTCCGACTTTATTCACAATACCCAAAAAATGTTGTCTTACATCAGCACTTACTGGACATTAGAGCCGGGAGATATTGTTTTCACTGGTACACCGCAAGGCGTTATTGCTGGTATGCCAAAGGACAAGCAGGTATGGCTGAAGAAGGGCGATAAGATCGTAAGTTCAGTAGAAAAACTTGGAGATTTAAAGTTCACGTTGGCTTGATCACTCTAGAGTTTGTTTATCAAAAGAAAAGCTACCCTAGGGTAGCTTTTCTTATCAGTGGCTAGAAAGTTTCTTAAACACTTAATCTGCTTTACTCGGCAATAAAAGTATTCTCAAGCTTTCCAATACCACCCATCTCAACGACTACAACATCGCCGTTCACTAAGTACTTAGGAGGTTTAAAGCCGATGCCAACGCCGACTGGAGTTCCGGTAGCGATCAAGTCTCCTGGGTAGAGGGTGATGCCTGCAGAGACCGTAGCGATCATATTGGGGATGTCAAAAATCAGATCTTTAGTATTGGAGTTTTGGCGTAATTCACCATTGACCCAGCACTTGACTGGGATGTTTTCGGCATCGACTTCATCTGCTGTAACGACCCAAGGACCCATAGGGCAGAAGGTATCAAAGCTTTTTCCTAAAAACCATTGCTTATGTCTTTGCTGCCAATCACGCGCAGTCACATCATTGATAGCGGTATAACCCCAGACGTGCTTCATAGCATCTGCTTCGCTAATGCCTTTGCCGCCTTTGCCTATAACAATAGTGAGCTCCGCTTCGTAATCAATGCAGGTGGATACGGCAGTGGGGATGATGACGTTAGTATTGGGTCCGGTTACACACTCGGGCGGCTTCGTGAAAAAGATTGCGTGGCTTGGAATATCCTCACCTGGTTTAGCGCTGCCATCAAATCCGCTGTTGGAAAATTCTTTAGCGTGCTCATGATAATTTTTACCTACGCAGAAAATATTGCGACGCGGTCTAGGTACTGGAGCGAGTAGGCGGATGTCGCTAAACGCATGCGTGGAAGTAGGTTCTGGGAGCTTGCCTGCGAGGTCAGATTTGAGAATGGCAACAATGCCATCTTCACTAACGTCAACGCCTAAGTCGAGCTCTTGAACTGTCGTGCCATCAGCAGACACAATTCCAACGCGAGTTTTGGTAGGCTCTTTGGCTAAAACAAATGCGGCATATCTCATGATTACTGTCTCCGGCTGGGGTTTTGTCTACGTTAACCCCTGTTTATTGTGATGAATCTTGTAGTAGGATAAAGAGCATAAATAATAACTAATTTACGTATTTGAGACAAAAAATGAGACAAAAATATTCATTTGCTACTGCCTTAGCCTTTTTATGTGCTTGCTTGGCCTCTCAGGGGGTCATTGCTCAAGCACCAGAAGCCTGGCCTACAAAGCCCATCAGTATGGTTGTGCCATTTCCGCCGGGTGGCGTTGCTGATACTGTCGGTAGACCGGTTGCAGAGGCACTTTCTCGTAGCTTGGGTCAACCGGTGATTGTAGAAAATAAAGCTGGGGCTGGTGGTGGCATTGGCATGGCAGCAGTAGCCAGAGCAAAGCCTGATGGCTACACGATTTTGATGGCCTTATCGTCCATTTCAATTATTCCAGAGGCAGATAAAGTGGTGGGAAGAGAGCAATCTTTTCAACTCAATCAACTTAAGCCGATCGCACGCTTTACAGCGGACCCAACGGTTTTGGTAGTGAGGGCGGACAGCCCATGGAAAGATTACAAATCTTTTGTGGCAGCAATGCGAGCCAATCCCGGTAAATATAATTTTGGATCGTCGGGTAATTACGGCACGATGCATGTACCAATGGAGATGCTCAAGTCTTCAGAAAAGTTCTACATGGTTCATATTCCGTATACAGGTGCAGGACCAGCGATTGTGGGTTTATTGGGCGGCCAAGTAGATGCGATCGCTACTGGACCTTCTTCCATTGTTCAGCAAATTAAGGCGGGCAAAGTACGTGCATTGGCCCATTGGGGTGATGGCAGATTAGCTAGCATGCCCGAGGTACCTAGCTTTAAAGAGATGGGCGTTAAGGTTGAGTTCTCTCAGTGGGCTGGTTTATTTGTGCCCAGCGCAACCCCTGAATACATCACCAATAAGCTCCGTGAGGCTGCTAAACAAGCTGCGAATGATGAGCGGGTACGCACAGTGATCAATGGAGCTAGAAGTCCAATTCAATATATGGATGCGCCTGAATTTAAGACCTACTGGGATAAGGAATCTACTCAGATGGGTGAGGTTGTGAGAAAAATTGGCAAAGTTGAATAATGAAAAAACAATTCCTTGCTTCTTTTCTGATTCTGCTTTTTTCCCAAGCGCATGCCGCAACTGTTCAGGAGCAGATGGATCAAAATCCAGCAGTGAAAACAGCAATTGAAGAGCTTGTTCTTGCGAATCATATTTTGTATGACCAAAATGCTGTAGATGGCTATGGTCACATTAGTGTTCGTAACCCTGCCAATCCTAATACCTTCTTTCTCGCAAGAAGTGTTGCGCCATCCGTTGTCAAAGTTGAAGACATCATGGAATTTGATATGAATGGCAAAGCTTTAAACGGCGATACACGAGTGGCTTATGGTGAACGCTTTATTCATAGCGGCATTCTGAAAAATCGCCCCGATATTAATTCGGTTATTCACGGTCATGCTGCACCTATCCTGCCATACGGCTTAACAGGCACAACACTCAAGCCCGTCTATCACATGAGTGCCTTTTTGGGTGAGGGTGCACCGGTTTTCGAAATCCGAAATTTTGCTAAGCCGAATCCCGATACGGACATGTTTGTTAGCAATGGAGACTTGGGTGATGCTTTATCCAAAACTATGGGTTTGCAATATTTTGTTTTGATGCGCGGCCACGGATATGCTGCGGGAGCGGACTCCATTAAGAAAGCAGTCTTTAGGACGATATACGCCATTCAGAACGCAAGCATTCAGTCTGAAGCAATGAAGATGGGGCAGGTGCAGTACCTTAGTCCTGGTGAGGCCATCGCTTCGCAGGAAACGATTGAGAAAACCATTGAACGCCCATGGCAGCTATGGAGTGAGCGCGTCAAAAAACCCTAATTCTTGTTAAACTCACGCATCATGCAGATGCTAGCCCGCCCCTTCAAGACAGCACTTATCCAGGGGCTGCTGTTAACTGTATTAACCCTCTCGCCATCTGTCAGTATGGCGGTCCTGCAGGATGAAATTCAGGTCTACGATGACGAAATTAATGCCAAGGGTGAAGCTAGTCTAGAGGTGCATTTAAACAGTACTCCCCGAGGCATTCAAAATCCCTCCTATCCAGGAGAGGTGATGAATAACAATGGTGTGCGGGTTACTCCAGAGTTTGCTTATGGCTTAGGCCACGATCTAGAGGCTGGCCTATACATCTCTTATGTGAACTATGACAACAAGTTTCAATATGCGGCGACTAAGGTCCGCATGAAATGGCTACCAATACGCGAAGACAAAGGAGATTCTTTCTTTGCAGGTGCAAACCTAGAGTTAGCTAACGTACAACCGCAGTTTGAGGAATCTCGATACAACAGTGAAATGCGTTTCATTGTCGGCAAGCATTTTGATGAGTGGCTTTTCTCATTTAATCCGGTTGTAGATATGCCGCTCTCGCAACCCTACGTAAATCAGTCGCCTTATTTTTCCACGGCAACTCGTTTATCTAGAGAGGTGACACCTGAGTTAGCGCTGGGGGTAGAGTATTACTCCAACCTGAATCAACTTGGTCAGCCCATCAACTACCAAAATACCCAACAATTGGGATTCTTGATGATGTACTACGAAGGCAAACCACTTTCTTTTCAGGCTGGAGTAGGTAAGGGCTTCTCTAACAGCACGGATTCGTTAACGCTTAAAGCGATTTTTTCCATTCCATTAAATTAACGCGATTAGCCTTAATCAGGCTTAATGTTGGCGTCCTTAATAACTTTGCTCCACATAGTCATTTCATGTGAAATTCGCTTGCTAGAATCTGCGGGCGAGAGATAGTTCACATACACACCTGCCGCCAACATACGTTCTTGCACTTCAGGGCGCTGCAAAATAACCTTGATATCCGCACTGAGTTTATCGATGATGGGCTTAGGAGTTCCTGCTGGAGCCAAAATACCAAACATGCTCACCACATCAAAGTTGGGTAAGCCTGTGGCTTCGGTCACCGTTGGTACATCTGGCAATTGGCTAATGCGTTTTGCGGTTGTCACAGCTAAAGGCCTTAACTGACCGGCTTGAATAAATTGCAGAGCTGCTGGAACTGTTTCAGACATCGTAAGCACTTGACCGCCCACTAGATCAGTCATAGCGGGGCCACTACCTTTATAGGGTACATGCAATAAATCTAAGCCCAGTTGATAGCGAAACATTTCCATCGCAAGACGTTGTGGCGCACCAGCTCCAGATGATGCGAACGTGAGCTTGCCTGGGTTGGCTTTTGCGTAGGCAATGAACTCTTTCATATTCTTTACGGGGACTGAAGGGTTCACTACAAACACCAGAGGTACCACTCCCACCACGTCAACTGGTGTGAAATCTTTTTCGAGGTTGTATCGAATCCTATCTTTATCAAGATTTGCGTTGATAGAGTGTGAAGTGAGAGCCCCCATTAAGAGCGTATAGCCATCAGCAGGGGACTTGGCAACCATATCCGCACCAATATTGCCGCTATCGCCTGCGCGATTATCGGGAACTACCTGCTGGTTTAGTGACTTGGAGAGCTCTTGCGCTATGATGCGACCAATCACATCAGTAGCACCACCTGGTGGGTATGGAATGACTAGCCTAATAGGTTTGTCGGGATAGTTTTTAATAGCAGAGCTATTGGTTTGCGCCAATAGTGGAGTGGTGATCAGGCTACTGCAAAGGAGTAGGCCAAAGCCTCTAATTAGATGTTGTCTCATTTTGTATTTTTAATGGCGGATTGAGTCACGATTTTCTATTATCTACAGATTAAAAATTCATGCGCTGCGTCAATGAACTGCAAATTTCCCTTATTACAATGAAGAAATGAACCTTGAGTCCCATCAAATCGAGATTATTGGATATTGCGCCGCATTCTTGACTACTATTGCCTTTTTGCCGCAGGCGATACAGTCTTGGCGCACCAAAGACCTATCGGGTATCTCCCTCGGGATGTACTCCTTATTTACTGCGGGGGTGGGTTTGTGGCTGGTTTATGGCCTCATTATTGAAAAGTGGCCCCTCATTTTGGCCAATGCTCTCACCTTTGCCTTGGCGCTCAGCATCTTATTGTTGAAATTGCGTCATACTTCTAAATATCAGAAATAAAGCACTCATTCATTAAAATTCTTCGAAAGGTTTTTATGTCTTCAGCATTCGTGATTGATCCCCCAGCAGTAATTTCATTGCCTGTGACTGGCGATACTCGTCGCTTCGCCGTGAATCGTATTTACTGCGTTGGTAGAAACTACGCCGATCATGCACGAGAGATGGGTCATGATCCTGATCGAGAGCCACCATTCTTCTTTATGAAGCCTGCTAATTCAATTGTGACTGATGGCAAAGACATGGCTTACCCAAATTTATCAAAGGATGTTCACCACGAAATTGAAATGGTGGTCGCTATTGGTAAAGGCGGCGCAAATATCCCTGCAGAAAAAGCCTTGGAGCATGTCTATGGTTACGGAGTTGGTCTGGATATGACTCGGCGCGATCTTCAAGGTGAGGCTAAGAAGATGGGCCGCCCTTGGGATACCGGCAAAGCATTTGATCAATCTGCCCCTTGCGGTGAGATCACAGCAGCTACTCAGTGCGGTCATCCTGCCAAAGGCGCCGTTAAGCTCTTAGTGAATGGTGAAGTTCGTCAAGAGGGCGATCTCAATCAGTTGATTTGGAATGTTCCTGACACGATTGCTTATTTATCTACCTTATTTACCTTGGAACCAGGTGACTTAATTTTCTCCGGTACGCCAGCAGGTGTTGGCCCAGTTAAAAAAGGGGATGTACTTGAAGGTAGTGTTGCCGGTTTGCCAAACTTAAAAACAAAAATTCTTTAAATCAAAAAGAAAGTCGGATTGATGACAAGTTTTCTCAAGAAAGTATTGCTGATTGGTGCAACGTTAGCTGCATCGGTTTTTTTGGTTTCATGTGCTAATACTGAGAAGATCTCATCAACTCCACCTGCCAGTCTTTATGCTGATGCAGCTCCTTTAGATTTGCGAATCAGCAAATGGCCTTACCCTTATCCACTCAAAGAGTTTAAAACTTCTTTACAGGGACAGGCTGCAAGCATGATGTATATGGATGTTGCGGCCTTAGGCAAGCAAAAGGGCGTGGTGGTGTTATTTCATGGCAAGAATTTCTCTAGTGATTATTGGTCCTTCACTATTGCGGGCCTTTCAAAGGCCGGCTATCGTGTGATTGCTCCTGATCAGATTGGCTTCGGAAAGTCTTCTAAGCCAGATGTGGCATACCACTTTGATGATTTAGCTGCCAATACGCAAGACTTACTGAAGTCCCTCAATATTAAGCAGGTTTCAGTCATAGCGAACTCCATGGGCGGCATGGTAGGTATTCGTTTTGCGCGCTTATATCCACAAGCCGTCCAAAAGCTAGTGCTGGAGAACCCTTTAGGACTTGAGGATTACAGTAAAGACATCCCTCCGCAACAGAATGACGATTTGCTCAAGCTAGAAATGGCTCAGACGGAAGCGAGTTATCGCCGCTTTCTGCAAAGTTATTTTCCAAACTGGCAGCCTGCTTATGAAAAGTTTGTAGAGGTCTATGTGCGCGTGCAAAAAGGTCCAGACTATCCGGCCTATGCAAAGACTTCAGTGCTGACTTACCAAATGATTGCTGAAAAACCAGTGGTCAATGATTTGCCACAATTAAAGATGCCGGTGTTATTGGTGATTGGCCAAAAAGACCGTACAGTATTTGGTCGACGCTTTGCCCCACCAGAGGCGGTGAAGTCCTTGGGCAACTTTCCAGAGTTAGGTAAGAAAGCGCAAGCAGCTATTCCGAATGCAAAGCTAGTACCGGTTGAAAATGTGGGACACGTACCTCACGTTGAGGTACCCGATCAGTTTCTGAAAATCGTGGTGGAGTTTTTAAACTCTAAAAGCTAGTCCAGCAGCCTTACTTATTCCCCATTCCACTGAGGCGAACGACCTTCTAAGAAAGCGTTCACACCCCCTCTAAAGTCCTTGCTGTTATAGGTTTCTCGCATCAGATCTGTGCAGTCTGGAAGATTGCTTTGGAGTAAGCGTGCCAATGTCAGCTTGCTGGCTTTTTGTGTGATGGGAGCAAGGGTCGCTAATTTTTGAGCGAGCGCATTGGTAACAGATTCGATTTCTGCAGGCTCTGCCGTTTGATAGAGGTAGCCTGAGGCTAATAATTCCGGCGCCTTAATGAGTTCCGCAGTCAGAAGCATCTTCTTCACTGTTGGAGCTCCTAGGTGAGCTGCAAGCCAAGACAAATTGCTTGGCGATAAACAATTTCCTAAGGTCTTGGCTACTGGTATACCGAAACGCGCATCCGGCGTCGAGATCCGAAAGTCGCAGAAAGTTGCCATCAATAAACCGCTGCCGACTGCTAAACCTTCAATCATGGCAATAGTCGGCATCGGCAGTTGTTGCAGTGAGGAGAAAATATGATCAACAGCAACTTCATATGCTTCATTCTCTTTGAGATCAACAAATTGCTGAATATCACTTCCAGAAACAAATGCTTTATCTCCTGCCCCTCGCAAGATGACCACTCGAATTTCAGGATTATTAGCTAAGGAGTCGCAAATCCTTTTGAGCTCTTCATACATTGGCCAAGTGAGGGCATTACGAGCGGCGGGGTGATTAAAAACAACCCGTGCCATATTCCCATCAATCTGTAGATCTAAGCAGGGAGGGGAGGGGCTGGTAGTCATGAGCCCATTCTAAACAAAAGCCCTTTCCCAAAGCCCTGAATTTATGGAATTACCCCTACTCTAAGAGTCCTGCGCTAGAATTCCCTTATGTATATGTTTCTACCTTTCCTGACAGCTTTTATCGGACTTGTCTTAGTCTGGTTTGAGAAGCGTCTTGCAGGTTTGACAGTTTTGGCGATTACCGTTGCCATTCTTCTGGTTTGGTTCCGTTTTCATGCAACTGACCATCTCAACATCAGTCTGTAATTGATTGTGAGTAAACATTCTCTACCCTCTCTAGCCGCGCTTGGTAATCAGCTTGCATTGCTAGCCGTTGTAGGCATGCTGTCATATGCCTTTGTAGATCAACTCTACTTTGGTGAGCTGCCTTGTCCTTTGTGTTTAATGCAGCGCGTTGGATTTGTGGTTATTGGTTTTGCTTTGGTTCTGAATCTTCGTTCTGGCGCTTATTCATCTCACTACGGATGGGGCATTATTGGGGGCCTGGTTGGAATGATGGTTTCTCTTCGTCAGGTCTTCTTGCATATTCTGCCGGGCGACAAAGGATTTGGAAAAACATTTTTAGAGTTGCATTTTTATACTTGGGCTTATGTTGGGTATACCGGTTTGTTAATGGGCTTAGCAATTCTCTTAATGCTACCTAATCGTGAGGTCCGCTCACGCTCATGGTTTGCTAATGCACTTGTGATTGCTTTCATTCTCTTGGTTTTGGGCAATCTCGTATCTACACTCTTGGAGTGCGGTATCGGCCCCTGCGCTGATGACCCAGTGAAGTATGAGGGCTGGTTGTGGCTACGCTCTCGCTTTGGTTTCTAATATAGACCGCCTGATCTAGTTTTGCATTTTTGAGCATGCAATTTTCTAAAGTTCTGAAGAGCTTTCTCCTTGCTTCTGTGTTGTTGACCATGGGCTTTACTGTTCTTGCGCAAAGTACTTCCCAGAAAAATGCTACCTGGCCAAAACAACCCATTCGCATCATCGTAACCTTCACGCCAGGCGGTGCTCCAGATATATTAGCGCGCGTTTTAGCAGAAAGTTGGCAGCAAACTTTAGGCGTACCAGTGCTAGTTGAGAATCGCCCAGGCTATGGCGGTAATATTGGCGCTGATCTCGTTGCTAAGAGTGATCCAGATGGCTATACCTTATTAATTGGTACGGTGGGTATTCATGCGATTAATGGCGCACTGTATGAAAAGATCTCATTTGATCCTGTGAAAGATTTCACACCTATTAGTTTTTTAGCAAGTACACCAAATGTATTGATAGTCAATAAGAAACTGGGTGTTAACAATCTTCATGAGTTAATTGAGCTAGCAAAAGCCAAGCCAGACCAATTGACTTTTGGTTCATCAGGCGTTGGCACTTCTTTGCACATGTCAGGTGAATTGTTTAAACAAATAGCAGGTGTTCAAATCCGTCACATTCCTTATAAGGGACGAGCGCAATCTTTACCTGACTTACTCAGTGGTCGCATTTCTATGCTTTTTGACAATCTTTCCTCTTCCTTAGCCTTGATTAAGGCTGGAGAGGTTCAGGCCTTGGGAGTGACTACACTGAAGCGCTCACATGCCGCCCCTGAGATTCCCACTCTAGCTGAGCAAGGTTTGGCCGGTTTTGAGGCTGTATCTTGGTTTTCATTGATGGCACCAGCAAACCTTCCGCCTGATATCCAAAAACGCTTAAATCAAATGGTGCGCCAAACTTTGAGCAATCCCAATGTCAAATCCAAGCTCTTGGCTGGTGGCCTGGACCCCGCTCCAGGTAGCCCAAAAGACCTTTCTAAGTTGATTGCCTCCGAGGCAAGCAAATGGGGCAAGGTAGTACAGCAATCAGGTGCAAAATTAGAGTAATAAACCCCTATTTTCTTGTCAACCCAAGCCTATTTTTAAGCGTTAAAGGTATGTGGTCTTCATTTTTTCCTCTTTTTCATAAACCCCTCAATTTGCCTAAATTTTCAGCATTAGACATTTCTAAGTTCGGCGTGACTTTGACTGTCTGTTTGTTGGTCGGTTGCGCTACGCAGACTCAGCAAATCAAGATGAATGAGTCCAAAGAGCAGTTTAAAAATGGTGATCTGCAAAATACGACGGCGGCCATTCAGGGCGCCTTCAAGGATAAAAATACCCTGTATTACATGGAGCTGGGCGAGGTACAAAGACTGCAAGGTCCCGCTCAGATTCCCAATAGCACCCAAAACCTATTAGCTGCAGATCAATTAGTCAGTCGTTGGGAGGTGACTACCAGCGACAAACTCAGACGCTCTTTTTCAGGAGCAAGTGGTTACGTTTTGTCTGAAGGTTTCAGTAGTGAGTATGACCCTAAACCTTATGAAGTGAGTCTATTAAGCCAAACCATCGCTTTAAACCACATCTCTCAAGGACACTGGAATGATGCCATGGTGGAAGCCAAAAAGATGGCGCAGCGTGAAAAGGTTATTGAGGAGTTGATACAGAGTAGGGTGGCCGCAGTCTCCAAGGTAGAGCAGGAGCAGCAAAATAATCCCAATACTCAAGGTGCATCTAGTCGTATTGAAAGTATTAGCGGTTACCCAATCAATCTATTGGATGACGAGGAAACCCGTAGCCTTAAGAACTCGTATCAGAATCCTGCAGCGTATTACCTGTCTGGTTTTATTCACGAGTCACAAGGAGAGGCAAGTCTAGCTGCGCCAGGTTATCGCTTGGCAATTGAGTTGCGACCACAAGTCAACTTCTTTAAAACCAGTATTGCTAAGTTAGACTCCAATATTGCCAATCAAGGCAAAAAAGCGTTTGCTGATACCTTGATTATTGTTGATACAGGTTACATGCCCAAAATTATTCCTTATCAAATCAGCCAGTCTTTTAATCTGGGCGGTAACCCAAAGTTGGTGACCTTAACCTTTCCGGTCATCGAAAAATCTACTGAGCGTTTCAGGCCAACCATGGTTCAGTTAGGCGATAAGGTGGCTAATCCAGAGTTGGTTGCCAATATTGATGCTATGGCTCGCAAGAACTTGCGTGATGAGATGCCAGCCTATGTTTTAAGAGCATCCTCTAGAGCCTTAGTCTCTCTAGCCGCGCAATATGCAGCGGATCGAGCCGCCCAGCAAGCGGCGAACAAGCGGAGCCAGAATAACCAAAACAATCAGAATAATGGTAGCGCTGCTCTAATTGGCGCGATTGCAGGAATGATTACGGGATATAGCTTACAAGCAATCAATGTGACTGATGTGCGTCATTGGTCAACTTTGCCCGCGCAAACATACATGGCCAGAATGGGTTTGCCGATTGGACCAACTGTTCTGAAATACACTTTGCCATCGGGCGTAACCGCATCTCAAACGGTTAATTTAGTAGGCGGGTACAACGTGGTTTATATCCGCATGTTTAGAAATAGGGCAACTGTACTGACCTCGAATGATCCTACTGCACTTCCTCCCAAAGATCCGGTTGTTAGCACTCCAATAGTCGCATCTCCAGCCGCCATCTCGCCAGTAAGCCCACAACCCGCTCTCGTTGAATCTAAACCATCTGAGGGTGCATTTGCAGGCTTTAAGAAACTATGGGGAGGCTTTCAGGATCCGCAGCCCGAAGAGCCTGCTTCAGCAGCGGTAATAACCACCCCAGTAGCGACACAGGCAACCCCCGTACCTGCGGCGCCTATCTCAAACCCGACCCCCAATTCCACCCCCAACACTATCCCCGCTAGCGGTAATATGGAAGGGGTGAAGCCTTACGAGCCACCCAATCTGTTGAATAGCTTTCAGCAGCTTTTTAATTAGGAAAGACCCAGATGAAAAAATACCTCGCAATCCTGATGACGGCACTTGCTCTTGTCGCATGTAGCTCAACGCCATCCATGAAGGACATGACGGTACGCATGGGTGATACGGATAGCATTCAAATTACTGATATGCGTAGTTTGATGCGCAATGGCGTATTGACAGCGCAGGTAACCATACAGAATGACAGCAAATCCAATCTCGTGTCTTATCGATTTAAGTGGATTGGTAAAAACGGCATGGCGGTAACAGATGAGGAGCCGTGGAAGCCTGTAACAGTAGGTAAGGGGCAGTCGACCGTTATCATGGGAATCGCCCCAACGCCAGATGCTACTGACTTTCGTTTTGAATTAAATCAATACAAATAAAAATCAATTAACTATTTAATATTAAAAAGATTTAGGCTTATTAAGGATGATCATGAACACTAAAACTATTCGCTTATCTGCTATTGCATTATCAGTAGCAGCGCTTGCTGCATGCTCAGGACCGCAGGTTCGTTACGGCGATGCGAAGGCGGTAGAGACCGTTAATGCAAACTATGGATCAACTGATCTACAGATGATTGCCGAGGCAATGACAAGATCACTGCTCCAGTCTAAGGCTATCTCTGGAAGTAAAGATGCGCCTATTGTGACGCTTGCAGATGTGAAGAATAAGACTTCTGAATATATCGATACGCGTGTAATTACCGATAAGATCCGCACGCAGTTAATGAAGAGCGGTCAAGTGCGATTCGCAGTGAGTGTTTCTGAAATGCAAAATCAGACTGAAGAGCTCAAGCGTCAAAATCAGTCAGGTTTATATAAGAACAGCACGATTGCCAAGACGGGCAATATGCAGGGCGCTCAATACCGCATCGAAGGATCGATTGCTTCTATTGTCAAAAACACCAAGGATGTGAAAGACGTTTATTACGTATTTAATCTCAACCTCATTAACAACGAATCCGGTTTGCTCGAGTGGGCTGATGAAAAAGAGATTCGTAAGACTGCTACACGCTAATACGCAACTCAACACCATAAAGAATTGAGCAACACATGAATAAAATATTATTAGCTTGTGCGGGTATGAGCGTAGTTTTTTTGGCTGGCTGTGCTAGCAAGCCGCCTGCTCTCGTCGAATCTGCGTATATTGGCCAAGTTCCAGCAGACCCACCCAAAAATCCCGTAATCAGTGCTGAGGCCCTAAAGGCCGATTCCAAGTCAATTGCAGTCACTGATATCTACTTTAAGAAAGAAGGAAAAAATTTAACGTTTGTCGAAGAAACTAGGACGACAACAGATAGCAATATTTCTTCTGCGATTGCGCCCAAGACTATTGAGGTGGATGCGGATAAAGCCAATGCATCTGCTATTGCTGGCGGGGCAAATTCATCTGCGTTCCCAGTGAAGTTCACTAATTTGGCCGATCCTACAGCTACTAGTCCAGGTGTAGCCGCAGCGCCTGTAACGGATACGGCAGCTCCAAGTAACAGCTCTTCAAGCGCCAATACTCAAAGTATGAAGAAGTCGGGATATCAGGCCAATAATGAGTATGGAGAATTGCGTTACTTGGCCAACCCCATTCGTGGCCTGTTGATTAAGTCTGGCTATAAAGTGGTTCAAGCCAAGGCTGCCGTAGCCGCCCCTAATCAAGGCGATGAGTACTTTGATATTGTTAAACGGATCAAAGCTGGCGATTTCGGTGATGCAGACTATGTTTTATACGGTGTGTTGGCGGAAGTCTCTAGCACGGATAACGTATCTGATATTCCTGGAACCAAATCTACCTCGCAACAGATGACGCTTGAGGTAACGGTGGACTTTAATATCGTCGACACCAAGACAACGCAAATCGTTGCGTCATTTGTAGCTTCTGGTGAAGGTAAGGACGTCCAAATCGATGGCAGAGACACTGGATATAAACCAAGTAATGCAAAGTTAATGAAGTTGGCTTCATTGGATTTGGCTGAGGATGTACGCAAGCATTTGGCTGATCAAAACTTTATTACTAACAATCCTGGTTCGGCAGGGCAGTTGCGTAACCTCAAAACCCGTTTAAATGACGATGCCTCCACTTTGAAGGTCTATAAGTAAGGGACTCAAAGTAGTTTGCCTTAAACCTGTACCGGCGGATGCGTCTTCTCATAGCGCTCCGCCGTTCTTCTAAAGAGATAGAGCAAAAAGCACGCAGCTAAGCCTAGACTTAAGCTGTTGCCAGCCCAAAAGCCATTGGCGCCCTGTAGGAATGCCGGTGTATTGCCAAATATATTAAAGCCCATGAGGTAGCCGCCACCAAGGCCTACGCCCCAGAGTGAGCCTGCATAAATCACCATCGGTAAAAAAGCAATGCGATAGGCCCGCAGAATAAATGCCGCGGTAACTTGAAGGGCATCAAATACTTGATAGAAGGCTATAAATAAGAAGAGGGGGATAGAGAACGCCTTTACCTCTGCTGGTGGATCGTATAAATCCAATAGCTGTATTCTGAAAATCCAAACTGCGATACCAATAGTGATGCACAGCGTGGTGGTAAAAAAGACAGATGACCAACCGATCTCTTCGGCACGCTCGGGCTTGTTGGCACCAATAGATTGCGATACTAAAGTCATAGTCGCAATTGAGAGGGATAGCGGCACCATGTAGATGACGGTTCCCATGTTGGCTACGATTTGATGTCCCGCTAATGCCGTAGTTCCAAGGCGGGCAATAAAAAGCGACATAAACGTGAAAGAGGTTACTTCAATCAAGTAACTAAATCCAATAGGTGCACCGAGCTTTAATAATGTCCAGATACGATGCCAATCCGGCATGCTAAAGCGGGCAAAGATCTTAAATGGTTTATAAAAGCGATCAAATAAAACGAAGCCTAGAGTCATGAGTAGCCAAGACCAGTTAATGATGACGGTAGCTACAGCGCAGCCTGGTCCGCCCATGCCCTCTATGCCTAAGCCTCCATAAATAAAGAGTAGGTTTAAGGGTAGCTTGAGTCCTAGGCCAATAATTTGTACAACAGTGATGACGGTGGGGCGTGAAACTGCATTGTGTAGGGCCATCAATACGCGCATAGCCATGCTGGCTGGTAAGCCAATTGCTAGGATATTGAGATATAACTTTGCTTTACCTTCAATAACATCATTGACTCGGGAAATAGCTAGCAAGTGATCTGCATTGAGCAAAATGAAGCAGCCCAAAATAGTGAGACCTAAAGCAAGCCAAGCCGCTTGCCGCACTTCTTCGCCGATTTCTCCAAAACGTTTAGCGCCAAAGAGTTGTCCTGCAATTGGTGCTAACGCCGAGATCACTCCGGTGAGGCCTACGTAAATGCTGATAAAGATGGCTGATGCCATTGCCAGCGCCGCTAAATCATCGGCTGAATAACGTGCCGTCATCGCAGTATCGAGCACGCCAAATGCAATCACAGCAAGCTGCCCCACTAATAAAGGTCCGGCTAGTTTTAGTAAAGAGGGGATGTCCTCGCGAAGGCGCGATAGTTTAAAGTGCAGCACGAATTATTCCGGGATAACTTCGTAGAGACGCAGGCGTTCATCGCGGTCAGCAGCGCGACGATCTTCCCAGAGCAGTGTGAGCTTTTTATTATTCAGCTCTGCATATGCCTTTGCTTCGGATTGGCTGTGGGTTAGCATCCATGGGCAATTGGAGTCATCTCGCAAATTGAGCTTGGAGAAGTATTCAAAAGAGGCGAGCTGTGCAGGACCTAGATTGGTCGTGTCTATGCAGCTACCGCCAGCGGGGATTACTTGCGCCAATCGCGCAGAAACCTGACGATAGGTTTTAGCGTAGTTAATAGTTGGCAGCCATAAAGACATCAGCAGTACCCACATCAAAGTAGTCCCTGATGCTGAGATGATGAGGCAGCGCCAGATTTCTTTCGGGGCCCGAGAAGTTCTCCAGCGAACTACTGCCAGCCATACACCCGTAGTAGCAAGAGCCACGATAAAGGCCAAAACATTAAATTGACCAGTAAATCCAGGTAGTAGGCGTGCAATATTGGCGGCCGTAGATTCTGGGTAGCCAGTTACTTTTGCGAGCCAAATAATCCAAATAGCTAGCGCGATCAGCGTAAAGCTAAACATTGCAAACCAATCAATAAAGCTAATGACGCTTCGCTTAAGAACAGGCAGGCTAAATGCGGCAATAATCGAAAGGCTTGGAATCAAAATCATTAAGTCATGTTCATTTGCTTCTAGGCGGAACAAAACATAAATTAAGCTGCCGATGAATAAACTCAAAGGAATGCAAAGATGGGGTGCGCGCCATGCGCCCGATTCTTTAATGCGACCCCAGTGCGCAAGGGAGATGATTGCGAGCGGCCAGACGGGCCACGCGTAAGCCCAGAAGTTCACACTCAAGAAACCGAGTGATTCAATTGATGGAGTAGCGCGCATTTCCGGTACATTGCGCCAGCCTTCTTCAGCGATATGACGCCATTGCGCTGGCAGATCGGCTAGATACCAAATCAGCGGCCAAATCGCAAAACCGATTAAACCTAAAACGGTGCTAGTCAGCGTCCAACGAAAGCGTAACTTCGCATTGCTAGCAATGACTGCAATGATGGTGGAGGTAACAATGATTAAGCTGAGTGTGAGATTGCTTGATAGGGCGACGATGGCAATACCAAGGCCAGTCCAAAAACCACCTTGCCAAGGTTTATCTAAGCCGCGCACTGTGCCATATAGCACGATGCTAATACCCATGAGCTGCGCCATCATTGGTGTTGTTTCATGGGCGCGTTGCGCTAGACCTACGCATGCCAAGAAAATGAGCAGCGCACCATCAGCTAAGGTCATGCCGTAGCTCTTTAAATCAGGCTGACCACCAACCGCTAATGCCATCGGCTGCACTTCACGACGACGACCTAATAAATAGGTGGCATACCAAATTGCTAGTGCAGCAGAGAAGAAGCAGATGGCGGCGTATAAGCGTGCAGCATTAGCGGCGCCAATAAATGGACCAAACCACTCAATGAGGGTGGCGCCCATCCAATAAGGCAAGGGTGCACCAAGAGAGATATCGCGTCCAGCTAAGTGGGGAACCATCCAGTCTAAGGAGTTACCGCGAAATAATGTCCACATGCCACCAAACCCAATGGCATCTTCATTCTTCCAGGGGTCCCGAAAGAAGAGGCCAGCGAAACCATAAACTAAGGTCAGCGCAAAAATAATAATGCGCGGAATAGATTTAGTGGCAGCGGCAGTAAGTTTGACCATGGGTGAAGTCCAAAATAAAAAAGGCAGCAAACGCTGCCTTAATTATCTCGCAGAGCAGGTATTTAACATACCCCGCGAATAGAAGTGGTTTAAGCCTTCTTCTTAGCTGGCTTTTCAGCAGCTTTAGCTTCTGCAGCGGCAGCTTTTTTCTCAGCTGTTTTAGCAGCGCCATCACCGGTAGCTTTAGCAACAGCTTTAGTACCGAATTTCTGACGGAATTTCTCAACACGACCAGCGGTATCCATAATTTTCTGGGTACCAGTGTAGAAAGGGTGTGATTCAGATGAAGTCTCGATCTTGGCTAATGGATATTCATTGCCATCTTCCCACTTGATTGTCTCTCTAGTAGACATAGTGGAGCGAGTCTTGAAGCTGAAGTTATTGGAAACGTCTACAAAGACGATTTCACGATATTCGGGGTGAATGCCAGGTTTCATGTTGAGTCCTATGAGCGGGGAGCCGTTTGAGCCAAATTGGCTGAAATACTTTCCCAGGTTTTAAAAGCGGTAAAGGCGAAATTATGCCATGAAATCAACAACAAAGCGCTGTTTAGGTGTCCAAAAAGGGCTGAAACAGCCCTCTAGACCCCTAAATTAGCCTCCGCGACGCATTAAGTCGAAGAATTCACCATTATTTTTGGTCGATTTGAGCTTATCCACGATGAAGTTCATCGCCTCGATATCGTCCATATCGGCCAGCAATTTACGCAATACCCAGATCTTCTGGAGGTTCTCAGCTTTAACCAAGAGCTCCTCGCGGCGGGTGCCAGACTTATTGAGGTTAATCGATGGGTAAACACGACGCTCAGCCAAACGACGCTCAAGGTGAACTTCCATATTGCCAGTGCCCTTGAACTCCTCGTAGATGAGGTCATCCATACGGCTACCAGTTTCAATCAGAGCAGTTGCGATGATCGTCAATGAGCCACCTTCTTCAATATTACGGGCGGCACCAAAGAAACGTTTTGGACGTTGTAATGCATTGGCATCCACACCACCAGAGAGTACTTTGCCTGATGAAGGAACAACAGTGTTGTATGCGCGTGCAAGACGAGTAATTGAATCAAGCAAGATGATCACATCCTTACCCATTTCAACTAAGCGCTTGGCTTTTTCAATCACCATCTCGGCAACTTGAACGTGACGTACTGCTGGCTCATCAAAGGTAGAGGCAACGACTTCACCGCGAACAGAGCGTTGCATCTCAGTTACCTCTTCAGGACGCTCGTCAACGAGCAACACAATCAAAATCGCTTCAGGATTATTGGCAGCAATCGCGTGAGCAATGTGCTGCATCATCACAGTCTTACCGGATTTTGGTGAGGCCACAATCAAGCCACGTTGGCCGTAACCAATCGGGGAGATCATGTCGATGATGCGGCCAGTGAGGTTCTCTTCGGCTTTGATATCACGCTCTAAGCTGATCACGCGATTTGGGTGCAATGGGGTTAAGTTCTCGAACATGATGCGGTTCTTGAGGGCTTCTGGAGCCAAACCGTTGATCTTGTCTACCTTTACCAAAGCAAAGTAACGCTCACCATCTTTAGGTGTACGTACTTCACCTTCAACGCTATCACCAGTGTGCAAGTTAAAGCGACGAATCTGCGCAGGGGAGATATAAATATCGTCAGGAGAAGCCATGTAAGAGGCTTCAGGAGAGCGCAAGAAACCAAAGCCATCAGGCAGTACTTCCAAAGTGCCGTCACCGAAAACGGTTTCGCCAGCCTTCGCACGTTTTTTCAGAATGGCAAACATTAATTCTTGTTTGCGCATCCGTTGTGTGTTTTCAATCTCCAAGCTAGCTGCCATTTCAAGCAGAGCGGATACGTGGAGGACTTTGAGTTCAGTTAATTGCATGTGGTTCTCGGGTGTTGATGAATTTGAATTTGGGAATTTGTTTTGGAGTATCGCTGCGCTGATTTAGATCACGCAGAAGTGGAAAAACAGAATTTGGGAATTTGCTAAAAGAAGGGGGAGGTAAATTGCTGAAAATCGGAGCACTGATTAGTGCGTTTGAGTAATACTACACCAAAAAATGCATGTGACAAGCGTTTAAAGCGGTAAAAGCCACAGGCTCAGCTGGTGAACCTGTGGTCTGAGACTATTTACAGATGACTATCAATAAATGCAGTCAACTGGGATTTGGCCAAAGCGCCTACTTTTTGAGCAGCCACGGTGCCATTTTTGAAGAGGATTAGGGTAGGAATGCCGCGAATATTGAACTGGGCAGGAACGCCTTGGTTCTCATCTACGTTCATTTTTGCGATCTGTATCTTGTCGCCATACTCGCCAGCGAGCTCTTCCAGGATCGGACCAATCATTTTGCAAGGACCGCACCACTCAGCCCAGAAGTCGAGCAGAACAGGTTTATCGGACTTGAGGACGTCTTGTTCGAAAGAGGCGTCAGTTACATATTTAATGCCGGCACTCATGAAAATTCCTTATTTAGACTTATTTAGCGAGTTATTTAATTATGTCGTTACAACGCTTATATTAGCAATAAGCGAAACATTCTGCTCAAAATAGATAAATTACTCCATTCATGCCCCAGCCTTTCCAAGCCCTTTCTGAGCAAAAGCAGCCACAAGCTTGGGCAATTGCACCCAATAGCCAAGCGCTTACCCAATTGGCAAAAGGCATCTGGGATTGTGCAGTGCAAACCAATCAGCGCCCCCTAGTGGTTCTGAGTACTGCGGGACCATTAATCGGGGTAAGAGCAGCCCTTGAATTAAACCGACCCAAAGATCTTCCAAGCAACATCGCATTCTTGCCTCAAGTCATCAGCTTTACAGATTGGCTGGAAGCTGCGCCAGGCGCATGGAAATTTCCAAAGAAGCAAAGTGATTTAGAGAGGTGGTTGGGGGTCTATGCCACTTTGCGCAAACACAAAGATCTGCAGTCATGGTTTAAAGCCGAAACAGAATCTGGTGCATGGGGTCTAGCGCAAGCAATCGTTGAAGCATGTGACACCTTATCAACTGCAGTGAGTCCACAACTGCAAAAACAGATTCATGAATTCATTCAAAATAATCGGAGTGAGCAAAGTAATCTCGGCGAGATCTGTCTGAGTCAGGCGCAGAATTTGCTCGATAGTACCGTTGCTAAAGTCTACTCAGGAATGGCGCGTAAGGTCGTTGATCAAGAGACCAAGGTCTTGCTCACATTTTGGCGCTACACCGCGAGTGTGAGCGATCCAGCATTTCGTAATCAGTTTGCAATGGCAGCTCATCTCGAAGCTGCTAAGAATGCAAATCCCGCAAGACCTCTGATATGGGTAGAGACTGCTGATCCGACTCCCATCGATCAAGAGATCATCGGAGCTCTGCTGGCCGAGTATGCCCAATATGCTCCTGTGGTAGAGGCCAGGATGAGCTGGGGTGATGTGGGTTTATGGGCAGAGACAATTGGTACTAGTGATGCGCAGGCAGAGGCGCTCAGGAATGTTAGGCAAGCCCATAGCAAGAGTTGGAGCCTGATTGCAGCTAAACGCTTTGAAGAGCTTGCGTGGGCTGCTGCCAAAACAATAGAGCAACATCTGATTGATGGCAAAACTCAGCTGGCACTTGTTGCACAAGATCGCTTGGTGGCTAGAAGGGTGCGTGCACTGCTTTCAAGATTAGGCCCAGCACTTAACATTCGGGATGAAACCGGTTGGAAGTTATCCACTACGCGTGCTGCAGCTGCACTTAATAGTTGGTTAGAACTTATTAAAGCGCCAAAAGATGGGCCCAGTGCAAAAGCCTTGCTTGAGTTTTTGCAGAATCCTTTTTTAGATCTTGGAAAGATTTTGAATCGAGATGCAGAGGTCTGCATCGGACTCATTGCAGAGCTTGAAGATATCCTGGTGGGTAGTAAGGCAGAGTCTGGTTGGAAAACCTTTCATCTAGCTATCGAAGGCGCGCGAGCGAATGCTGCAAAAACCTCTGGCACGATGCCAAGTGCAGCACTATTTGAGTTATTGCAGTTTGCTCGAGAGCATCATCATGAGTGGCTGACGCTTAAGGTTGATTGCAGTACGACCTATCAGTTGTTGCAGGCTAATCTCCAAGCGACTGGCATGGATCAGAGTCTTGAAAAAGACTCGGCCGGCAAGCAATTGCTGGAAGTGCTCAAGACATTTGATTTGAGTAAGACGCAATACCAACAAACCTCTATTCGTTTGAGTGAATGGCTTAGTTTGCTTAAAACAGTTATTGAAGGCGCAAGCTATCAAGAAGCTGGTAAAGAAGCCAAAGCCACACTGAGCATTTTGCCTTTGAGCTCTACACGTATGCGTGACTTTGAAGCAGTGGTTGTTGTGGGTTGCGATGAGCAGCAGTTGCCAGCTTATTCAGAGCCACTATTATTTTTCTCAGACGCGCTTAATCAGCTGTTAAAGACCTCAACGATAGCGATGCAGTTTGTGCAGCAAGCTAGAGATCTTTCGCAATTGCTAGTGTCATGTCCCAGTGTTGATTTGCTCTGGCAAAGCAAAAGTAATAATGGAGAACCGCTCAGACCATCGGCATGGATACAGCGTTTGCAAAATCTAGTTAAGTGGGAAGCCATTCCAGCTCAATTGAAAAAACGTGCTTTTGAACCGAGGCCCATGGAGATGGCGGTTGCGCATTTTGAAGAAGATCTACCCATGCCGCTATCGATGAGTCCCAGCGCCTATAAGGCTCTGCGGGATTGCCCATATCGATATTACGTCCGCAGTCTGCTAGGCTTACGTAAGAATAAAGAGTTTGATGAGGGCTTTGACGCTTCGTTGGCAGGACAGACATTGCATAAATTGCTCAAGCGTTTCTACCAAGCACTCAAAACCCAAGAGCATACCAATCCCGCTCTAAAAACCAATTCAGATCAAAGACGTGCTTGGATGGAACAAGTCTTAAGCGTTTATTCAGAGCAAGAGTTTGCTTCTTTGATTGAGGGCGATGCAAGAGTGATGGGTGCGTTAAGGGATTGGCAAAAACAAATTCCTAGTTTTGTAGATTGGCAGTTGCAACGTGAGTTAGCGGGTTGGCAATATTTCGATGGCGAAGTCAAAGTTGGCTTTGATTTGCCATTTAAGGATGTAGATGGCAATCCTAAGATCATTCGTATTGAGGGTTATGCCGATCGTTATGACATCAATGTAGATAACAACAAGCTTGCCTCAGTGATTGACTATAAAAATCAACGTTTTGAGAGAGTCAAAGTAAGGGCTGAGCATATTCTGGATGATCCACAGCTATTGATCTACGCACAGGCCGCCAATGAGGGTCAAGAAAGCCATAAGCTGAGTGGACATCAGGTACAGCAAGCCGAATGGGTGGCCTTGAAGGCGGATATTTCTAAGGGCGAGCAAAAAGCACTGCGCAGCCAAGAGGTGGTTGATATGCCGGAAATGATGCAACAGTTTTCTGAGCAAATTACAGAAGATATAGAGCAGCTTTGGGCTAAAAAGCCCATGCAAGCATTCGCTCCTGAAGGGGTATGCCAATACTGCGAAGCAAGAGGCATTTGCAGGAAGGGGATTTGGTGAGCAATCGAATGAATACGCTTCCAGAAAAGCAACCCTATTCAGAGAAGCTTGCTTGTGAGCCACAGCGTTCGGTTATTGTGTCGGCTTGCGCAGGAAGCGGCAAGACTTGGTTATTGGTGGCGCGGATGGTACGGCTGTTGCTCGATGATGTGAAGCCACAAGAGATACTCGCACTCACGTTTACACGCAAAGCGGCGCAAGAAATGCGTGACCGCCTATATGGATTGCTCGAACAATTTTCAAAAAGTGACGATGTCTCTTTGATGAAAGAGCTAACTGCTCGGGGTATAGAAAAAGAGCAAGCTGAAAAATACCTGCCCAAGGCTAAAGCACTTTATGAGCAGGTGCTGGCAAACCCACAACCAATTGTGATTGATACCTTTCATGGTTGGTTTGGCAAGTTGCTGGGCGCAGCCCCAGTATCAATGGGCATTCAGCCAGGGTTTAAGTTGCGTGAAGATGCTAAGCGACTGCAAGAGGAGTGTCTTGATGATTGGTGGGGTGGTCTCAGTCCAGAATTGAAAGCGCATTACGACGTTTTATTGGGCTATTTAGGTTCACACGAGACGCAAAAACTTTTAATGGGTAAAAGTAGCCTCTTTAAACAAAGGGGTGCATGGACTTTCTTTGCAAAGAAATGCCATCAAACTGGCGTCACTCCAATTGAGCAACTAAAGCAATCTCTGCATAAACTCAATATGCCAAACCCATTACTGGCTACTTGGAATGCGCCTAATACATTAGCTGACCTCGAGTTTTTGGAGTATTGCTTTAAAAATAGCAGTACCAATGATCAAAAGCTATTGCCTAATTTAATGCCGGCCCTAGTCTGTAAAAAGGGTGGCGGCAACGTGATGGATGTTGCCAAGAGTTTGCAAGATGTCTTTTTGACGAAAAGCCCTGTGAAGTACCGCAGCGGTAACGATACGATTTTGAATGTTTTGGAAACCTTCTTAAATAATGAAGGTAAAGCAGATCGCATAAGTGATTACATTGCTATCAAGCAAAACTGGGGCCACACCTTTGAGGAATATCTCCTCTGGCAGGCAGAGCAGGAAGTCTTTTCGATTAATGAAGCCTGGTTTGCCTTGAGTCAATCCATGATGGCGCACGCTAATGCCCAAAAAGAGAATATGCGCGTGCGTGATTTTGATGATTTAGAGATTGGTGTTAGCTTATTGATGGGGGAGCCTGAGCACGCAGCCTATCTTCAATCGCGCCTTGATGCAAAGTACAAACAAATTTTGGTGGATGAGTTCCAAGATACCAACCCATTACAGTGGCAAATTTTGCGAGCTTGGTTAGCGGGCTATAGCGAAGGTGATGAGCGGCCAAAAGTCTTTATCGTAGGCGATCCAAAGCAATCAATTTATCGCTTTCGCCGTGCCGATCCTCGATTGTTTGTAAGTGCAGCGCAGTTTTTATATCAACGTCATGATGCTGCTTACATTGAGCAGGATAAAACGCGCCGTAACGCCCCCGAAATCAATAGCGCTGTTAATAGAATTTTTCAGGGTGAGCAAGTACCCCCTGACTATCCGTATTCAGAGCAGCAAACACTGTGGTCCACCCCAGATGAGAGTAAGCCTGCCGACGCTTATGCTGGGCAAGGTGAGATTTACTTGCTGCCATTGATTGCCTATGCAGAGCAGACCCAGGAGTTGCGAGAGGGCAGTGCATTTGATGGAGCGATTGCTGATTCAAGTGAAACAGTTGGAGTAATTCAGCGTCAGCATGAGGGTGAGTTGGTTGCGAGCCTGATTAAAGAAGTTATTGCTACACGCAAGGTCGCTGATAAAGAAGGTGCTAAGGAAATTTGGCGTGAGGCTAGAGCAAGCGATTTTCTATTGCTAGTAAAACGTCGTAAATATTTGCCTCAGTACGAAAGAGCGCTGCGTGATGTGAAGCTCGCCTATGAGAGCCCGCGCTTAGGCGGCTTGCTCAACACTCTTGAGGTCGATGATCTGATTGCCTTGCTTACTATACTTGTGACGCCGCGTCACGATTTACCGCTAGCCCAGGTTCTCAGAAGTCCTATATTTGGTTTTACAGAAAAACAAATGCAGCAACTAGCGGTGGCGATGACTTCTGGTCAATATCGTTCTTGGTGGGATGGGCTACAAGATAGTAGAGAAGCAAAAATACAAGGTGCTGCGCGTTATCTCCAGCATTGGCGGCTTTTAGGGGAGTGCTTACCAGTGCATGACCTACTTGATCGTATTTATCAAGAGGGTGATGTACGCCTCAAATATGCAGCAGTCTGTCAGGATCTCGATCGCCCACAGATATTAGCCAACTTGGATGCATTCTTGGAGGTGGCCCTTAATCAAGATGGCGGCCAGTATCCAAGCCTGAGCCGTTTTATTCAGGAAATGAATACTAAACGCCGCGGTGATGATGATGAAACACCCGACGAAGGTGATGTCGATGCGGCTAGTGATGACAACTTGGTTGAAGTAGATGAAGAGAGCGAGATGTCAGAGGAGGATCGCCATAAGCGCGTGCGCCTGATGACAATTCATGGCGCTAAAGGACTAGAATCGCCATTTGTCATTATTCTTGATGCGAATAATACTGACACTAATGTCGACTACAGCGGTGTCTTAATTGATTGGGCGCCTCAAGAAGAGGGTCCATCCCATTTATCCCTGTTTACTTCTAAAACATTAACTACCCCCCGCGCCAAAATCAATGAGGCCGAGAAGCAAATCGGTGAAAAAGAAAACTGGAACCTGCTTTACGTCGCTATGACTCGTGCACGTCAAGGTCTATGGATTAGCGGTGATGCCCAAAAGCCTACCACCAATAATCCCAGTGGCTTGGATAAAGCTTCTTGGTATGGCAAGGCGAGCAAAGCTGAGTTGTCTGTGTATCAGGTAGGTGAGCAAGTAGTGGCTAAGGGGGAGTTTGAGGCCATCAAACCTGTGCAAGAAAACGCAGTTGAGGATTTTGTCTTGGACTGGGACTCTGCGCAAGAAAGTTATGCGCAAATGCTGTCTGACATCGAGAGCGGTGTGACGGTTGAAGTATTTGCCGGTGAAGATGAGAAAGTAGGCAATTCCGATCCAGAAATCCTAGAAGAGGGCACAAACTTCCATAAGCTGCTCGAGTTCCTCACCCCAGATTCCAGTAATGAAATAAAGCCACCTATGCCAAGCGAGCAAGAGCTTATGAATTGGTTAGGCGTAGATCAAGAGCATGCGAAAACATTACTCTCTCGCACCAAAACAGTCTTAGATGCTCCAGAGCTCAAGCGCTACCTGACATCGGGTGAATGGCTACAAGCTTGGAATGAGCTCGATATCGCTAGTGAAGATGGTAAGAGCTATCGCATGGATCGCTTGGTGGAGCTTGCCGACCATCTGGCCATCATCGATTACAAGCTGACTATCCCAGAAGTGGGTAGCGAGAAATATGAAAAGTATCGCAAGCAATTACAGGGCTACCAAGCTGAACTTACGCGCATCAGAAAAGATAAACCAAACAAGGCGTACTTGATTTCATCAAAAGGCGAGATGGTAGAAGTGAAGTAGGGTGTTAAGCAGCTACCTTGAATTTATTGGCGATCAAGGTCCCCTTGTTTAACTTCTTTTCAACCATCAAGATGGATTTAGATTCTCTTTTTACTTCGCCAAGCACTTGGTTGATAAATGTTTGCCAACCTTCACCTTTAGATTTATAAAAATCTAAAACCTCCTTATCAATCCTTAGGGTAACTTGTTCTTTAATCCCGCTACCCACAGGTCTTCCCCTGCCGCGAACGACTCTGTGTTTAATCGCATTCCACTCTTCTTCCGTGATAGGCGGGTTATCGGGGTCAGATAAGGCGGCCTTAGTAATTGCGGCATCCTCTTCGGCACTCAGTCTAATTAGCTTCTTCTTCATAGATTTTCATCTCACGGTTATTTGCTTTTCTTAAACTAATAATTCTTATCGCTATTTTTGACTCTACATAAATCACGCAATACAGGCGTTCATTCATTAACACCAAAGCAATCCGTCTTTCTTCACCGCAATTCTTTCTTTCATCGATCCAGCTAAAGGCTGTATCCCAATCAAGTATCTTTGCATCTGAGGGCGGAAGGCCATGTTTTACAAGGTTTGAGTCATTTTTTACCGAATCATAGGTGAATTTCATCGGAAATATTGTAGTTACGTTAAATCATAACATCAATGAATTAATATAACTACAAAAATTATGGGAATTTCAATCTAAAGAAGAGGGTAGCAAGGGGTGTGAAGGGGGTGGTCATGCCCTTGAATTTCCCGTAAAAGCCCCCATATAGATCATGAATAGCAAAAATGTCTAAACTGGCGATAATGAAATTCCCAGCAAAACATTTCACGAGGAGTCATGATGAAAATGGGTAATTTACTCAAGTTGTTTGTTGGTCTATTCGCAAGCGCGCTATTACTAACGAGTCATCTTGCTTTTGCAGAAGCTACTTTGCCCGAGGTCTATCAAGCAATTGAATCTGGGCAATTGGCAAAAGCGGATGCCATGATGCAAGAGGTCTTGAAAAATCATCCTAATAGCGGCAAGGCACATTACATGGCTTCTGAGCTTTACCTCAAAGAAGGTAAGTTAGATGCTGCAAGAAGCGCTTTTGTACAAGCAGAAAATCTGGCACCAGGTTTACCATTTGCTCAACCTGATTCTGTACAAAGGCTCCAAGCGCAATTACGTGCAGGTACAGCACCAGGCAACGTTAATACTAATGCGGGTGCAAGCTCCATCTTTACTAGCCCAGTTTTTTGGATCTTGATTGCCATCTTGGTTGCGGGCGTAATCTTCTTTATGAGGAAGCGCCAGCAGCCAGTGGAGGTTTATAACGCGCCGACTGCAAATGGACCATATCCAGGGGCACCAGGAGCGCCTGGCACCTATCCGCCTGGTTACCCAGGCGCACCAGCATCTGGCATGGGCGGCGGTTTAATGGGCAGCTTAGCGACTGGTGCAGCACTCGGTGCTGGTATGGTTGCTGGTGAAGCTTTGGCAAGTCATTTAATGGGCGGTAATCAACGCCCAAATCCAAACCTCAATAACGACTTTAACCAAGTAGGCGGTCAAGCACCAGATGCTGCCAACTTTGGCGTCAATGATGCAAGCTCTTGGGATGATGGTGGTTCGAGCTCTTGGGATGATGGCGGTGGTGATTTTATGAGCGACGTGTAAGAATAACTAAGAAGGTGGAGAGAGCGCTATGGCAATTTCAATGTATCAAGCATCAATTCCGCAACTCACAAAGATGCTTACCAATCTTTCGAATATCCTCAAAAAGGGTGAAGCATTTGCGAGTGCTAAGGGTCTCGATAGCAAAGCATTGGTGGAAGGCCGTCTTGCCCCAGATATGTTTCCACTATCCAAGCAAGTTCAAATTGCTTGTGATCAAGTGAAGAATGGTATGGCGCGCCTAGCCGGTGTTGAGCCACTTAAATTTGAAGATAACGAAACTACTTTTGACCAGCTACAAGACCGTATTGCTAAAACCATTGCTTTTGCCAATAGTCTCAAGCCAGAGCAGGTTGATGGCACGGAAGCAAAAGAAATTAAGTTCTCAATTAAAGAGTGGAACTTTGAGTTTGTTGGCGAGCAATATCTGCTGACCTGGATCATCCCTAATTTTTATTTCCATATCACTACGGCTTATGACATCCTGCGCCATAACGGGGTAGAGGTTGGTAAGTCCGATTACCTAGGTGGCTAAATAGTCCTTACAATATAATCATGGAATATTTTTCACAAATCGTTGAGACAGTAAACCCTTGGCTCTTCCGAGCCAGTGTTTACCTATCCAATGCTTTTCTAGACGATCCGGCAATTCTCGCTTTTGCTTTTTGCTAGAGCGGAAAGCAAGCATCCAATAAAAAACCACCGAACATGCGGTGGTTTTTTATTTAAGGATGTTAAAGCCTTACTTAATCATCCCGGCATTCTTCGCATCATCCATGGCTTGAGCTGTTTTCTCTTTCATGAATGTCGGCATCTTTGCCAATGGAATATCCACAATCACAAAGCCAGCATCTTCCAATTTCTTTTTAGTCTCGGGATCGGCATTGAGCTGTGCGAAGTAGTCAGACATCTTTTGCTGCAATACCAGCGGGGTTGCTTTCGGTACAGCTACACCACGATAAGCGCCGTCTACCCAGTTCAATCCCAGTTCTTTAAAGGTTGGCACGTCTGGTAGAGCGGGATTACGTTTCTCGGTAGCGATTGCCAGTGTGCGCACCTTACCTTTTTGCTGAATAGCCAAAGGTAGATAACCCATCGCGCCATCAACGTGCATCCCAATCAAGGCGGTAATCAAATCACCCGTACCTTTAAAGGGAACGTAAGTAATTTTGACGCCAGCCAGTTTATTGAGGCGCTCGACTGCCATGTGGTTGGCTGAGAACTGTGCAGATCCAGCAAGCGTCATCTTGCCAGGATCTTTTTTGGCGGCCGCAATAAATTCTTGATAGGTCTTGTAGGGACTATCTGCAGACACCATCAAAGCATCAGGGGTGAAGTGGTAGTAGTAGATCGCATTAATATCTTCGGTCTTGTACTGAATCCCCTCCTGTAGCGGCTGCAAGATAGTGTGGGGGATATTCACGCCCACTACCGTTGTACCGTCAGCGGGATAGGTATTCATAGTGCTCCATACCAATGCGCCACCAGCACCAGCGCGGTTCATAACCACCATCGGCTGCTTGAATTTCTTAGCTGAGATGTCGGCTTGATAGCGCGCTACTAAATCAGACTCGCCAGCAGCAGGGAAGGGGATGATGTACTGAATGGTTCTATCGGGGAAAGGTTGAGCATGCGCGCCAGATAGCAAGCCAAGTGAGATTAGGCCAATACTCAGCAATCTACTTAGTAATTTAAATAGCCTCATTTAGAAATCTCCTCAATGACTGCATTAGTAACATCACTCATCATGGCCGTGCCGCCTAAATCACGAGTATGTAACTTTGGATTGGCTGTCACTTTTTCAATGGCTGCCATTAACTTTGCACCGAGCGCTTTTTCACCCAGGAAGTCGAGCATCATCACTGCTGACCAGAAGGTGCCAATTGGATTGGCAAGACCTTTGCCCATAATGTCAAAAGCAGAACCATGAATCGGCTCAAACATGGATGGATAGCGACGCTCTGGATCCAGATTGGCAGTTGGTGCAATACCTAGGCTACCGGCTAATGCAGCTGCCAAATCACTGAGTACGTCTGCATGTAAGTTAGTAGCAACGATGGTGTCTAAAGATTCGGGGCGATTGACCATGCGCGCAGTAGCGGCATCAACCAACTCTTTGTCCCAAGTGACATCCGGAAAATCTTTAGCAACGATGGTGGCGATCTCGTCCCACATCACCATGCCATGGCGCTGCGCATTAGATTTAGTGATGACGGTGAGGTGTTTGCGAGGGCGTGACTGCGCTAACTTAAAGGCGAAGCGCTGTACGCGTTCTACTCCAACGCGAGTCATGATGCTCATATCTGAAGCTACTTCGATGGGGTGACCCTGGTGTGCTCGGCCACCTACACCAGAGTATTCGCCTTCAGAGTTCTCGCGCACGATCACCCAATCCAGCTGATCTGGTTTGCAATTACGTAGTGGCGTTTCAATGCCAGGAAGAATGCGCGTAGGGCGTACGTTTGCGTATTGATCAAAGCCCTGACAAATTTTGAGACGCAAGCCCCACAAAGTAATGTGATCTGGAATCTTAGGGTCGCCAGCTGAGCCGAACAAAATCGCATCTTTAGAACGCAAAGGTTCGAGACCATCCTCGGGCATCATGATGCCGTGCTTGCGGTAGTAATCGCCACCCCAATCAAAGTGCTCGAATTGGAAAGCGACTTCAGGATATTTTTTGCTTAAGGCATTTAATACCTTCTCGCACTCCGGGATTACTTCTTTGCCAATGCCGTCGCCTGGGACGGACGCAATCTTATACGTCTTCATATGTCTCCTACTGTTCTTTTTATATGAGCTACTGGATCACTTGCACAGTAACTTCTGGGATCATTATGCAATTCCTTAGGGGGTAATATGAGTAGGGTCAACTCGGGGTTTATGACTAGGGAGATCGAGAAAAAGGAGGGGGGCGGGAGGGGGCTCATAGCCCCAAAACAACAAAAATAAGGCCATTTTTGCGGTTTTTACATATACTGTATAAACATACAGTATATTAATGACTATGACGCAAGTAATGAACCCCGCAAAAGTAACCCTGAGTCAGGTGCCACAAGCCTTGGCAGGCCATTTTGCTGCCTATGAGCTCAAGCTCCTAAGCCATCGGATATCAGCTGGATTCCCTAGTCCAGCGGCAGATTACGCCGAAGACGGCCTCGATCTGAATCATTACCTCGTCCAGAACAAGCCAGCCACCTTCATGTTTACCGTGAAGGGGGATTCCATGCTGGGTGCGGGGATTTGCGATGGCGATAAGGTCGTTGTTGATAAAGCCCTTAAGCCAAAACATAAAGACATCGTGGTTGCCGTAGTGGATAGCGAGTACACCATCAAGCGCCTTTATCAGTTGCGCGGCCGTATTGAGCTCCAGCCAGAAAACCAAAACTATCAACCCATTACCTTTAATGAAGGCAGCGAGCTGCAAATCTGGGGTGTAGTGGTTGGGGTAGTGCGTAAGTACAGCAATGCCAGTGGCAGAAATGGGAAGTGAGATGAACTCCAATTCACAAACTACACCAACTCCACTTTTTGCACTCGTGGACGTAAACAACTTCTACGTTTCTTGTGAGCGTGTATTTCAGCCCAAGTTGGAAGAAGTGCCGATGGTCGTGTTATCTAATAACGATGGCTGCGCTGTAGCGCGTAGTGCTGAAGTCAAAGCGCTTGGCGTGAAGATGGGAACACCTTGGTTTCAGATGAAGGACTTGGCCAAGCAGCATGGTATTCAGGCTTACTCGTCTAATTACACCTTGTATGGCGACATGAGTAGTCGTGTAGTTGAGGTGCTGAGAGCATTCACGCCAAACCTAGAGGTTTACAGCATCGACGAGAGCTTTTTACAAATCGAGACAGCCTTAAAACAATATCAAGACACGATTGAATTAGGTCAAAAGATCAAACAGGAAGTGAAAGATACCACCGGCTTGCCAGTCTGCGTGGGTATTGGTGCCAGCAAAACCTTAGCTAAGTTAGCCAATCACTTGGCTAAGAAACATAAGCAGTTCGTTGGCGTATGTGATGTCAACGGTATGGCAAAAGAAGAGCTCTACCAGTGGATGAGCGAGACTGAGGTGGGCGAGGTCTGGGGTGTTGGTAAACAAATCGCCAAGAAAATCAAAGCCCAAAACATTCAGAGCGTATTTGATCTTTTGCAAGCCTCACCACAAGCTATGCGTCAACAGTTTGGCGTAGTGATGGAGCGCCTCTGTTATGAACTGCGTGGCACATCTTGTTTGCAACTAGAAGAAGTAGCGCCAGCCAAACAACAAATTATTGCCTCACGCAGTTTTGGTAAGTTGGTGACTAGCCAGGTAGAGCTTGCGGAATCGGTTGCCACTCACGTAGCGCGTGCTGCTGAAAAGCTCAGAACGCAAAACAGCACTACGGGCGCGCTCACGGTATTTATTCAGACCAATCCGTTTAAGCAAAACGAGCCACAGTATCACCAAGGCGTCACGATTCCATTAGCGGATCCAACGGATAACACGTTGACCTTAACGAATGCAGCGCTAGCAGGCCTCAAGCAAATCTATCAAGCGAACTTCCGTTACAAGAAGGCGGGCGTCATTCTCAATCTGATTAGCGACAAGCCAACAGCTCAGCAATCCTTGTTTGAGGATATCGAGACTAAAGGTAAGTCTGCTCATTTGATGAAAGCGGTAGATGAGATCAACACGCGTTTTGGCAATGCATTCATCAGATCTGCAGCCGCAGGAACCAATGGCACTAAAGAAGAGTGGCAGATGAGATCAAACAATCGGTCGCCGAACTACACCACGAGGTGGGATGAGTTGCCCATCGCACGATAAAAAACATGAAATATTTAAATAAAAAACCACAATTTTTTACAAGCTCATTTTGTGAGCTTTAAGTCAATTATTCTGAATTCGTAGCAGTAGATAAGCGGTAAAAAATAGATAGCAAAAGCCAAATAGCAAAAGAGGAGAAACAAATGAACACAATTAGCAACTTGATGAACAACTTTAATGGCATCTCATTGGCAGTGATCATGATCCTGTCTTATTGCGCAGTGTTGAAAAACACCATGCGTCATGATGCTGAAACAAAACAGATCTTTAATCGTAGATATCAGTAAAAAATATCGGCGGTAGTAGTTAATGAAAAAAGCAGCAGGCAGCAAAAGTAGGGGGGAATAAGGAAATCACGGATTCCTTATTCCCTTGCTCTTTTTAGGCGGCCTTTAGTTCAAACTTAATTCTCTTTCCTAGGGCAGTTGCTGCACTGGCTAAGGTAATTAAAGTAAGGCTAGTGTCGGTTTCATTAAGAAGACGATTTAAAGCAGCACGACTAGTGTGCATTTTTTTAGCCATAGAAGTCTTCGTAATTTGCTGTTTCTCCATCTCACTTTCAATTTGCCAGGCAATGACACGTTTTACTGCTACGGCAGTAGAGTGCTCAAGCAGTGATTCATCTTTTAAGAATTCATCAAAATTACTACCAATATGTTTCTTTTTCATAATCCTCTCCTTAACTGCTTTACTCTAGTTCTTGCTAAATCTAAATCAGGCTTTGGTGTCTTTTGTTGTTTCTTGATGAATCCATGAATCAGTATCATGGCACTGCCATCCAGCACAAATAGAACTCTGGCAATGCCATTGGATAGCTTGCTGCGAGCCTCCCAAAGTTCGCCATCAATATGCCTTACTAGGGGCATGCCAGGGGGCCAGCCAAATTGAATAGTTTTTATATCTTCGCCCATTACTTTTTTATCCCTAGGGGTTAGTAGTCGGAGCCATTGCCTAACGGGTTCGTTATTTGATTCTGTCTTAAAAAAGTACACATCTAGGATTGGGGTTTTCATCCGCATAGCGTACCAATAATGGTACATATATTACATCAGAAATTACTGAAAAGCTTGTAGGGGGCTTTAATAAAAAAACAGTAAGGGTTGGATCAACCTAAGCAAGAAAGCTAAGACTACTTAGCTTCTAGAGCTTTGCGTAAAAACTCGGAGACATTATCTTGGCGAAGCATCCATTGCTTATAGTCAGTGGGAACTTGGCTAATGGGCTCGCCCTTATGTTTGCCAAAAGGCATGATTGTTGGAATCCTGGCCTTCTCAGACATTTCCCATAGGGCATCTAAAGAGACTGGGTGTAGCTTATCAATAATTTGCCCAACAATCTTGGAGCAAATCCATACGTCAGCTAATGCGCTATGCGCATTGCGTAATTGGTCCCTAGCTGTATCGCGTTCGAAGAAGTAGAGCAGAGCACTTTGAGTGTGACTATCAAGCTCAGGCCATAGACTGCGTGCAAGAGCAAGGGTGCAGATACGCTTTACTTCAGGCTTGCCAATCGCAACCCAGTCAAAATCAATGTTGTGCCCAATCAGGTATTTGGTGCCAGTAGGTAATCTAAAAGAACTACTCGCCGGGCAATTGACCAGCTCTTCGTCCATGATGTGATGAGTAGCAAGTGCACCCAAGCTAATAGGCTTGCCGGGGTTATAGCGCTGCACCCAAGGATTACCCACTTCAAATGGCTTCAGGGAGGTGACATCTAATGAAGCAGCTTCAATAATGACGGCATCGTTCTTATCAGTTGCTTCTACATCGAAAATAATGGCTTGGGACATAAGGGCTTTGTTGGTATTGAATGGATCTATTGTGCCCTGAGTATCAATCTGCTTACATCTTAATCATCCTAATTGCCTATGCATTGTGATCCTGGGGTTCTACGCTCAATCTTTATATATAGAGGAGGGCTTGCTTTGCGAGTTTCTATTGAGTGTTCCCATAAGCACCTGCAGTTATTCAGAATCTCGCTGGATGCGCGAACTGTTCTGGTTTTGCTAATTATCTGGATAATTTGGGGGATTTTTAGGATTCTGAAGATCTTCTGAATAACTGTTTTTGATGGGGGGTAAGGGTGGATGAGCCAAACCCCCGGCACTGGCAGAAATTGGGTTTGGCTGCTTCGTTCCCGACCTGACCAGGTTATCCAACCCACCATGCGGGGAGGCCCATCCAATTCCATTTTAGCTTGTTAGAATGTAAGACATGACAGCATTGGCATTAGCCCGTTCGTGGCGCCCCAAAACCTTCTCTGAATTAGTCGGCCAAGACCATGTGGTTAAGGCCTTAACCCATGCTTTGGATCAGGGTCGTCTGCACCACGCATGGCTCTTTACGGGTACCCGTGGAGTAGGTAAGACCACGATTGCCCGAATTATGGCTAAAGCCCTCAATTGCACGGGGTCTGATGGTTCCGGCAAGATGACTTCAGAGCCTTGCGGAAAATGCCCAGCTTGCATGGAAATCGATGCTGGTCGCTTTGTTGACTATATAGAGATGGATGCTGCAAGTAATCGTGGCGTTGACGATATTGCTGCCCTCCTAGAAAAGGCAGCTTACGCACCCAGCAATGCGCGCTACAAGGTCTACATGATTGACGAGGTGCATATGCTCACCAATCATGCCTTCAATGCCATGCTTAAAACCTTGGAAGAGCCGCCAGAGCACGTCAAATTTATTCTAGCTACTACCGATCCACAAAAGATCCCAGTTACCATTCTGTCTCGTTGCTTGCAGTTCAACCTCAAGCAAATGCCAGTACCGCTCATTGTTGAACATTTAGAAAAAGTGCTCGCTGCTGAGAAGGTGGAGTGCGAAGTCAATGCCTTACGTGTTCTCGCCAAGGCGGCTCAAGGTTCAATGCGTGATGCTTTGTCGCTAACCGATCAGGCCATTGCCTATGCGGCTGGCAGAGTTAGCGAAGAATCCGTACGCGGCATGCTTGGCACATTAGATGATGCTTATCTCATCCGTATTTTAGATTGCTTGATTGCTAAAGATGGTGCAAGCCTTCTTGCAGTCGCAAACGAAATGGGTGAGCGCAGCATGTCTTTCTCATTGGCGTTGCAAGATCTCTCTAGTCTGTTGCAAAAAATTGCAGCAGCCCAAGTCGTTCCAGAATCCGTTTTAGAAGATTGGCCAGAAGCAGGCGAGATTTGTCGCTTGGCAGGCCAGCTCACAAAAGAAGAGGCGCAACTCTTCTATCAAATCACGATTACAAGTCGTCCAGATTTATCGCTGGCACCGGATGAGCAAACTGGCTTTGCCATGACCCTATTACGTATGTTGGCGTTCCGTCCCGGAGGCAATAGCGGCGGAGGAAGTAATTCTTCTCCAGCACCGTCATCTCCATCGGCTCCACCAGTCAATACTGCTCGTCCAATAGCGTCTGCACCAGCACCTGCTGCTAGAGCAGCTGCGCCTGCCGCTCCAGTGTCTACACCGTCAGCACCAGCTGCACAAATTTCCGTGGCCAGTTCTGCCGAGCGTCCTGATTGGCATGCCTTGATGCGTCAGTTACCCGTTAAAGGGATGGTGCAGCAGTTAGCATTTCAGACAGAGTTGCAAGATTGGAATGATTCAGCTTCTGGGGTGCGTGCAACTATCCTCACGCCGATGCCGCAGTTAGCTTCAGAAGCTTCTGTTGGTCGTTTGGCTGATGCGCTTACAACTCACTTTGGCAAGCCCGTCAAGATCGTAATTGAAAAGGGCGAAGTAGAAGGTAAGACAGTGGCCAAGGTGGATGCCCAGATTCATCAAGAGAAAAGAATGAATGCGGAGCAAATGATTGCTGCCGATCCATTTATTCAGCAATTAGAAAAAGAGTTTGGTGCCAAGGTAGTTGGCGGTTCTGTGAAACCTCTTTAATTCAATATCAATATTCATAAATCACAATTAATACCACTAAGGAAATAAAGCGATGATGAAAGGTGGACTTGCTGGCCTCATGAAACAGGCTCAGCAGATGCAAGAGAAGATGAAGACTGCGCAAGCCGAGTTGGCTGCGTTGGAAGTAACTGGTCAAGCTGCCGGTGGCTTGGTAAAAGTAACTGTCTCTGGCAAATACGAACTCAAACGTGTGCAGATTGATCCAGGCGCCATGGATGATCGTGAGATGTTGGAAGACCTCATCGTGACTGCTTACACAGAAGCATTCAAACAGGTGGAAGCGGCAAGTGCCCAGATGATGTCTGGCGCCACTGCTGGCATGCCAATGCCCCCTGGCTTTAAGTTACCGTTCTAATTCAATTTTGTTAAATACGAACCTGAATATTTAATGGCGCGCATAGAAGCACCTCAAGATGCACTCGGGCGATTGATCGAGGCATTACGCGTTCTGCCTGGGGTAGGCCCCAAGTCAGCGCAGCGCATGGCGTTCTATTTATTGCAGCATGACCGTAATGGTGCGGCAGTACTCGCTCAATCATTGGGTGAGGCAGTTGAAACAGTAGGGCACTGCGCGCGTTGTAATACTTTTTCAGAAACTCAGGTTTGCGGTACTTGTTCCGATGGTCGCCGTGATCCTTCTTTGCTTTGCATAGTAGAAACGCCTGCTGACCAAGTGATGGTGGAGCAGACGCTCAGTTTTAAAGGTAACTACTTTGTATTGATGGGTCGTCTCTCACCACTCGATGGCATGGGTCCAAATGAAATCGGCTTTGATCGATTACTCAATCGCATTGAGACCCCTGATACTGGTGTGTCGATTCGGGAAGTGGTGCTGGCTACGAATTTCACGAGTGAAGGTGAGGCTACTGCTCATTACATTGGCGAGGTACTTAAAGCTAAAGGCATCAAAGTTACGCGTATTGCACGAGGCATCCCAGTAGGAGGAGAGCTTGAGTATGTGGATGCTGGCACCTTAGCTCGCGCCTTAATGGATCGCCGTTAATTCTTCTGATTGCTCCTTGAGTTGTTTTCAGGGCACACCCAAGACTAATGCGAGCCCAATCTATCAGTGATTCTTCCCTGATCTGTCATCTCTAGGACATAAAGACTAGGTAAATTGCCTCTTTTTGGGGATAATTTGGACTGCGCCGCCCTTGGGCTTCAATCCCAGGCCGTGAGTGCACTGATTTTTCCTTCAATCTGTTGCCATAACCACTAGGTTCAGCAACCTCATCAGAAATCGTGAATGACCCGCAAGCTTTTGCTCATTCTCTTGTTAAGTTTTGTCACTGCTTCTGTGTACGCACAGCGGGCAGGGTCAGGCGCCGACCAAATTGCGAGTTTTGCAGAAGCAATTCAGGGATTGCCAACAGAAGGTGAGATCCTAGGGTTGCCTGTAAACGTACACGGTCAAACTACCTATATTAATCAGCGCTACAACGCATTCAATTCCCCTTATCAGGGGCAAAACAGTTTGCTACCCGATAAGTCGATGAGTTATACCTGGTCGGGGACGCTATTTTTTGGTGCACGTGTCGCCTCTGATACTGATATTTATTTCAATCCTGAAGTAGTTTCTGGGGTGCCTTTTTCTGGATTGACAGGTTTAGGTGGTCCTACCAATGGCGAGGCAACTCGCGCACAAGGTGCACAAGCCCACTTTTATTCTGCTCGCGCATTCTTGCGTCAAACGATTAACCAAGAGGGCGGTAAGGTCGAGTTAGAAAATGATGCCAACCAGATTGGTCAAACAGTCAGCAGCAATCGATTTGTGATTACTGCAGGACAGTTTTCTACATTAGATATTTTTGATGACAGTAGGTACGCTAAAGATCCCCGCGTGCAATTTATGAACTGGGGCAATATGACTTACCTATCTTATGACTACGCAGCCGATGCGCGCGGCTATAGCTGGGGCTTGGCGGGTGAGTGGTATCGTGATAATTGGGTCTTTAGAGCCTCACGCATGCTAGCTCCAAAAGACCCAAACGGGCGCGATCTGAACTGGCAAATTTTTAATTCTTACGGTGATCAGATTGAGGTAGAGCGTCAGCATAGTATTGGCAGCTTACCGGGTAAGGTCAGTGTCCTAGGTTACCGTAATCGCATGGTTATGGCACGATTTACTGACGCTACTAATTATTTGTTGGTGAATAATGCTCAGGGCACTCAAGCTATTGTCAATGTTCGCAATAGCGCTCAAGTCAAAACCGGTATTGGTTTAAATGCTGAACAAGCCTTGACCAAGGACATGGGTATATACATGCGGGCATTCACATCCGATGGCCATACAGAAACTATGGCTTTTGCAGAGGCCGACAGCTCTTTATCTGTTGGTATGGGGATTAATGGTGAGCGCTGGGGTAGGGCCAAAGATACGATAGGCCTATCTGCGATGCTCAATGGCATTTCATCTAATCGAAGAGCCTATTTACAAGCAGGAGGAATTTCCAATTTCATTGGTGACACCCCTTATCCTTACGCAGGTCCAAGTCAGTCTATTAGTTATAAGCCTGAACAAATTAGTGAGGTGTACTACAACGCTTTGGTGATTCAAAATGTCCTCTTGGGTCTCGACTATCAGCACATCATGAACCCAGCCTACAATGCTGCTCGCGGCCCTGTAAATGTTGTGTCTTTTAGGATTCATGCCGAGTTCTAAGAATTTTTAGACTCGATCCATAATTATTATCTTTAGAATCAATAACATAGAGAATTTTAATAATTCGACTTTTATCCTTTATCCCCTATAATCCTTAAAACCTCCAGAATCGCGTTTAAATTTGGTCGAAATCTGCATCTGGAGCTATAAAAACAGCATTTTTATTGATTTAGAGGCTGCCGCATTTGTTAATCCTTACACGCAAAATTAGCGCATTCAATGCTGCTCACTGCATCACTTCCTTGGTAGTTGCGACTTTTGCTTGCTCTGTGTTTGCGCAGTCCGCTACCAATGACATCACGCCGGCAAGTGTCAGCGTGCAAACAGGTGATACATCTTTAACTGCGCCTCCCTCAATTAGTGCTCAGCTGAGTGCTAAGGATAAGTCCTCAAAGGCTACGGAACTATTTGCACCAGTTACCAAACAAAATACCCCAAAGATTTATGTCAACAACGCATCAACTGGCTCATCAGAAATGGATTTACGCCAACTTTGGAGTGAGCTCAAACTCAATAATCCCCAGCTTGGCGCATTGCGTGAATCGTATTTATCGGCGAAAGCAACTGTGCCTCAAATTGCAGCACCAGCTAATCCACAGGTTGGTCTAGTGTGGTCCGGTATGCCGGCTAACTCCCCATTTGCATTAGGTGGTGCTAATGCACCATCTCAGCAATACCCCGGTGGAATTAGTAGTAATAACTCAATTTCGATTGCTCAGCCATTTCAGTTTCCTGGTAAAAAGAGTTTAGCTGCTGATATTGCCGATACCAATGCAGAGGCATTGCTGGCTCAATCTGAAGCAGCCTATTTGCAGTTAGGTGCACAGTTATCTACGCTGTATTACAGCGCGCTTGCTGCGCAAAAGCAGTTGCAAGTGCTAAAAGAGTCGGTGATTCGTTTGGAGATGATTAAGAATGTTGCGAAGGCTCGCTATGCGAATAATGCTGCTGCTTATGTTGAGTATTTAAATGCTCAAGTTGCTCAAAGTTCTGCAGAAGCAGATCAATTTAATTTAGAGCGCCAGCTACAAGTAGCGTTAAACAACATTAATACTTTAGTGGGGCGCCACTCACGTGAAAAGCTTGTTCTCAAAGGCGATGTCCGCCGTTCGATGAATGCAATGCCAACCTTGATAGAGTTAGAGGATTACGCTGAGTCTAGTCACCCAAGTCTAAAAGGATCTGCCCTCCAATTGGAGGCCGCTCGCAAAGGGGTGACCTTGGCGAAGAAGGCCTACTTGCCAGATTTCCAGGTGATTGGTTCTTCCTATACCCCACGCGGACCATTTTCAGCCAATAACGGTGCCTTGTTTTACCAGTTAGAGTTAGACCTCATTATTCCTTTGTATTTTTTCACCAAAGAAAAGTACGGGGTAGAACAAGCGATCCGCAATCAAGCTTCTGCTGAGGCAAGCGATATTTCTAATCGTCAACAGATCGTGTTGGCTGTGAACTCAGCTTACGCTTCTTATGAGCAAGCCAGAACTGCGGCAAACTTTCTCAGGGATAGGCAAGTACCTCAGGCTGATGCCGCATACAAGGTCGGATTAACTCAGTATTCCAATAATGGCCAAGGGTTCAATGATTTGTTAACAGCACAAACGCAATTACGCGGCTTGGAAATTCAGCTGGCTCTTGCGGAGAGTAATTTATTGCAAGCGCAAGCTGTTTTATTGGCTACGGCCGGTAAAGAACCTTTTTAAGGAGTTGTTTTGAAGCATAAACTGATTGCCATTTACCAGCGAGCTCTTGCAGAAGCGCATAAGCTAAAAGTTCAATTTGTAGCGCGCATTGATGCGAATACAAATAATATCCATCGCTCCTATTGGGCGCTACCACCGGAGACGCGCGCTCGACTGCGTTTAGTGATCATTTGTATTTCAATTTTGATGCTGGGCATTGTGATAGGGCTATTTGTTAATGTGAACCGTCCAGTCAAGCTTGAAAAAAATGATAAGTCATTAAAGGTAGAGTCGTCTGGTGCGATGGAGTTAAAGCTCCCAGGTCTCAATTTAAATCCAGATGTTTATGTATTTACCGAGGCCATTAAATCGGATGTTCCAGTTGAGTTAGCTATGCCTGGTCGTTTGACGTTTAATGCTGAAAAATCGAAAGTGCTCTCGGCTCGAGCTGCTGGACGGGTTGAGCGGATTGACGCCTTTGATGGTGCGCAAGTAAAAGTGGGCTCTCCTGTTTTGGAGATGTATAGCCCAGATTTTATTTCTGCTCAGCAAGAATATCTACTGTCCTCTAAGACTACGAAGATTCTAGAGGGTAATAAAGCGATGGGTGATTTATTGTCGGATTCTCGTATTACACAAGAGGCTGCTGCCAACCGCATTCGTAATTTAGGTGCCGGTGATGGCGACATTCATTTCCTAGAAAAGACTGGTAAAACGCAAACCAACTTAGTGGTGCGATCACCAATTGATGGCGTGGTAGTGAAGCGTGCAGTAGAGCCTGGTGCTTTTGCCAACATTGGCGATGTTTTGGCCACCTTGGCAGATCCGAAGGCCTTATGGTTCTTGGGTAATGTATACGAGCAAGATATTGCCAAGATTCAAAAAGGTCAAACCATTATTTTGCGTACTGAAGCCTATCCGGACAAAGTATTCACTGCTAAAACTAATTTTATTGCGCCCACTCTTGATCCGGATACCAGGGCCTTAGTGATTCGTTGTGATGTTGATAATTCCGATGGTTTATTGCGTCCGGATATGTTTGCTTCGGGCAAGCTACAGGTTGGCTCATCGCAGGCTGTCGTTTTGCCACAGACTGCTATTGTGCGGGTTCGCGAGATGCGTTATGTCATTATCAGAACGGCCCCGGATACTTTTAGACGTTTTGTGGTGAAAGGTTTCGATCTTGATGGCAAACAATTTGCGGTGACCGAAGGTGTTGAGCCTGGTATGCAAGTATTAACGGATGGCGCGGTCTTGTTAAATGATCGTTTTGCGAAGCAGGAGGAGTAATTGAGTTTCGCAACGAACTTTCTAAGGAGCGTTTTAGATAAACGTGTTCTCATCCTCTTCGCTTCTTTTGTTTTATTGTGTATGGGCGGATATAGTCTCAAGCAATTGCCTATTCAGCCTTACCCTGGTGTAGCGCCGCTCACCATCCAAGCGATCTCCCAATGGCCTGGAAGAAGTACAACCGAAGTAGAGCAGCAGGTGACTATTCCAGTAGAAAATGCACTCGCTGGCATTCCCGGAGTTAAGGCATTCCGCTCGGTATCTCTCTTTGGTCTTTCTGTTGTCACACTCAAATTTAATGACAACGCAGATCCTTTTAAAGTACGCCAAATCTTTATTTCCAACTTGGGAAATGTGACTTTCCCCCCGGGCGTAAGTTCAAGTGTGAGTCCTGATTCGGATGCTACTGGCGAGATCTTGCGTTACCAAGTTAAGTCTGACTATGCGTCTCCAACCCGACTAAAGACTTTGCAGAACTATGAAATCTATAAAGAGCTCAAACAAACACCGGGAATCGCAGACGTTTCTTCCTTTGGGGGGAAGGTACGGCAGTACAACGTGATTGTTCGCCCAGAGAGCCTGCAATCTAAAAATATTACTGTGGCGCAGCTAATTGATGCCTTATCAAAGGCTAATGACAATACTGGCGGCGGTGTTTTGCCAAGTGGTGAACAGCAGTTTGTTGTACGCGGTGTCGGCTTGCTAAAGAATTTAGATGATATTAGGCGCGTGGTGATTGCTGTTAATAATGGCGTGCCCGTTCGTATTGGTGATGTAGCAACGGTAGAAATTGGCAATGCACCACGTTTGGGCTTGTTCCAGTTTGACGAAAATCCTGACTCAGTAGAAGGAATCGTCTATTTGCGTCGCGGCGAGAATGCCTCCGAAGTCTTGGCGCGAGTGCGTGAAAAAATTACCACAATCAATGCCCATGTATTGCCTCCTGGCATTGAAGTCAAGCCATTCTATGATCGTCAGGTGCTATTAGATATTACTGTCGGCACAGTAAAGCATACGATGTTCTTTGGCATCTCTATGGTCTTGATATTGCTGTATATCTTCTTAGGAAATTTTAGGGCCGCCGCAGTAGTTGCAGTTGTCATTCCGCTGGCACTGTGTTTCTCTTTCATCATGATGTACGTGTTTAACGTACCAGCTAATCTAATTTCTTTAGGAGCCATTGACTTTGGCGTGATTGTAGATGCCGCAGTGATCATCACTGAAAACGTTATGCGCCATCTAGAGGATGGCGGAAAACGCTTAAACCAAAGCATTATTTTGGCCACTGCCGAAGTACAAAGGGCCATGGTGTATTCCACCAGCATCATTATTGTTGCTTATTCCCCCTTATTTTTAATGGGTGGAGTTGAGGGAATTATTTTTAAGCCCATGGCCTTCACCATGGGCTTTGCGTTAATTGCCTCGATTATTTTGAGTCTGACATTTTTGCCGGCGGCGATTTCATATTCGTTTGGTGAAAACTTCCACCATGAGCCACCAAAATTTATCACTTGGATACTCAGTCGCTATAAGCCATTACTTAGACGTCTCATGGATCATCCTCGGCATGTAATTACGATATCTATTTTGGTGTTGGGGATTACTTTAATAAGCGCTACCCGTTTGGGTACGGCATTCTTGCCTACTCTTGAGGAAAACAATATTTGGTTGCGGGTTGTCTTGCCCAATACAGTAGATTTGGACTATTCCATTAGCATAGCCAATCAGCTGCGAGAAACCTTTACAAGGCAGCCTGAGATAGACCATGTTGCCGCCCAAATTGGGCGCCCTGATGATGGTACTGACTCTACCGGGGTATTTAATCAAGAGTATGGTTTGTATCTGAAATCCCCAGAAGCGATGCCTAAGGGCACTACAAAAGCCGACCTCTTGAAACGTTTACAGGGTGAGCTCAATCGTATTCCTGGAGTTTCCTTTAGCTTCTCTCAATATATTCAAGACAACGTGAATGAGGCTTTGTCGGGTGTCAAGGGTGAGAACTCGGTAAAGATTTTTGGTACCGATCTGAATATTCTGAATACTAAAGCTCATGAAGTTATTGATCAGCTTAAAAAAGTACGCGGTATTGAGGACGAAAGTATTTTGAGGGAGCTTGGTCAGCCAACCTTGAATATTCAAATCGATCGTGAGCGAGCGGCGCGATATGGTGTAAATGTCGGAGATGTTCAGACTGTAGTGGCGAATGCCATTGGTGGGGCACCAGTTAGTAATTTCTTGGAAGATGAAAAAACTTTTGGTATTGCGGTGCGTTTAAATGAGTCAAGCCGAAACGATTTACCCGATATTGCTAATTTACTGATTGATACCCCTTCAGGTGCCAGGGTACCTTTGGGTATGGTCGCCAATGTTGAATTAACTGATGGCCCATTCTTTATTTACCGCGAAGCTGGGAAACGCTATATTGCTGTGATTTTTAGTGTGCGTGATCGTGATCTTGGGAGTGCCGTAGAGGATGCTAAATATTTAGTGGAGAAGAATGTGGCATTACCCGCCAATTACTCTATTGCATGGGATGGCCAATTCAATCAAATGAAGGCTGCGCAGCAAAAGCTGATGGTCATTATTCCATTAACACTGGTGGCAATTTTCTTGCTGCTAGTGACTGCTCTAGGCAACTTCCGTGATGCCATCATTGTTCTGATTAACGTACCTTTTGCGGCTATCGGCGGCATTATCGCATTGCATCTTGGCGGTGAGACTTTAAGCATTTCTGCCTTGTTTGGATTCTTATCGTTATTTGGTATTGCGATTCAGGATGGCGTGATTTTGATTTCTTGTATCAATAAAACTGTTGCGCAAGAGCATGGCGCTATGAAAGATGCGATGGTTGATGGGGCTGCCTTGAGAGTGCGCCCTGTTCTGATGACCGCGATGCTAGCTGGCCTTGGTCTCTTGCCGGCAGCGCTGTCACATGCAATTGGTTCGGAAGCGCAGCGTCCATTGGCCCTTGTGATTGTAGGCGGAATGATCACCACAACTATTTTGACTTTACTAGTATTGCCAGTGATCTACGCAGCAATGAGAGCGCGTGGCAAACACAAACCAGGACTCGTTTAATCATGTCTAAGCAACCCCACATCCTGGTCTCTAATGACGATGGCTATTTAGCTCCTGGCTTGCTAGCTTTAGTAGAGGCGGTACGTCCCTTGGGTCGTATTACCGTGATTGCTCCTGAGCAGAACCATAGCGGTGCCTCGAATTCACTCACATTATCTAGACCATTGTCGATTCATCGCGTTGCTGGTGGCGAGCGGGATGGCTTTTTCTTTGTCAATGGTACACCAACCGATTGTGTGCACGTTGCCATGACAGGATTTTTGGATGAGAAACCTGACCTAGTGATCTCTGGCATCAATCAAGGTGAAAACATGGGTGAAGATACGCTTTACTCAGGCACTGTTGCTGCCGCAGTTGAAGGTGTGATGTTTGGTGTGCCAGGCATTGCTTTCTCGCAAATTGATCGCGGCTGGAATCGCATTGAAGATGCCGCTAAAGCGGCGCATGATGTAGTGGCCCAAATGCTGGTTTCTGCCTTGGCTCGTACTGAGGGTACAGCAACACTACTGAACGTCAACATCCCCAATCGCCCTTATGCTGATTTGTATCGCTGGCGTGTAACGCGCCTCGGTAATCGTCATCACTCTCAACCAGTAGTGGTGCAGGATAGTCCGCGTGGTGAGAAGATCTACTGGATCGGCGCTGCGGGCGATGTCAAAGAGGGTTCAGAGGGTACGGACTTTCATGCGATTGCTGAAGGATGTGTTTCGATCACGCCTATGCAATTGGATTTAACGCACCATGCTCGCTTAGCAGCGATGCGCGCGAATGGTTGGGATCGCGGTTGAAGGCTCCAACCGAACGCTTTGCTGTCTATCGGCAGGCCCTAGCAGCAAAAGTACATGCTGGCGGAGTAAGGCACGGTAAAACATTAGAGGCGATTGCCACCGTCCCACGTCACGCTTTTATGGATGCTGGATTACATGCGCAAGCCTACGAAGATACTGCGCTACCAATTGGTCACGAGCAGACTATCTCTAAGCCATCAGTAGTGGCACGCATGATTGAGTTGCTTCACAAGCCTAAACATAAACTTGGCAAAGTGCTGGAGATTGGCACTGGTTGCGGTTACCAAGCGGCGGTACTGAGTTTATTGGCAGACGAGGTTTACTCCATAGAGCGTATTCGTCCGCTACATGACATGGCAAGAGCTAAGTTGCGCCCATTTCGCATTAACAACCTTCGTTTGATCTATGGCGACGGTATTTTAGGTTTGCCTCAGGCTGCTCCATTTGATGGGATTATTTTGGCTGCAGCTGGCTTGGGTATTCCGGATGCCTTGCTAGATCAGTTATCGATAGGTGGACGCTTAGTAGCCCCAGTCGTCAAGAATGACAAAGAGCAGCAGCTGGTAATGGTTGAAAGAATGAGTTCCCAGCGCTATCAAAGAACTGTACTGGACGGGGTCTTTTTTGTACCCTTACAATCAGGGGTAGTATGAGATTTATGATGAATTCACCAATTCAGAACCCAATTTAATGTCATCCACTTTATTGAAGCTTTTCCTCGCCGCGCTCATGTCCTCATCTTTGATGTTGATGGTTGGATGTTCTACACCTCGCACTAAGCCTGCTAGCGTGACTGATCGTAGCGGTGGCTCAACTGAGCCTGCGCCCCCTGGTTACTATCGCGTTAAAAAAGGTGACACCTTGGCGCGCATTGCTTTGGACCATGGTCAGGCACCGCGTGATGTGGTGCAGTGGAACAAGACAGCCAATCCTAGCTTTAATCCCAACGTGATTGAGGTCGGTGACTTGATCATGGTTAAAGCACCAGCGGGAACTAAGCCCGCAAAAGTGGCTGAGAAAAAACCTGCAGCGGATAAAGCAGATTCAGTAGCCTCCACTCCTGAGTCAGCGAAAAACGAGGTAGTTGCTGAGCCAGGTATTCGTTTATCTTGGCCTGCAAAAGGTAAGGTCACCGGTGAGTTCAGTGAGGCAAATAAGGGGATCGATATTGCTGGTAAGGTCGGCGAGCCAGTTCTTGCCGCCTCTGATGGCAAAGTGGTTTACGCAGGGAATAGTTTGCGTGGCTATGGCAATCTCGTGATTATTAAGCACGACAACACCTATCTCACTGCTTATGCCCACAACAGTAAGCTCTTGGTAAAAGAGGGTGATACTGTTCGTAAGGGTCAGAAGATCGCTGAGATGGGCGATACAGACACTACTGCAGCCAAGCTGCATTTCGAGTTACGCGTTAACGGCAAACCAGTTAATCCAACGCCGTACTTGCAGTAATGTTGTTGGTCTAGGGTAGGCGCCATGGCGACCGTTCTTGTATTCGATATTGAAACCATTCCAGATGTCACTGGATTGCGTCGTCTGGAGGATTTTCCAGACTCCATGAGCGATACCGAGGTTGCTAGCAAAGTGATGGCTGAGCGCGCAGAGAAGACCGGTAGTGAATTTCTACCCTTGTTTCTGCAAAAGATTGTTGCTATCTCTTGTGTGATCCGCAGGACTACTAAAGAAGGTTTGCCACAAATTAAAGTGGGCACTCTAGGCACTCCGCAGGATGATGAGAAGGTGTTAATACAAGCCTTCTTTGATCTCATCGAAAAATATACCCCTCAATTGGTTTCTTGGAATGGCAGCGGGTTTGATTTGCCAGTGCTGCACTATCGCGCCTTAGCCAATCATGTGCAAGCTCCGCGCTACTGGGAGATGGGTGAAAGCCAGGATTCTGATAGCCGAGAATTTAAGTGGAATAACTACATCAGTCGTTATCACATGCGCCATCTCGACATGATGGATCTATTGGCTAAATTTAACGGCCGCGCTAATGCACCATTGGATGGCTTGGCCAAGCTCTGCGGTTTCCCTGGCAAGATGGGTATGGATGGCAGTCAGGTATGGCCTGCCTATCAGGATGGCAAGATTCATGACATCCGCCGTTACTGCGAGACTGACGTGGTTAATACTTATCTCATGTACTGTCGTTTTCAATTGCTGCGTGGTGGCTTTTCTCACGCTGAATATCAAGAAGAAATTGAGTTTGTTAAGTCTTATTTAGAAAAAGAATCTAAAGAGCCTAATGGCAGTCAATGGCAAGAATATCTGCAAGGTTTTTCTGCGGATGCGTAGAGGGGATAAGCCAGTCAATATAGAGGTGACTGAGCCAATTAAAGTCGAAGCGCTGGATTTGGATGCTCAGGGGATTGCACGCCTAGCCCCCAATGAGGAGGAGGCCGCCCAAGGTCAAAGCGGTAAGGTGATCTTTATTAAAGGCGCACTACCAACAGAGTTGGTCAGTTACACCATCACCAGTAATAAAGCGCGCTTTAGCAAAGCCAAAGTACGCGATATTCTGAAACCCGCTGTGTTTAGGGCGGAACCTAAGTGCAAAGCCTTTGGTGTGTGTGGTGGCTGCACCATGCAGCATCTAGATATTAGAGCGCAAGTAGCGATGAAGCAGCGTGTGCTTGAGGATGACTTGCAACATATTGCCAAGGTAAAGCCTGAAGAAATTCTGCGCCCGATGGGTGGACCTACTTGGGAATATCGTCACAGAGCACGTCTAAGCGCTGTCAATCGCTCCATAAAAAAAGGTACGGTACTGATTGGTTTTCATGAGGGTAAGAGTGGCTATGTAGCTGACATGCTAGCTTGTGAAATTTTGCCTAAGCACGTATCAGACTTATTGCCGCAGATGCGCAAGTTAGTGATGGGATTATCGATCGTTGACCGTATGCCGCAGATTGAGATTGCGGTTGGTGAGCCGGAAGATGTCTTCTCGGATGATCCCAAGAAATCAAAACCAGTTACTGCTTTAGTGTTTCGGAATCTCAAGCCCTTAACGGCTGAAGATGAGCAGCTTCTCCGAGAGTTTGCTGATCAGCACCAGGTTTGGGTTTGGCTCCAGCCTAAAGGCATTGAGACCGTCGCACCGTTTTATCCCGAGACCGGCAAGCTTTGTTATCGGCTGCCTGAGTTTGAGATAGAGATGCCATTTAAACCTGCGGATTTCACACAGGTAAATCATATGATGAATCGTGCCTTAGTCAGTAGGGCTATTCGCTTATTGGAAGTGAGAGAAACAGATCGAGTGTTGGATTTGTTTTGCGGTATTGGCAACTTCACATTACCGTTAGCCAGAAAAGCAAAACAGGTCCTAGGGATCGAGGGTTTGGAGAGTCTGACGACTCGAGCTAAAGCCAATGCAGAGCATAACGGACTCGTTGATAAGGCCAGCTTTATGCAAAGCGATTTATTCCAAGTTACAACAGAAACAATTGCATCGTGGGGCAAAGCAGAGCGTTGGTTAATGGATCCGCCGCGCGAGGGTGCGATGGAGATTTGTAAAGCGCTTGCAGAGTTGCATATTGCGCAAAGTGAATTATTGCCACAACGGATTGTTTACGTATCCTGTAATCCCAAAACTTTGGCGAGGGATGTAGAGATCTTGTGCCATCAGGCAGGCTACACATTAAGTAGTGCGGGCATTATTAATATGTTCCCCCACACCTCCCACGTGGAGTCTATGGCTGTTTTTGATAAAGCCTAGCCTTTTGATATAGTAGCCAGTAATATATAAAAATAAGTATCAAGGGGGTAGTTGCATGAAAAAATAGCAATTTTGCTATGGGCTCTTTCTGCGCCTATTGCTTATGGTCAATCGCAAAACTTTGAAGGTTTTGGTTTGTCTGTGGACTACGCATTAAATTCTATTACTGATGTTTCAACACCTGGCGGCTCACAAACTAGTCGAAGCGGAATTCCCAGTATTACTGCTGACGCATACAAGGCTATAAATAATCAATGGCTAGTTGGCGCCTATGGTAGTTATGATTTGGCTACAACGGATACTGCGGGCTCTGATCCTGATGCACAGCACCCCATCGAAGCAGGCGGAAAAGTAGCTTATGCGTTTACTGAAAATTTATTGGGCTATATCAAGCTTGGATGGTCTTGGTCGAAGTACTCATCACCCGGTTACTATCAATGGTTGAATGGACCTAGTTACGGAATTGGTGCCGAATACCTGCTCACCAAGCATCTCTTTACTAGAGTAGAGGTATCGCAACAAAACTATAAAACCATTCAATGGAACGATGGCTCAACCGACAAGGTTAATATCAATTCCTATGGCGTTTCTTTGGGTTGGCGCTTCTAAACTTTCATTCTCGAGTGTTCCTGATGCTTAATAATTGCACCAAAAGGGCGCTAAATTAGTGCATCAAGCCTATTGATGGTGCGGCATTCTCAAAACCACTGTCTTACAGAAGAGTAGATTGAACTTGTGCAGTGGCGTATCACTGCCAACCCTTTTTACCTTCGGGAGCGCGTCATGAAAGCCTCAGATAGTTTTGCAATCTTATTGATCTTGCTTGCGCTATCCTATGCTGTGAGTATGTTTGTAGCAACTTAATTATTTAGCTAAACAAACAGACTAAATAGCAGTAGTAAAAAAGGCGCCCGCAGGCGCCTAATGAGAACAACACACTAAAGTTTTAGCGTGTCTTAATCTCCCTTAATCTCGATTACCACCAACAATACCCAAGAGGGCAAGTAAGTTGGTGAAGACGTTATAGACATCTAAATAAATAGCCAGAGTAGCCATGATGTAATTTGTCTCGCCACCATTGATGACGCGTTGAACATCAACCAGGATGAAGGCTGAGAAGATGGCAATGGCTAACACCATCACTGTCAACATCAACGCTGGTAATTGCAGCCAGATATTTGCCAATGAGGCAATGATCAAGAGAAGTACGCCTACCATCAAGAATTTGCCTAGGCCAGAGAAATCACTCTTGCTCACTGTTGCAATGGTTGCCATTGTGGCGAAGATTGCAGCCGTACCGCCAAATGACAACATGATCAATGTCGCACCATTGCTATAGCTATTGAGGGTGAAGCCAATCAAGCGGGACATCATGATGCCCATAAAGAAGGTAAAGCCCAGGAGCAGGAGAACGCCCACGCCTGTATCTTTATTCTTTTCAATTGCCCAGAAGAAGCCAAAGGCTACGGCCATGAAGACGATAAAGCCAATAAATGGACTACCAGAGAAAAGGCTTAGACCCATGGCCACTCCAAGCCAGGCGCCAATCACGGTTGGAATCATGGAGAGCGCCAAGAGGGCATAAGTATTACGGAGAACGCGGTTGCGCACCTGGACATTACTAATTGAGCCGGTTTGGCCAAAGCCGTAAGAGTTCAGATCACTCATATTGACTCCTTCTTTTTCATAGTGAATACAAGAGCCCATGAAGGGCTGTTGAGGTTAAGTATAGACAAAACACCCTAATTTCAAGCCCCCATAGAAAAGACCTACAAATTAAAGGCTTATGCCCTGTAAATTCAAGGGCTTAGCCCTACAGACATAGGGGTAAATACGGTCAGGCAATGTATAATTCGGGGGTCGCTGGAGTGGGGTGGCTTATTGACCTCACCTAGCAAATACCTTTGAAATCACTATTGGAGTCTTGCATGGCAATTGAACGCACCCTTTCTATTATCAAACCTGATGCTGTCGCTAAAAACGTCATCGGCAAAATCTATGACCGTTTTGAATCCGCTGGTTTGAAGATCATTGCTTCCAGAATGGCGCATTTGTCACAAAATGAAGCTGAGCAGTTTTATGGCGTTCATAAAGACCGTCCTTTCTTCAAAGATTTAGTGAGCTTCATGATTTCTGGTCCTGTGATGATTCAAGTGTTGCAAGGCGAAGGCGCTATTGCTAAGAATCGTGACTTGATGGGCGCTACTGATCCGAAGAAGGCAGAAAAAGGCACAATCCGTGCTGACTTTGCTGACAGCATTGATGCAAATGCGGTTCACGGTTCTGATGCTCCTGAAACAGCTGCTGTGGAAGTTGCATTCTTCTTCCCTGGCATGAATGTTTTCAATCGTTAATCAACGATTGCTAACGAACAACCTATTTAATTTATAAGTAGGCGCAGTGACCTCCCCGCGCGTAAATCTCTTAGATTTTGACGCTGACCAAATGGCAGCGTATGTCGCGGGGTTGAATGAAAAGCCCTTTAGGGCAAAGCAACTCATGCAGTGGATACACCAACGCGGTGTAGCTGACATTAATGATATGAGTGATTTAGCAAAAAGCTTTAGAGCAACTTTGCTAGATAAAGCTGAAGTACTTTCCCTCCCCGTTATCAAAGATGAGCATGCCAATGACGGCACACGCAAGTGGCTATTGGATGTGGGCGCTGGCAATGCGGTCGAGTCTGTGTTTATTCCTGAGGATGATCGAGGCACCTTGTGTATCTCTTCTCAGGCAGGCTGTGCAGTCAATTGCCGTTTTTGCTCAACTGGGCACCAAGGCTTCTCACGCAATCTGACTTCTGGCGAAATCATTGGCCAACTCTGGTTTGCTGAACATCTTTTGCGTAATGACCCCGAGGCTATTCGCAGAATTGAAAAGTTTCCAACGCCAGGCTGGGAACACACGGGTCGTGTGATTTCAAATGTGGTGATGATGGGCATGGGTGAACCCTTGCTCAACTATGACAACGTTGTATCTGCATTGCGCTTGATGCTGGACGATAGGGCGTACGGTTTATCACGCCGTCGTGTGACAGTTTCTACATCAGGTGTAGTGCCGATGATTGATCGTCTCGCACAAGATTGTCCAGTAGCGTTGGCGGTTTCATTGCATGCACCCAATGACGCATTACGTGATCAATTAGTGCCACTCAATCAAAAATATCCCCTGCGTGAACTGCTTGATGCGTGTGAACGTTACTTACCATTTGCGCCAAGAGATTTCTTGACCTTTGAGTATTGCATGCTCGATGGCGTGAATGACTCTGACATCCAAGCAAAAGAATTAGTGCGCTTACTTAGAAACATTAAGTGCAAAATTAATCTCATCCCATTTAATCCTTTCCCGGAGTCTGGCCTCAAGCGCTCATCAGCCCAACGCGTCAATGCTTTTGCCGGTATCCTTTTAGATGCGGGCATGGTGGCTACTGTGCGTAAGACGCGCGGTGATGACATTGCTGCCGCCTGTGGTCAGCTGGCAGGGGATGTAGTCGACCGCACCCGTGTGCGTGAACGTGCTGTTCACAATACTGAGATCGAGCTCACAGAGGTTGGGTCGGATGAAGAGTTTGATGAGGATACCAATCTGGGGCCAAACGAGCATCCCATCGAGTGGCTCAAAAAGCTTAAGTAAAAAATGAGAACCCAACCCATAGATCCTAATGAGCTCTAATCAATCATTGCCACCACTGCCGCTGGGCCCATCCCTTAAGCGTGCAACGCGTCAAGCAACCGTTGCCTGGAAAACCAACATCATTACCGTTGGTGGGGATGCACCAGTACGTGTGCAGTCAATGACTAATACCGATACTGCGGATGCGGTGGGTACTGCAATTCAGGTAAAGGAATTAGCCCGCGCTGGTTCGGAGATGGTGCGTATCACTGTCAATACTCCAGAGGCTGCTGCTGCAGTTCCCTATATTCGTGAGCAGTTGGACAAGATGGATGTCTTGGTGCCATTGATTGGCGACTTCCATTACAACGGGCATACTTTATTAAATGATTTTCCGGAGTGCGCTAAAGCCCTCTCGAAGTACCGCATCAATCCAGGCAATGTGGGTAAGGGCGCCAAGCGCGATCCACAATTCGCGCAAATGATTGAAGCCGCTTGCAAATACGACAAGCCTATTCGAATTGGTGTGAACTGGGGTAGCTTGGATCAAGAGCTTCTGGCTTCGATCATGGATGGCAATGCAGCTCTGGCAAATCCAAAAACTGCTCAAGAAGTGATGATTGAGGCTTTGATTCAGTCGGCTTTGCAGTCAGCAGAAAAAGCGGTTGAGTTTGGCATGGATCCCGATCAAATTTTGCTTTCTTGCAAAGTCAGTAATGTTCAAGATTTAGTTGCTGTGTATCGTGATCTGTCACGTCGCTCCGACTATCCGCTGCACTTAGGTCTAACTGAAGCAGGCATGGGTAGCAAAGGCATTGTTTCCTCTACTGCAGCAATGGGTATTTTGTTGCAAGAAGGTATTGGCGATACCATTCGTGTTTCATTGACGCCTGATCCAGGCGCTCCTCGTGAAAATGAAGTCATCGTTGCCCAGGAAATATTGCAAACCATGGGCTTGCGTAATTTCACACCGATGGTAATTGCATGTCCAGGTTGCGGAAGAACAACTAGCACCACCTTCCAAGAGTTGGCAGCGAATATCCAGTCTTATTTGCGTCAACAAATGCCTATTTGGAAGAAAACCCATCCTGGCGTAGAGAATATGAATGTCGCCGTGATGGGCTGTATCGTGAATGGCCCAGGCGAGAGTAAGCATGCCAATATTGGTATTTCATTGCCTGGAACGGGTGAAACCCCTGCAGCCCCAGTGTTTGTCGACGGAATTAAGGTCAAAACCCTGCGTGGTGAGAAAATTGCCGAAGAGTTTCAGGTGATCGTAGATGACTATGTCAAACAAAACTACGCTGCCAAGCTTTAACAAGAAGAATAATAAAAATGACTGACGAGAACAAGCAAACCAAAGTCCAGAAAACGCAAAAGATAAATGGCGTGCGCGGTATGAATGATTTACTACCGGCAGATGCTGCGCAGTGGGCTCATCTTGAGCATGTATTACGTGATTTGACTCGTGCTTACGGCTATGAGTTTTTGCGAACACCCATTGTTGAGGCAACTGCAGTATTTCAGCGTGGTATCGGTGAGGTTACCGATATTGTTGAAAAAGAAATGTATTCGTTCGAGGATCGCTTGAATGGCGAGCAACTCACCTTACGCCCTGAGGGTACTGCCGCATTAGTGCGCTCTGTAATTGAAAATAATTTGTTATACGAAGGGCCTAAGCGTCTTTGGTATACCGGCCCCATGTTCCGTCATGAGCGCCCACAGCGTGGTCGCTATCGCCAGTTCCACCAGTTTGGTGTTGAGGCCTTAGGCTTTGCCGGACCTGATATTGATGCTGAAATCATTCTCATGGGTCAGCGTTTATGGGACGAGTTGGGATTGAAGGGCGTTCGTTTAGAAATGAACTCCCTAGGTCAGGCCCCTGAGCGTGCTGAACACCGCGCCGCATTGGTTACTTACTTTGAGAAAAATCAATCGCAGCTAGACGAAGATTCACAGCGTCGTCTCATTACCAATCCCTTGCGTATCTTGGATTCTAAAAATCCAGAGATGCAGGCATTGATTGAGGGCGCACCAAAATTATTGGATTTCTTGGGCGAAGAGTCGCTGAAGCATTTCAATGCGGTACAGGCATTAATTAAAGCAAATAACATCCCCTGCAAAATTAATCCTCGTTTAGTTCGTGGCCTTGATTACTACAACCTCACTGTATTTGAGTGGGTGACTGATGAATTAGGTGCTCAAGGCACTATTGCTGGCGGTGGACGCTATGACCCATTAATTGAGCGTATGGGAGGCAAAGCCGCGCCGGCTTGTGGTTGGGCGATGGGTATGGAACGGGTTCTAGAATTAATGAAGGTTTCTGGATCATTGCCAGAAGCTCAGGCTCAATGCGATATTTTTGTATTGCATCAAGGTGGCGAGACGTTGACTGCCTCCATGATCATCGCTGAACGCTTGCGGAGCGCTGGAATCGATACCATCCTGTTCTGTCCTCCTGATGGTCAATCAGCCAGCTTTAAGTCCCAAATGAAGAAGGCTGATAGTAGTGGGGCTGCCTTTGCGGTCATTATTGGACCTGATGAATTAGCCAAGAATGAGGTGCAACTCAAGGACTTGCGCGGTACGGGCGAGCAGAAGTCTGTACCCCTGGATGATGTCTTAGGTGCTGCAATTGATGCCTTGGTAGGCGCCTCCGAATAGAATTAAGCTAATACATACTAATTACCTATTAAATAAGTTTGGATTGACATGCCTTTAGATCTAGAAGAACAAGAACAATTAGACCAATTCAAAGCGTTTTGGCAAAAGTACCGTAACCTTATTACTGGGGTCGTTACAGTTGCGTTGTTTGCTTATGCTGCTTACAGTGGCTATCAATGGTGGCGCAATAGTCAGGCACTCGAAGCGTCTAAGCTTTATGAAACGATGGTAGGTGCCATTGCTAAAGGCGATAAAGACCAGACTCTGCGCGCAACAGACGACTTGCAAAAAGATTTTGGCCGTACACCTTACGCAGCAATGTCTAGTTTGATCGCTGCACGAATTGCATCGGATGCAGGCGATAGCGCAAAAGCTTTGGAGTATTTGCGTTGGGCGGCAAAAAATGCATCCAATGATGGTTATCTTGGATTGGCGAAATTACGCCTAGTAACTCTATTGATTGAGCAGGGCAGTGAAAAAGATTTTGCAGAGGCTGATCAAATATTGAATGAGAAACCGATTGCTGGTTTTGAATCTTTATGGCTTGAGCGTCGTGGCGATTGGTATTTGGCGCAAAAGAAAAATGAGCAAGCTAAAGTAAGCTATCAAGATGCCTGGAAAAAATTAGACCAAGCAAAAGAATTTCCTGAAGAGGCGCGTCGCCTTCTCAAGGTTAAATTAGATGCTGTTGGAGGAGTTGCTCAGTGATGACTAAAGAAATGAAGCGTTTACCGATGCGCTTAGGCGCCGCCTTGGTATTGGGTGCCGTGGTAATTGCTTTAGCCGCATGCTCTGGTAGCTCCAGAGTAAGGAAACCTGCTGAATTAGTGACCGTTACCAATCAATTTGATTTGCAGCCTGTATGGTCAACTAGCATTGGTTCATCTGAATCCTTTAACTTTCATCCTATTGTTGCTGGCGATGCGGTGTATGCAGCCTCTCATGGTGGGAACTTGGTAAAGATTGATTTAGCAACCGGCAATAAGGTCTGGTCAGTATCCGTTCCTGAGAATTTGTCGGTTGGCCCTGGCTCTGATGGCCGTACTACTGTTGCCGTTACCACCAAGGGGGTGGTCTACGCCTATGACGATACTGGTAAGCCGATGTGGAATGTCAGCGTTGGTAGTGAAGTATTGAGTGAGCCAGTGGTAGCCGGTGGCGTTGTCGTAGTGCGCGCGCTAGACAATCGCTTCATTGGACTGGATGCGCTAACGGGCGCTAAAAAATGGACTTATCAGCGTCAACAGGCTGCATTGTCATTGCGTGTTGGCTACGGCATGCTGGCTATTGGCAATGAAGTCATCGTTACTGGTTTCACTGGTGGGCGCTTTGGGATGATTGCTATTGCTAATGGCGGCTTAGTTTGGGAGACACCCGTTTCTTTTCCTAAGGGCTTCTCAGAGATTGAGCGCTTGAATGATGTCACCGCTAAACCAAGTATGGAAGGCGATATCCTCTGCGCAGTCTCTTATCAAGGACGTATTGGTTGCGGGCAGGCTCGTACAGGCAACCTTTTATGGTTCAAAGACTATTCAAGTTATACCGGTACCTCACAAAGCACCGACATGGTTTTCTCGGCAAACGATAAGTCTTACGTCACCGCCTTTGCAACGAAAGATGGCACTCAAGTTTGGGAAAACACCCAGCTGACATTCCGTGATGTTGGTGAGTCGCTTGCGGTGGGCAGAGTGCTGCTCATGGGTGATGCTCAAGGTTATATCCATGCATTTTCACAGGCGAATGGCGAAATGGTTGCGCGTATTCGTCACGACAGCAGTCCAATCTCGGCTGCCCCCATTGCGGTAGGTGGCCTCATCTTGGTTCAATCTCAAGGTGGAAAAATAGCGGCGTACAGTCCAAAATGAATCCAGTCATCACTATCGTCGGCCGTCCTAATGTGGGAAAGTCGACTCTCTTTAATCGCTTAACGCGTTCACGTGATGCATTGGTGGCTGACTTTTCTGGCCTAACCAGAGATCGACACTACGGCAAAGGTCGTATTGGTGAGCGCGCTTTTATTTGCGTAGACACCGGTGGTTTTGAGCCAGTAGCCAAGACCGGCATTGTTGCTGAGATGGCAAAGCAAACTAAGCAAGCTGTTGCTGAATCTGACATTGTGATTTTCTTGGTTGACGGTCGTCTCGGTATGGCGCCACAAGATCGCGTCATCGCTGATTTCTTACGTAAGACTGGCCGACCAGTCATCCTCGCGGTTAATAAAACAGAAGGCATGCAGGCTGGCGTTGTCACAGCCGACTTCCATGAGCTTGGTTTAGGCGAGCCGTTCCCAATTTCTTCAGCGCATGGTGATGGTGTGCGCGGCTTGATCGACGACGCATTAGATTCCCTTGGTATTGCAGAGCCAGATGAAGATGAATTGGTTAACGATCCAAATCGTCCAATGAAGATCGCCGTAGTAGGGCGCCCTAACGTTGGCAAGTCAACATTGATTAATAAATTAATCGGTGAAGAGCGCGTCATTGCATTTGATATGCCAGGTACCACTCGTGATGCGATCGAAGTTCCCTTTGAGCGCAATGGCAAGCCTTACATCTTGGTTGACACTGCAGGTTTGCGTCGCCGTGGCAAAGTTTTTGAAGCGATTGAAAAGTTTTCTGTTGTTAAAACATTGCAAGCGATTGCTGACTGTAATGTGGTGATCTTGATGTTAGATGCTCAGCAAGATATTTCTGAACAAGATGCGCACATCGCTGGATTTATTGTGGAAGCTGGTCGCGCCTTAGTGGTTGCAGTGAATAAGTGGGATGGCTTGGATGCGTATGTAAAAGAGCGTGCTCGATTAGAGATTGCACAAAAGCTCCGCTTCCTCGATTTTGCAAATGTGCACCCAATCTCCGCTAAAAAGGGTACAGGCCTTAAGGAGCTCTTTAAGGATGTGGATTCTGCTTATGCAGCTGCAATGGCAAAACTACCAACCCCACGCTTAACCCGTATTTTGCAAGAGGCAATTGAGCATCAACAGCCTAAACGCGTTGGTATGGGCCGTCCTAAATTGCGTTATGCCCACCAAGGGGGCATGAATCCTCCAATTGTGGTCATTCATGGCACATCCTTGAGTGGGGTGACTGATAGCTACAAGCGATACTTAGAAGGTCGCTTTAGGGATGTCTTTAAATTACGCGGTACGCCTCTGCGTATTCAGATGAATACCGCTAAAAACCCCTACGTAGAAGCGGATAAGGGTAAAAAAGGCAAAAAGCGTTAATTTGAGCTGAGTTTTATCCATCATTCGAAATGGGCTTGATTTTTTCGAAAATCAGCCCAATATAGAGGGCTGAGTGAGTGGTTTGCAATAAATGGTTTGTAGTGAAGGTTTGTAGTGAATTGGTATTTAATAAAAAAGCAAGACTCCCAAAAAAAGTAATTAAGCAAAAAATAATTAAGGAGCAGTATGAGTAATAGCAACCCCAACAAAATTCAATTACTTCAGGATCCTTTTCTCAATGCTTTGCGCAAAGAGCATGTTCCTGTTTCGATCTATCTTGTAAACGGTATTAAGTTACAGGGCAATATTGAATCTTTTGATCAATATGTTGTCCTCTTGCGCAATACCGTGACACAGATGGTTTACAAACATGCAATCTCCACGATCGTTCCTGCTCGTGCGATTGATTTCCGTTTGGAAGAAGCTAGCCCTGTATAAAACTGGAGTAGATGCGGCACGCGCCGTTCTGGTTGGAGTAGATACAGGACGCGAGGATTTTGCGGATAGCATGGCTGAGCTCAGTCTTTTGGCTGACAGCGCCGGCTCTATCCCTGCAGCCAGTGTTATTGCACGTAAAGGCAAGACCGACCCTGCCTTGTTTATCGGTTCGGGCAAAGCTAACGAACTCAAGAGGGTGATGGAGGAGCAAGGCGCAGAGCTTGCCATCTTTAATCACCCGCTATCCCCAACTCAGCAACGTAATTTAGAGCGTCACATTGGCTTTCATGTGATGGATCGCACGGGCTTGATTTTGGATATCTTTAGTCAAAGAGCGCAAAGTCATATTGGTAAGACTCAAGTTGAGCTTGCACAAGTCCGCTATCGCATGTCACGCTTAGTGAGAGCTTGGAGTCACTTAGAGCGTCAACGTGGTGGTATTGGTGTGCGTGGCGGCCCTGGTGAGACGCAGATGGAGTTAGATCGACGGATGTTGGCCACTAAAGCGAAGCGCTTGGAAAATGAGCTTGAAAAACTGCAGCGTCAGCAAAGAACCCAAAGACGTTCCCGAAATCGTAGAGATGTGTTTTCAGTCTCCTTGGTTGGGTATACCAATGCTGGTAAATCGACCTTATTTAATGCCCTAACCAAAGCCGGAACTTATGCTGCTGATCAGTTATTTGCCACCCTGGATACCACCTCTAGAAGGGTCCATTTGGAGGGGTTTGGTTCCATTGTTGTCTCTGACACGGTTGGATTTATCCGGGATTTGCCTCACCAGTTAGTGGAGGCTTTTAGGGCTACTTTGGATGAAACCATCCATGCCGACCTGATTTTGCATGTGATTGACGCCTGTAGCCCTGTAGCTAGGGAGCAAAAAGCGGAAGTTGAGGCGGTTTTGGAGGAGATCGGGGCTGACGACATCCCCCGTATCGAGGTTATGAATAAGATCGACCAGATGCCTCAAACCTTTACCCGTGGGGCTGTTTTAGAGCGGGATGGGGAGGGCATTCCGAGCCAGGTTTTCCTGTCGGCCAAGACGGGCTTGGGCCTTGATTTACTCCGTTCAGCCTTGGCCGAATGCTCCCAAATGACTGATAGAATAAGGGTCGAGCACAACCGTGCCAAGAAGCAATTGGCCCCGGATGAGTTTTTAGAGCCTTTACCCGAACGACCAGAAACTTCTGAATTTAATCCGATTGCCAAGCGAAGCTATTTTTCAAATGATGCGTAAATTTCTCGACCTGTTTTCGGTCAATGATCCAGGTTGGGGCAATAGCCACAATTCCGGTGGATCCAAAGATGCCAAAGATGGGCAGGGAAATGAACAAGCTCCCAAGGCGGATCCAGAAACCAATAAACCGGTAGAAACTCAGCCAACGAATCAGCCAACTAAGCCAGATGGCCCGCCAGACTTGGACGAGCTATGGCGCGACTTCAACGACAGAATTGCTGGCATCTTTGGCGGCAAGAAAATACCTGGCGTAACAGGCGGTCCTGCTAGTAAGCCAACGAATAAACCAAGCAGCACTGATATTCCTCCGCCTTCACAACGCGGAAATGGAGGTAACGGTGGTGGCGGCATCAATAAGCCTAACTTTAATTTCAGCAATCCATTTGGATCGAAAGCAAGCATTCTGGTTGCTGGGGCGCTGGTCTTCTTTGTGTGGATCTGCAGCGGCTTCTTCATTATTCAAGAAGGGCAGGCCGGCGTTATTCTGACTTTTGGTAAATACGATTACACCGCTAAGCCGGGTATTAATTGGCATATGCCTTGGCCGATTCAGGCTGAAGAGACTGTCAATCTCTCAGGCGTTCGCTCGGTAGAGGTCGGTCGCCCTGTGTTGATCAAAGCTACCAATCAAAAAGATTCCTCCATGCTCACAGAAGATGAAAACATCATCGATGTGCGCTTTGCTGTGCAATACCGCCTCAAGGATCCTACGGATTATTTATTTAATAATCGTGATCCTGATACTGCAGTTGTGCAAGCGGCAGAAACTGCAGTACGGGAGATTGTTGCCCGCAGCAAAATGGATACCGTGCTGTATGAGGGGCGCGAAAAGATTGGTATTGATTTAGCCAGCTCAATTCAGAAGATTTTGGATAGCTACAAAACGGGCATATATGTGACCAGTGTGACTGTGCAAAACGTTCAACCGCCTGAACAAGTTCAAGCAGCGTTTGACGATGCAGTCAAAGCGGGTCAAGACCAGGAGCGCTTGAAGAGTGAGGGCCAGGCTTACGCTAATGACGTTATTCCGCGCGCCAAAGGTACTGCAGCCCGTCTGATTCAGGAGGCTGAGGGCTACAAGGCTCGTGTAGTTGCTACTGCAGAGGGTGATGCCACGCGCTTTAAGCAAATTTTGGTGGAGTACGCAAAGGCGCCACAAGTAACGCGTGATCGCATGTATATCGATAGCATGCGTGAGATGTATAGCAACGTGACCAAAATCTTGGTTGATACCACCAAGAGCAATAGTCTTTTATATCTCCCGCTTGATAAGATCGTTGCACAGGTGAGTGCTGAAAGTGCTCAAGCGGCAAATACACAGACAAATCAGTCTGGTACCAACACTCCAACTGGTAGCGTGACGGTTGGTGGTGCCACTGGAGTAAATACACCAGCCCCAACTTCCAGTGCCACTCCTGCAACCCCAGCGTCAGCTGTGAATAACTCTACCGATAAACGTGATGGTCTCCGTAGTCGTGATCGGGAGTCCAGATAATGAATGCCAATCGTTTAATCGCTGCAGGTATTAGCTTTATTGCGCTGATTTATGTTCTGTCTTCTAGTATTTTTGTCGTGGATCAACGTCAGTTCGCTGTGGTGTTCTCATTTGGACAGATTGTTCGCGTGATTGAGAAGCCGGGCATACAAATAAAGTTTCCAGCGCCATTTGAAAACGTGCGCTTCTTCGATCGCCGCATTTTGACAATCGATAATCCAGAAGCAGAGCGTTTTATTACTGCCGAGAAGAAAAACTTATTAGTAGATTCTTATGTGAAGTGGCGCATTGTTGATCCACGGAAGTTCTTTATTAGCTTTAAAGGTGATGAGCGTCTGGCTGAAGACCGCTTAACCCAGTTAGTTCGATCGGCACTAAATGAAGAGTTCACCAAACGCACTGTGCGTGAGTTGATTTCTGATCAGCGTGAAGAGGTGATGCAGGGTATTCGTAAAAAAGTCGCTGATGATGCTGCTGATATCGGTGTAGAGATTGTTGATGTGCGCTTGAAGCGTGTTGATCTCTTAGCGGAAATTAGTGATTCTGTTTATCGCCGTATGGAAGCAGAGCGTAAGCGTGTAGCGAATGAGCTCCGCTCCACTGGTGCTGCAGAGTCCGACAAGATTCGTGCGAATGCAGAGCGTCAACGCGATACGATCTTGGCAGAAGCCTATCGCGATGCCCAAAAGATTAAAGGCGCTGGCGATGCTAAAGCAACAGCACTCTATGCAGAAGCATTTGGGCGCGATCCTCAGTTTGCCCAGTTCTATCAAAGCCTAGAGGCCTATAGAAGTTCTTTCAAGGACAAGAAGGACATTATGGTGGTTGAGCCAAATGGCGAGTTCTTCAAGTTCCTGCACAAAAAATAAGAAAGCGAATAGTCCATACCATGAATCGCTGGTTACTTCCTGAAGATATTGCAGACGTTTTGCCTGCGCAGGCTCGCAAAGTGGAGTCATTGCGTCGTGCCATTTTGGATTTGTATCAATCCTATGGCTATGAGTTGGTTGCGCCTCCGATTCTGGAGTTTTTAGATTCCCTATTGACCGGTACTGGTTCCGATCTTAATCTGCAGACCTTTAAATTAGTGGATCAACTCTCTGGTCGTACTTTAGGCCTGCGTGCTGATATAACCCCTCAAGTAGCCCGTATTGATGCGCACCTCTTAAATCGTGATGGCGTTACTCGCCTTTGCTATGCCGGATCTGTTGCGCACGCTCGCACACCAGTTGGGAGCTCAGCGCGCGAAGAGTTGCAGTTGGGCGCCGAAATTTATGGTTGTGCGACTTGGGAAGCTGATCTAGAAGCTATTACCTTATTGCTCAAAACGCTTTCAGTTGCGGGTTTAAAGAAAGTCTATCTGGATTTATCCCATGCCGGCATTTTGACTGGCATCTTAGATGGTCAGAACTTAGATAAAGAAACCATTGAGACCTTGTATGGGTTGTTGCAAAGTAAAGATCGCCCTCGCTTAAGTCAGTGGGCGGCGTGTTTACCTGCGAATGTTGCTAAAGCGCTGATGGCCTTGACTGAGTTAAATGGCCCTTGTGCTGAAGTGTTGGCAAAGGCTAAGAAAGACTTGCCTAAGCACGTAGCAATTGATCAGGCTTTGGCAGATCTGGAGCGTTTAGTTTCAGCTGCAGCGAAGTTATCTGTCAACTTAGAGCTCAGTATTGATTTGGCCGATCTTCGTGGCTATCAATATCACAGTGGTGTGATGTTCGCGGCTTATATAGATCAGTTGCCTCAGCCTATTGCCAGAGGTGGTCGATACGATCATGTGGGTCAGGCCTTTGGTCGCCCTCGTCCTGCAACTGGGTTCTCATTAGATCTTTTGACTCTAGCAAACTTGTCACCATTGAATGTGCGTAAGACGGCAATTATTGCTCCTTGGATAGAGGATGCTGCCCTGAGTCAAGCCATCGCAACATTGCGCGAGTCTGGTGAAGTGGTTATCCAGGCTCCAACAGGTTTGAAATTAGAATCTGCCGAATATGAATGTGACCGCGAGCTTGTGAGGCAAGGCAGCTCTTGGGAAGTAAAGAAGAAGTAGTAAAAAATTGAATTAATGCAGCGAATTAATAAAGCATCGAACAAATAAAGCAGTAAACAATTAACTTATTTTGTAATTATCTTTTTGGATTTCATTATGTCTTCAAAGCAGCAAACCAAAGGTCGTAACGTAGTTGTCATTGGCACTCAGTGGGGTGATGAAGGCAAGGGTAAGGTAGTGGATTGGTTGACTGACCATGCACAAGCAGTGGTTCGCTTTCAAGGTGGACACAACGCTGGCCATACCTTAATCATCGGCGACAAGAAGACCATTCTGCGTTTGATTCCTTCCGGAATCATGCATAAAAATGTGATTTGCTATATCGGTAATGGCGTGGTGCTTTCACCAGAGGCGCTTTTTAAGGAGATCGGTGAGCTCGAGGCTGCTGGTTTAGATGTTCAGTCCCGTCTCAAAATTTCTGAAGCAACCACTTTAATTCTGCCTTATCACGTAGCTATTGACCATGCTCGCGAGAAAAAGCGCGGTGAGGCAAAGATTGGCACAACTGGTCGTGGCATCGGACCTGCGTATGAAGATAAAGTAGCTCGCCGTGCTTTGCGTGTGCAAGACTTGTTCTACCCAGAAAAATTTGCTGAGCAGTTGCGTGAGAACTTGGAATATCACAATTTCATGCTCACGAATTACTATGGTGCTGAGCCAGTCAGCTATGAGAAGACTTTAGCCGAAGCGATGTCTTATGCAGAGCGTCTCAAGCCAATGGTGGTGGATGTATCCAGTGCTTTGTATGCCGCCGAGCAATCTGGTCAAAACTTGTTATTTGAAGGTGCCCAGGGCACATTGCTCGATATCGATCACGGCACCTATCCCTATGTAACCTCCAGTAACTGTGTAGCAGGTAATGCTGCTGCTGGTTCAGGCGTTGGCCCAGACTCCTTGCAATACATTTTAGGTATTACGAAGGCTTACTGCACACGCGTTGGCGCTGGCCCATTCCCGAGTGAACTGTATGACCATGACAATCCAGTAAGACAAGATCCGATTGGCGTGCGTTTGGCTGAAGTGGGTAAAGAATTTGGTTCTGTCACTGGCCGCCCACGTCGTACTGGCTGGCTAGATGCTGCTGCATTGAAGCGCTCGATTCAGATCAACGGCCTATCTGGTCTTTGTATTACTAAGTTAGATGTCCTTGATGGCTTTGAAACCATTCGCTTGTGCGTTGGGTATAACCTTGATGGCAAGAAGTTGGATGTGTTGCCGCGTGGTGCAGAATCAGTTGCCCGTTGCGAGCCAATTTATGAGGATTTCTCGGGCTGGAAGGGTACAACTTTCGGTATTCGCGAGTGGGATAAGTTGCCCGCCGAAGCCCAGAAGTTCCTGCGTCGTATCGAGGAAGTGGCTGGTAAGCCGATTGCAATGGTATCTACAGGCCCAGAGCGTGACGAAACCATTCTCCTCCAGCATCCTTTCCAGGATTAATGGAAAATATTTAATTAACCATATTTATTAACTTTCGCTTTAGAGACAAAGGTTCACAACATGACTGCGCGCACTACTTGCAATAGCCTCCAGGTGGCAACTCCCTTATATCGATTCATCGAAGACAAAGTGCTTCCAGGTACCGGTATTAAGAGTGCCGATTTTTGGAAAGGTTTTGATGGGATCGTTAAAGACCTCACACCAAAAAATGATGCCTTGCTCGCAAAGCGCGACCGCATTCAGTTGGATTTGGACAAATGGCACCAAGCCAATCCAGGCCCAATCAAGGATATGCCTGCGTACCGCAAGTTTTTGAAAGAGATCGACTACTTAGTTGATGTGCCAGGAAAAATTACTGCAACCACCAAGAATGTAGATGATGAGTTGGCTCTGCAAGCGGGTCCTCAATTAGTCGTTCCAGTACTCAATGCGCGTTATGCCTTGAATGCTGCTAATGCACGTTGGGGCTCTTTGTACGATGCCCTCTACGGTACCGATGTTCTCTCAGAAGAAGATGGCGCTACTAAGGCTGGCGCTTACAACCCAATTCGTGGTGCAAAAGTAGTTGCATACGCTCGCAATTTCTTGGATCAGGCTGCGCCTTTGGCTAAGGGCTCACACCGTGATTCAGTTGCTTACTCTGTTGATGGCAATAAGCTGTCCGTTAAATTAAAAGACGGCACTACAACAGGTTTGGCGGACGAGAAGCAATTTGTTGGTTACCAAGGTGAGGTAGCAGCTCCAAGCTCTATCTTGTTGCGTCATAACGGTGTTCATATTGATATTGAAATCAATAAGACCAAAACGATTGGTGCTAGCGATCCTGCTGGCATTAATGATGTTGTGCTTGAGGCTGCACTCTCTACTATTTTGGATTTGGAAGACTCGATTGCTGCCGTTGACGGTGACGACAAGGTTCTTGCTTATGAAAACTGGCTAGGTATCTTAAAAGGCACTTTGGTTGAAGAGGTGAAGAAGGGCGACAAGACGATTACTCGCTCACTAAACCCAGATCGTAAGTACAAGGCCGGTATCGGTGCTGTTGATGCAAAAGATGGCGTGGTAACTTTGCATGGCCGTTCACTCTTGTTCCTTCGTAACGTTGGTCATTTAATGACAAACCCAGCCATCATTACTGGTGAAGGAAAAGAAATCTACGAAGGTATCTTAGATGCAGTAGTGACTGTATTGATTGCTCTATACGACATCAATCGTCCAGCAAGCCAAGCCATTGGTAATACTCGTAAGGGTTCTGTTTATATCGTCAAGCCAAAAATGCACAGCCCAGAAGAAGTGGCTTTTGCAGGCGAGCTCTTTGGGCGTGTTGAGAAATTACTCGGCTTACCAGCAGATACGGTGAAACTGGGCATCATGGATGAAGAGCGTCGTATGAGTGCGAATATCAAAGCAGCTATTGCTGCTGCCGGTGCGCGCGTAGCCTTCATCAATACTGGCTTTCTAGATCGTACTGGTGATGAAATGCACACAGCAATGTATGCGGGTCCAATGATGCGCAAAGGTGATATGAAAACCAGCAAGTGGTTATCCGCTTACGAGCGTCGTAACGTATTTGCAGGATTAGATTGTGGCTTGCGTGGCCGTGCTCAAATTGGTAAAGGTATGTGGGCAATGCCAGACATGATGAAGGCCATGGTTGAGCAGAAGATTGTTCACCCTAAAGCGGGTGCAAATACTGCTTGGGTACCATCACCAACGGCAGCAACCTTACATGCGCTTCACTATCATCAAGTAAACGTAGCTGAACTCCAAAAAGAAATGGAAAAGCTCGATACAGCTGCTGAAGCTGAAGCGTTAATTAACGACTTGTTGACTATTCCAGTGGTTGAGAATGCTAACTGGTCTAAGGAAGAGATTCAGCAAGAATTAGATAACAACTGCCAAGGTATCTTGGGTTATGTGGTTCGCTGGATTGATCAAGGTGTTGGTTGCTCTAAGGTTCCTGATATTCATAACGTAGGCTTGATGGAAGATCGTGCTACCTTACGTATCTCTAGCCAGCACATCGCTAACTGGTTGCTCAATGGTATTGTGACTGCTGATCAGGTCAACGAGAGCTTGCAACGTATGGCTAAAGTGGTTGATGGTCAAAATGCTGGTGATTCTTTGTATCAGCCAATGATGCCTAACTACCAAGATTCATATGCCTATAAAGCGGCGAGTGACCTGATTTTCAAAGGACTTGAGCAGCCTAATGGCTACACAGAACCTTTGTTGCATGCATGGCGCCTAGAGGTAAAGAAGGCACACGCTAAGTAATTTAGCCGACGCTTTAAGTCAAAATGGATTTGCCCATAAAGCAAATCCATTTTTTATTGGGTACAGTCAAATGTTTGGATTTCTAAACCCCTTCTCTAGATCTTCCCAGTTTCCATTTCAATTGAATGATGGTGGCAGGGAGGCGGCTGGCTTTAAAGGCGGCGCAGGAGATTGCGTTGTGAGATCCATTGCGATTGCCGCAAGCCTGCCTTATATGCAGGTCTATGAGGATTTAAGACTGGCAAATGAGAGTTACGCCCAGCTGAAAAATGACCGCCTTGCTAAAAGGCTTAATGTCAAAGGTTCATCTCCTAGGAACGGGAATCATCGCAATGTCTTTCATGACTACATTATTAGTCTGGGTTTTCGATGGGTGCCTACGATGGAAATAGGTGCTGGCTGCAAGGTTCACCTAAGGTTAGGCGAGCTTCCTGCAGGGGTCTTAATTGTGAAGGTCTCAAAGCATCTGACTGCTGTGGTGAATGGGATAATTTACGATACGCATGACCCCTCAAGAGGTGGAAATCGATGTGTTTATGGTTACTATATCAAGCCTTAAGGTGGTTTCTTAACTTCTGAAAAATGCGAATTTTGCGCTTAAAGAGCATAAATTAACCCTAAAAATGACTGTTTTTCGGGTTTTTATTTAAAGTTATTTATAACGTCTTAAATACTTTAGATTCCAAGCCTGTCTGTAGATGCCTGTCATTCCAATCATTGTAGAGGTGGTCCAGGCAATTGAAAAAAGGCCCGAAAAGGCAATAAAGAAGGCCATCGTTTTCCAGCCATAAGGAAGAATGTCGGATATAAAACCCACAGTCGTATAGCAGCTGCCAGCAAACAGAATGGCATTTACCCCGCTAGGGATTAGATCCAACCAAAAGAGCATGGCAGCCCAAATGAAGATCTCGCAAATATGAATCAAGGCAATAATAATGAAGGCTACGTAGAAGTGAAAAAAGATCCGATCATATTGATTGCGATCTAGATTTGCCTTAGTAATGCGCTCAAAACGCATGACCATGTGATTCAAGCCGCTGCCATGGAATATCAATATCAGTATTAAGCCTGTTACCCCAACAAAGAGGTCCATAAAAACAAAGGTAAGCGAGACGGCTGTTGTAGTGGCTGGTAAAACTGGCAAGGCCATAATTTCCATTCAGAAATAGGTTAGTAGGCAATATAGCCATAATCCTACCCCAAAGCAGATCCGTGCGCTAGAGAGGATAATGCTCTCTTGTCCCCTAATTTGCACTGTTGAGTCTACTTTGAGTTTAGTTCGCACCCCTCAGCAAGAGAGATTCTTTTTGCTTGCCTTGGCTGGCATTCAATTCACGCATATCCTCGATTTTATGATCATGATGCCGCTTGGGCCTCAGTTCATTGCAGCGCTTTCCATTAATACGCATCAATTTGGATTGTTGCTATCCTCCTATACTTTTGCTGCAGCAATTGCTGGCGTATTTGCAACCTACTATATAGATCGCTTTGAGCGCAGACAGCTGTTATTGGGTTTGTATGTCTGCTTCATTATTGCCACCGTGGTGTGTGGCTTTGCGCCAAATTATCATGCGTTATTTATTGCTCGCGCATGCGCTGGTGCCTTTGGCGGAATCTTGGGATCATTAGTGCAAACTATTGTGGCGGATGCCATTCCGTTCGAGCGGAGAGGCAAAGCTTTGGGAACGGTCATGGCCGCTTTCTCGGTTTCAACTGTTGCAGGTGTTCCATTAAGTTTATTTTTGGCAAACCATATCACCTCACTGGGTTGGCGTGCGCCATTTATGTTTATTGGTCTGATATCTACCCTGATTCTTTATCTGGCATATCGCAATATCCCGAAAATTTCTGGCCACTTGCATCACGTTCATGAGGGTAGCCGCTTCCAGCAAATCTACGAAGTCTTTGTTGCCCATCGTCATCTACGCGCCTTTCTGTTTGTGGGGCTAATTATGCTGACTGGATTTACTGTCATTCCTTATATTGCTCTCTATCTCACCGCTAACGTTGGGATCGAAAATTCCTACATTTCCCTGATCTATCTTTGTGGTGGTTTGGCGACTTTGATGAGCTCTAGATTTATTGGACACATGGCGGATAAATATGGCAAGGTCAAAGTATTTCGCATACTAGCCATCATTAGTTTGATACCGATCTTAGTAACAACCAATTTAATACCGGTTCCTTTATGGGTGGTACTTGTTAATCAGACCGCCTTCTTTGTCTTGATTTCTGGTCGAATGATTCCGGCCATGGCTATTGTGAGCCAAATGGTAGAGCCCAAAATTCGGGGAACCTTTATGAGCTTAATTGGCTCAGTTCAGATGTTAGCTTCCGGCATAGCGTCAGTAGTAGCGGGCCTAGTGGTCACAATTACAACTAATGGCAGGATGGAGCATTACAACCTAGTTGGTTATGGGGCTGCCATTTGTGGCTTGCTCACTTTTTGGGTTGTGGGATATATTCATGCTGATGCGAAAAAAGCGTAAGAACTAAAGAACATAAGGAGACCTCATGATTGAATTTAAAAGACCCGATGGACAGGCGGTAAAGGGTTACTTGGCTGAGCCAGTTGATAAAGCAACTGCTCCTGGCGTGGTCGTTATTCAGGAGTGGTGGGGTCTTGATGATGAGGTAAAAGCGGTTGCTGATCTCCTTGCTAAAGCAGGGTATCGTGCATTAGTTCCGGATTTATATCGTGGCAAGTTGGCGATTGAGGCTAATGAAGCTGAGCACCTAATGGGCGACCTGAACTTTGGTGATGCGGCTGGTCAAGATATTCGGGGTGCAGTTCAGTACTTAAAAGCTACTGGTAGCGCAAAGGTAGCAGTAACAGGATTTTGTATGGGCGGTGCGCTGACCATTTTAGCTGCTTGCAATGTGCCGGAGCTCGATGCTTCTATAGTTTGGTACGGCAATCCTCCTTTGGAGTATGTCAATGCGGATGCTATTAGCAAGCCGATGTTAGGCCACTGGGCTATGCATGATGAGTTCTTTCCAATTGCTGGTGTCGACAAGCTAGAGCAAAAGCTAAAACAAGCGGGCGTGGATTATGAATTTCACCGCTACGATACCAAGCATGCCTTTGCAAACCCTAAATCGGATGCGCGGGGATTGACTCCACTAAAGTACAACGCAGAAGCAGCGCAGTTAGCCTGGGAGCGTACGCTTCATTTTCTACAAAAAAATATTAGTAGCTAGGCCTTATGAATACTCCTTCCAAAGAAAGTCTATTCTTTAACTGGATATACAGAAGAAGTAATATCCAAATTCTGATATTGCTGATTATCTTTTTTGTTACTTTGCTCGATGTGATGCCGCGTGCATTGCAACACATCCCGATCTTTGCGCCCACACAAGATAGCACCCGATTGGGTTTGGGTCTTTTTGGATCCATCATCACGCTTAGCGGATTATTGATTGGTTTTTTACTCAATCAAGCACAAAGCAATTTTCGCGAGGTGCAAACACTGGTGTCTCAAGAGGCTGGACGTATAAATAACTTAGATCGTCTACTCACGCGATTTGGTGATCCATCTATAGCGCCTATACGTGTTGAGCTATTTGACTATATGAACTCGATTGTGAATGACGAGTGGGCTCTATTGCAAAAGGGTGAGGGCAGCTCTAAGACGCACATGTTGTGGCGCGGAATTTCTAGACAATTGATGTCAATTGAACCCCAAACCAATCGTCAAACAGCAATGTATACAGATATCATCAAAAAATCTGAAGAGGTTGCTGAGAGCAGGGAGGCGCGTATCGAACGTGCCAATATCCGTTTACCGGACTTATTTTGGATAGTCATTTTGATCTGTATGTTTGCCTTGATGGGCATTAATACTCTCTTCTTGCCCTCAGATTCATTCTTCTTGGGATTGAAGATCTTGCCTATCACCATGGGTGCGCTGATATCTTTGTTGGTGATAACCGATCAGCCGTTTAAGGGTCAGAATTCAGTACAGCCCGACTCTTTCTATAAAATTATTGAATCTATTAAAACTCGTAAAGAGTAACATCTTCCTGAATCAACATGCACTTATTTTCTGAAAATCTTGCAGTAGAAATTTCCTCCTATTACCGTAATTTGGCATTGGGTCATGGGGTTGTTCCAAAGGTATTTACTTTGGTACACGGCGAGGGAGATCAATACCTATTCTTTATTGATGATCTCCCTATGAAGAGTGATGATGAGCAGAATCAATTTCTTGCGTATATCGTACAAGCACATGAGGCGGTTTGTTATGCGCGTGGCACTTTGGTAATCGTTGAAAAAAATCAACAGTTTATTGAATTTGCAGTCATTGATCGGGATGATGTGGATGCGATTGTCTGCTCAGCTGAGCTCGCTAGAGATGTGGACGATAGGCCTATATCCTTAGGCGAGTTTGATAAGACATTGGTTAAGAAGGGCTCGATTATTTTTGGCGGCCTCTTTGATCCCGTACAACTATCAGAAGACAAGACTGAAGATTTTGAAAGTCTGTGGGCGGAGATGAAGTCTAAAATTTTGCACCGTTCAATGGGGCTTTAATTTCTTTCGGAGGAATTTGCGAGATGTTGCCTCAATCGCAAAAGATCCAACCAGGGCAGCCACTAAAGCAATTGCACTATTTGACGCAGTCTCGATTACATTGATAAACAGGGTGGCAAACAAACTCAAGTTAATGATGATTGCCGCCCAGAGTGGCCAAAGCTTGGCGCCTGTTTGATTGCGTACGCGAATATGCCCATAAGTAATGGCAGCGTAGACCAATAAAAAGGCAAGGCTTGCCATTTTTCCAACAACGTCTAATGGAAATGCTAGTACCAAAGCAATTACTAGCAGCGCTGAAATAGTTAATGCGCGAAGCTCTGTTTTTAAGACTTCGTCACCCAAGGCCTCTGAGACCGAATTCTTTTGCGCCATATCGGCTGCAATATTCGAAGCTGCAAAGATGGTGGCGTTGAGTGCTGCTGCACATGCTAGGAGGGCGGAGGCTCCAATGACAACAAAACCAATCTTCCCAGCAGCTATTTGGGCGGCATCGGCTAAGACATGTCCACTATTAATAATCATTTGGGCTGGAGTAAGGAGGAGGACCACGGCGGTGCTGACCAATATATACGCAATAGTTACCAAAATCAGGGCGGAGAACATTGCTAGCGGTAACTCTTTATGGGGTACTTGCATGGCATTGGATGAGTTGGTTACTACACCAAAGCCTTGGTAATTGATGTATAGAATTCCTGTAGCAATCGCAATACCATTGATCGACCAATTGGTCATCTTAAATGCACTAACATCCGCAACATGTATGCCATCTATAGAAAATAAGATCAGTGCAAGTGTTACAAATCCAATAGCAAGCATTTCAGCTCTTCCAACGATATCAGTGCCTAGTAAATTAATGCCGGCACAAAGAATCACTATCACGGCACCAATGAGTTTGGTTTCTGCGGGGGATAAATGGTCGCCTAGCAAAGTATTGGAGTATTCGGCAAAGCCTGCGGCGTAGAGTGCGGCGGCGATAAGGTAGGCAATGTATTGAAATACATTGAGTCCACCTGAAATCAGGCCGGGACCGAAACTCATGACTGTGAAAGTAGCTGCTCCTCCGCTACTGGGGAAGGTGGCTCCTAATTTAGCATATGAATAGACCGAAAAAGAAGCGGCAATCGCCCCCAACAAAAAGGCGAGGGGAATATGCGTTCCAGCATGAGCACTAGCGGTACCCAGCAGAGAGAACAGCCCGGCACCCATCATTCCACCAATACCGAGGGCAGTAGCAGAAAAAAGACTAATGCTCTTCCCTTTGAGGGTGGTACTTTTTAGAAGGGCAGGTTTAGATGGGTTTATCAAGGGGCGCAGGTTTCTGTTTATAGCCTCTATATTAAAGCTTACAGTAAATTTAAGCCAACTTACGGCAAGATCATTTGGGGTTGCGAAGTCCGTGGCTAAGGGTCAACTTTGCGCTGTTAGAATCATCTTAAACCAACTTTTCTGAAGGTAAAAAATGCGATATATCAATCGAATCGCTCTCGCAGCAATGTGCCTAGTTGCGCAATCAGTTATTGCGGGTGGAAATGCAGATACTATATTTTATGGTGGCCCCATTCTTACGGTAAACCCAAAAAATGAGCAGGCTCAAGCATTGGCAGTGCAGAACGGAAAAATTGTTGCTGTAGGAAAAAAAGATGTCGTTACAAAAGAATGGCAATCTAGCTCAACTAAGGTTGTGGATCTTCAGGGTCAAACCTTGATGCCAGGTTTTGTTGAGCCTCATGTTCATATCATTGGCACAGCCATGACTGAGGTATTGGGCTTAAATCTCTCCAATTTTAATTTGCCGTATGACTCATTGGGTACATTGAGCGCAAAGATGAAAGCTGCGTTGAGTAGCATTCCTCCGGGAGGGTGGCTTTTTGGTTTTGGTGTTGATCCATCGCGCACCGATCCGTTTATGACTGAGTTGAACGCGGATGTTTTGGATAAGGTATCCACTACAGTGCCGATTTTTATCATTAATCAATCAGGGCATATTGGTTACGTAAACCATAAAGCATTGGAATTGGCTGGCGTTACAGAAAGCACGCCCAATCCTGGCGGCGGCGGAGTATATGTCAAAGATGCAGCAGGAAAGTTGACTGGTGTGCTAATTGAGCCGCCAACTTATGCGCCGTTTATGGCAAAGATGCCTAAGCCACCTATCGCAGACTTGGTAAATGCCATCAAGAAAACTGTTAACAACATTGCATCTAGCGGTGTGACTACCTCTGCAGAGATTACTGTTGGTTTTGACTTGGGGCTAGATCAGGAAGTAAAACTGTACCAATCTTTATTCGCAAATGACGCCATGCCAATTCGGGTACGTGGTTATTTATATGGCCCAGCGATCCCCGCTGGATATACTGGCTTAAAGCCAAACGAGGGTAATGATCGTTTACGCTTTATCGGTGTCAAGTTTATTTCTGATGGATCTACTCAAGGCTTAACTGCGGCTTTAAACGATCCATATGTCTATCCAAAAAATACTGCTAACCGCGGTAATTTGGATTATCAGACTGAAGACCTTTATCAGCAAATGAAAATCTACTTTGATCAAGGCTGGCAATTGGCCGTGCATGCTAATGGCGACCGCGCAATTGATCAAACCTTATCTAACTATGAGAGATTATTAGCCGGCAACCCCAATCCAAAAGAGCGCCGTCTGCGTATCGAGCACTTTACGGTGAATACTCCAGATGAGGTAAGCAGGGCGGTAAAAATTGGCGCTATCCCAGGATTTACGATTGGGCATGTCGACTATTGGGGGGAGGCTTTCCATAATCATTTGATTGGGCCAGAGCGAGCTAATCGAATTGATCCATCGGCGAGCTTCCAAAAGCTTGGAGCACGCTATGCATATCACAGCGATTCTCCAGTTTCTAACGTAGGTCCTCTCAATTACATCTCTGAAGGTGCGGGTCGTTTATGGCAAAAGCCTGCTCGTCACGTGCTTGGGCCTAATCAACGTGTCAGTGTGGATCAGGCTATTCGTGCAGTCACCATTAATCCGGCTTATGAAATGTTCTCCGATGACAAGATTGGCAGTCTGGAAGTGGGTAAGCAGGCTGATTTAGTTGTTCTGGAGAAGAATCCTCGCGCAATTGCTGTAGATGAAATCCGTAATATCAAAGTTAAAGAAACTTGGATTGATGGCAAGAAACAGGCTTGGTGATCAGAGTTTTAGCTAATTGAAGAATGAGCCGCCTTAGTGAACTGACCCCCAAAAGTTGGACAGTTTAGTTAGGTTAGCACGAGGGATTGAGTTCGGTAATTTACCGGGCTTAATCCCTTTAGTTTTTGTTTGATCCGATCATGGTTGTAATAGTCGATATATTCTTT